>NZ_JBSHGZ010000031.1:0-125811 GCF_053618075.1 Embleya sp. NPDC055664
GTGTATAAGAGACAGAGAACGCCGCCTTCGGCCCGACTGCCATCCGGGTGGCGAGACACCGACCACGGGAGTCGGAGTGGGGGCTACGCCGCAGGAGTCCGCTGGCGGCTCTCCATCGCCTCCGCCGCACCGCGCCGCGTCCGCGACGTCACGTCCACGGGGGCACCGGCGCCCTTGCCCGCCTCGTCCTGCCAACCGCGGATCCGGTTGGCCACCTCCGCCAATCGGCCGTCACCGGGCCTGACATCGATGTAGAACAAAGCCTCGTCCACGTCGCGGTCGTCGCCGCCCCAGCGAACCACGCCGTCGAGTTCGGCGAGCACGTCCCGAATCACCGTCAGTTGTAAGGGGAAGAAGCCGCCCTGTGCGCCGGCCGGGTAGTGGCCGGGCCGGATCTGTACCGCCGTCCCGGATGCCTGGTTGGACTCCGGCCGGTCGTTCCGCACGCTTCTCGGAGCGCGCCACCCGACGACGTCGCCGTTGCCCAGTTGGTCGATCTCGTAGTGGAAGCGACGGATGACGTGGACGAGGACCATTTCGACGTCGCCTATGCGCACCTGGACACCCGCGAGGGGAACGCCGGGGACAGGGCGGGTATAGATGTGGCCGCGGTTGTCCGTGACCTTTTCCATCTCCCATCCGTTGCGGGACGTCGGGCCCGTCGACAGTTGCTCGTGCTGCGACGAGCTCGACGCGTCGTCCGCCGCGTACGCGGGAGCGGACAGGAAACCGGAAGCGGGGAGGGCGATTGCGGCGCCGATCACCGCGGCACCGGTGAACAGGTTCCGGCGCGATATGCGCGATGTGCTCATCGAGTCTGCTTCCCTTCGTTTTTCTCTGTCGGAGAGTTGTCGGATACGTTGCGGTCGGCTGATTCGAACGCGGCGAAAACGGCGAGAACGACGGCAAGCAGCACCAGCCCCAGCACGGTCGGGTTGACGTAGCCGGCAATCACGGCTTCGTACGTACCGTCGCCGGCGACGTGACACCCGAACCGCAGCGGGACGAGCGCAAACTCGTACCGGTCGACGCTCCCCGCGCGCGCTGGACCCACCGCGTCCTTGCACGCTTGGGCCGCCGCTGTCTCATCCATCAACAAACCGAGGGCGCCCCACGCGTAGACGGCGAGCGCGGCACCGGCGGCGAAAGCCGCCAGATACCGCAGGGTCACGGCGCTGCCGGACTTGCGAATCCCGTGGCGCGCCATGGTTTTGAACGCGTACACGAAAAGCGTGGGAGTGGCTACCAGTCCGACCAGAATGATCAGCAACAGAACGACCGGGTCGGGCAATGCGAACGGATCTGCTGCCAACACCATTTCTGCGGTCACCTGTTTCGCGCGATACCGTTGTACTTCTCGAGGATCTGGTAGAGGGCCATGCGCTTTCCCGCATGCGCCACCGCCTCATCGCCCCAGCCCTGATAACGGCGCAGGACTTCGAACGTCTCCGTCTCCGTGTAGTCCAGCCGCATGGACCTCAGCATGTACTCGCCGCCGGGCGGGTTCATGCCGCCCGGCTTGCCCTCCGAACCCCAAAGGTGGATCAGCGCGACGGTCCTCAACGCGAACTCTTCGCCCTGCACCATCTTCCAGACGGCGTAGATGTCCGAGTCCTTGTCGGGGTCGCGAAGTGTGCCGGACACATATCCCTTACCGATGCAGTGATTCCAGGCGAGGATGGCCGCGTTGCCGGTGATCTGCGCGATCCCGGTGGACGAGTCCCGCACACCCCCGGGGAGACCTGTGTGATACGCCTTGACGCGAAGATCCTGGGCCTCGTCCTCGAGGCCGATGTGCCGCATTTCCCAATACGCTGACGTCTGAATCAACGCCTTGCGCATGTTGTACCGATTCGACAACTCGGTGATGACGTCGTCGTGGTCGACGACAGTTGTTTGGAAGCACTTCCAATGCTGATAGGTCTTGACACCGCCGTCGTTCGGGAACCCGATCGATTCCATGTACTTGCCGAGGTCATCCTGCAGCGCGACCAGGGTCGAGGCGTCGAGGCGGGTATCGGGAAGCAGGCCACGCGGCGGGTCGAACGAGTTCTGTCCGATGTCGCGGCCGGATGCGATGTTGTTGTCGATCTCGATCCAACCCTCGCCGGTCCCGATGGTGCGGCCGACGATCTGGTCGTAGGCCCAGTCGGCGGGAAGCGGATAGCCGTAGTTGCCGGAGAATCCGGAGGACATGTCCGATACGAAACTTGCCGTCGAGTGCCCTGCCCCGGCCACTCGCGAACAGACGTTGCGGGGGCCGTACACCCCGATCGCGTAAGGATTCCCGGCGTCCGACATGGAGTCCTGGATTCCTTTGAAATGGGGCAGGATGTTCGAGGTGACCTCGTGGTCGAGGACGTCCAGGTCGACGGCGAAGAAGATGCGCGTCCCGTCCTTGAAGCCGTGGTCCCTGGCCGCGTTGATCGCCGCGTATCCGGCGCCTCGCCCGGCGGCGTAGTTGAAACCGGCGACGTCACGACCGTAGGTCTGATAGATGGGAAAGCAACGAAGGCCGTTGGTGGCGATCGTCTGGAGTTCACCCGGCTGGATCGCCTTCTCCGGTAAATGTGTGGTGCTCGGGTTGGTGAGGTAGCGCCCCACGTACGTGATGCCTTCCGCCTTCAGCGCCGCTGCCCGTGCGGGGGTGATCTTCGTGACCCCGTCGCACGCCTCGCCCTTTCGTGACTGGTCGCCGTAGGACGCCAGGAGGGACGCCCAGGTCGAGAAGTCACCGATGCCCGTCACCGGGAGTTTGACGAATGCCTGGAATTTTTGGACCGCGTCGTTCAGGAGCGAGTCGTAGCCACTGATGAAGGCCACGGGTCGGTCGTTGAGATTCATCGCCGCCCTGAACAGCGACACCCACGTGCCTATCGACCCCTGGGACACGGTATGCGCCTTGAGGCCCGCCTGCGTGGCGGGGCCGAAGTTTCCGGTCGCCACACCATCTGCCATGCCCAGTTCGTACTGGACCGCGAAGAGCATGGACTTCGCCACGTCCCGGGAGTTGTGACCGTCGCACGGGATGACGAAGAAGTCCTGGCGATTCGTATAACGGCCGTTGAGCCACTGTTGTATGTTGCGGATCGCACCGGAGCCCGAGTTCACGACGACGTAGGCGTCCATGTTCAGTAGGCTCTTGAATATCTTCGGCGTCAGATCGCTGCCGGGGTAGAGGTCCTCCACCCCCATATCCGTCTTCATCTTGATCATCGCCGACTCGACCCGCGAGCTGTAGAGCCCGTTGATGTCGCTCCCGTCATACCCCTTGCAGTACAGGGCCGACTGGATGATGCGGCAAAAGTCCGCCGACGGCATGTTGCCGTAGTTCAGACTCGGGTACTTCTGCGTCAGCGTGGCCAGTGTCGTGGGGCCGAAGTTGTTGGATAATGTCGGGATGCGCAACTCGAACTGGAGAGCGCGGGTGAGGGCGTACATCGTGTTCCAGCTCGTCTTGCCGTCCTCGTCCACGGTCATTCCGATGACACTTCCGTAGACGGAGTTCACGAACCGCTGTGCTCGCTTGACCATGTCATCGACCACGAAGACTCCTCTTTTCTACCAGCTCGTCTGTTTACGGATCTTTTTTTGCTGCATTGTCGGGTTTGCCGACGGGTCTCATGGCAACCGCGTCACCCGACCTCGCGCTGAACGGAATCTGCTCCCAGCGCGCTTGGCGTCGCGATGCCGCACGGCCGCCACGTGACCTGCCGATAAACCGAATGATGTGCTTGGATTCGTCACCATGCGCGAGCCTCCCCGTGTGTTGTGGTGGCGTGCACGCATGAGCGCAAATGTTGCTCCGAAGGCGCACCGGGAACGCATTTGCGGTCCTGGCCTGTGAAGTCTTGTTTCCTGACGCAGGCGCAGGCAAGAGGCGCCCGAACACCCGTCTTGAATGGTGGCGCGTTGTCCTGGCTTCGGAGGCCCGTACATCTTCTCGGCAGTGGCGCGAGGGACGAGGACGGGCAGCAGGAGGTCGGCCTTGCGATCGGTGCCGGCGAGGACGCCGATGACGCGGAAGGGGGCGTCGCCGATGAACACAGCCGAGGATGTGTCGAGGGTGGTGATGCCCGGGCACTGCGCCACGCCTTCGTGGATCACGGCGACAGGTTCGGCGCGATCGTGGCCGGTGGCTCGGTTCCGGGACCCGCGCAACGCGGTGCGGTTGCGTTGCCTCAGAGATTCCGCATCGATCCCGTTGAGTGTGTGGACGCCCTGTGTCGGGCGGTCCGGTAATCCGGCTACCTTGAGAAAGGTGGACTTGGCCGAGGGGCCGGTGAACGTCACATATTCGCCGGGGGCGACGACGAGGTCGCACGGCTTCGGGCCGATGTCGGAGAGTTCCATCACCGGGGCGGTCATCCGGTCGGGTCCTTGGGCTTGGCGCCGACCATGATGCGATCGTTCTCCCGCAGCCCGTCCGGGGCGACGGGTGTGACCTCGACGGAGCCGTCTCCCAAGCTGTCCGGTCGCACCTCGCCCCGCCGTCGGGTACCGGCGGTGCCCACCGTGGTGCCCGGCGGTGCGGCAGCTCGCTGTCGGAAGGGTGATGGTCGTGGTCTTTGTCCGAGCGAAGGAATCGTTCGGTCTGGGTAACGCGATCCTTGATGGCGATGTCGGCCCCGGGTGCCTCGTAACCGCGAGCTGTGTAGCAGGGGGCGACGGCTTTCCCTGTTCCGCACCCCCATGGGTGCCGGCCCGGTCCGAACTCGTCTTGTGGCGCGCAGCATGCGGCACGACCCGTAGTTGCCTCACGTCGAGTCCGGACGATCCCGGTTTCAGGTCGCGGCCGACCGGAAGGTCGCCGGCCGGGACGAAACCGGCCGGCCTCGGCATCTCACGGAGAACCGGGCCGGCGTTGACGGAGTCTCCCATTCGCGGGCGAGTTCCGTGGCGCGCCCCATCGCCTCGATGCTGTCCTTCTATGACTGTCAGCCCCCAGTGCTCTGCTCGATCAGCAGGATCTGCAGTTTGCTGTCGACCGAATCGGATCTTCCCGAGTCCTGTCGACTTCAAGCGATGCAGGCGGACGCAACGTTGATTTCTCGGGTGTCGTTTGCGCCCCCTTCGCACACCCCAGAAGATCACCAGACGCGTACTCGGGTCGGCGTTTTCCAATCCACTCGTCGGAGTGGAGGAGGGTGAAAAATGCGACACTTCCTGCATTAAGTGTCGTCTTGGTCGCAACTACCGCTTTCCGCAGTATCACCTACGAAATAACCGATCAAGCTTTGAACAAGCTGCCCCACTCAAGCAGCCGCCTCCCTCTGGGGCAAGAAGCAATTTCCGATAAGTTGACTCGCGGTAGTCATTGCAATTTCTTTACCAATACGCTCCGTTCTCCCAGGCCACGGCAGTGGGCTTCTTTGCTCCTCCGGACCCCACCAGCCCTTGGCGAACCCATCCACCCACGAGTTCGATGACATTGCGATCGGAAGATCCGACTACCAGAGAGACGATGATTCGTGGGCAGCAACCACACAGGGTGAGCGGACCTTGATCCGAGTGATCGCAGCCAGTCACATTCTGTTCGTGTGGCGTACGACACGATTGGTTGGGCAAGCGTTCGGAACCGGTCCGCGCGCCGGGAGCCCACTCGACCTGACAAGCGCGGGCCTGCAGCGGGACAGCCGTACCGCCCCTGGGGTGGGAGTACCGCAACCTGCGCGATTGGTTACTTACGGCGTCTCCTGCAACAACGCAGGGCGGATCACACGCAGATGGCTGCGTGTCCAAGCAGGTCGGCGTGTTCGACCAGGCGGGCGTGTTCGCCGGTCTTTACGCCCGGTTCGGGCGCATGGGCGGCTGCAACGTGCTGTAGCGATCGGCGTTTCCGCATGCCGTGGCCCGAGCCCCGCAGGACGGTCTCCTCGGTTTCGCACTTGGCGTCGGCGATCTCGCGGCCGACGTTCGGCATGCCAGGCCGCGGCGAACGCCCTGGTCACCAAGGACGCCAACGCCGGTGGTTCCGACACCGGCTCGCCGGCGCCTTCACGAGCATGCGTCTCGCTCATCGCGACGAGGCGCGAACCGAGTCCAGGTGCCACGCACGCTCCCGCATCACCGCGGTCGCACAACATGGGTTCGCAACGAACCCGCGCGCGCTCCCCGGGAATCATGATCCCGAAACTCGGATTCCCACCGAGAAATCTTCGGTCCCCTCTGCACTCACGGGGCTCTCGGGGTCGAGTAGTAGTGACACGGCAGCCGGCAGCGGAATACCCTATTCCGATGGCGGCGGAATAGGGTATTCCGATCATATCTTGCACTGGTCGAACCGACGTAGACATCGCCAAACCAAGTCAGAAGCGCCCATTGTCGACGATATTCAACCATGATAAATAAATGTAGCCTTGGTGTGCTAGATGTTTGTATCCGAAGAAAGTTGCCGAAATATTCGGCACGATGCAGTGCGTCGAGAGTGTTGACTTTCTGCGACGGCGAAAATACGGTGAAATCCGGGATGCAGAACCCGGAGAAAGATATCGCTTCTTGATCGTCCCGCCCTGATATCGCTCGCTCTCTCCTCGAAAGGTTCGTCCATGCGCCTCAGGTACCTTCTCGCCTCCACCGTCCTGGCCGGTGCTGCTGTCGTTGGGCAGGCGCCCAGCGCGCAAGCGGCCCCCCCTTCTCCCAGGTGCTTGTTGCATGGGAGCGCCACACGAGCGTTCTGCTACTTCTACAACAGCAACCAGCAGGGCGGGGTCGCCGGTTGGGACCTGACCTATGCCGACGGGGTCGGTAATCTCGCAGGGTATGAGTTTGCACTCGGCGCGGGCACTGGACTACCAGTGAAAAATAATGCCGCGTCCGCGACCTATCAGGTCGCCGGCTCTTGCACGGGCTACGCCCTCAGCTATTACCTCAGTAACTACGCCGGACCCGCCGACTTCATCTTCGCTTGCACCGGAGAGAATTTGGTGGAGACCTACAATCAAAATGCATCGTTCAAACGTTGGACCAGTTGACGGTCGGAAGCGCGGCGGCTCGGTAGTATTCTCTGCTCGACAGCCGGAGGCGCGGCGTACCAGTCGGTGTTGTCTGCCGCTCGAACGCCGCGCTTTCGCGCTCCGGAAACGGGAGATGTACTCTTTCATGTCCATGCGCCGTCTCTGCGGAAAACCCGTCCTTTTCCTTTCGGTGCTCACAACGGGATGCATACTGGGGTCCTGCTCCGCCGACAGCGCCCGGACATCGGCCCCCGTCACACAGATCGCGCCTCCGGTCGTCGACTCGTTGCCGAATTATTCCGATGATGTCGTGCCCACGCTACCGCTCGATCCGTACTTTCTGTCCCCGGATGACAGCGACAAACTCCTCAAGGCATTGGACATCCTGGTTCGAGACTGCGTCCGACGCGCAGGATTGGCGCCGCCTCGAGAGCACCTCCCAAAGAACTTCTATCCGCCGCGACACAACAGGCGATACGGAATCATGGACAGCCGAGAAGCCGATGCCCACGGTTACCAACTGGTATTTCCGGAGGCGAGGCCGGACGAGGTGCTGACCGAAGAGCAAATCAAAGCCCTGTCCGGAATGCAAAACGGAAAGCCCGGACCAGGAGGAGCGCCTGCGGAGGGTTGCAATGCGTCGGCCGCGCGACAGGTGACGGGTAATTCCGGATACCCGAGCGACTTCCCGGTCGTGCAGCGGATCAACCATGAGTCGTTCAGGATATCCAAAGAGGACGGACGAGTCACGAAGGTAATCGAACTGTGGTCGGAATGCATGAAGGAAAAGGGCTTCTCCTACAAGACGCCATTTGATACAGAATTTCGGCAGGACCAGCCTCCGTCGCCGCTTGAGATCGAAACCGCGAAAGCAGACATCGGCTGCAAAAGGCAAGTCAATTTCGTGAATACGTGGAGCGGGATCGAAAGCGCGTACCAGAAGATATTGATCGATCGGAACAAAAAAGCACTCGACGACGTCCTATCGAAGCGTAATGAACAGCTTCAAAAAGCACGCCTCATTCTCGAAGGCCGATGAGAAGCGCATCATGCAACTGCCCTACCCCGCCCCCGCCCATGATCGAACACTGGATAAGCGTTGCCCAATAGCTCTCCTGCCGTGAAAGACAAGGCAACCTCTGCTGTCGCGAGGTCACCCTTACTGCCGTCTCGCCGGTGGATCGGTCCATGGAACGTTGCCCTGACGTGGCTGCCCGCCCTTGTAGTGGCCGTGTTGGGGTGGCGGAACCGAGCACTCACCGACGACGGCACAATCTTTCTCCGCACCGTACGGCAGGTCCTCGCCGGCCACGGCCCAGTCTTCAACGTAGACGAACGTGTCGAGGCGAACACGAGCACTCTGTGGCAATGGGTGCTGGTCCTCCTGGGCGCACTGCTGCCCGGAGACCTCGGTCGCATCGCCGTCGTCACCGGTCTGTTCATGACAGTCACCGGGGTCTTCATCGCCTGTGACGCCACACGACGTCTCTACACCACGAACGCGGCCACCCGCTGGATGCTCCCCGCCGGGGTATTGGTGATCTTCGCCGTCCCACCCTTCCAGGACTTCGCTTCGGCCGGGCTCGACTCCGGACTGGGTACACTCTGGCTGAGCGCATGCTGGTGGCTGCTCGTACGCTTACGCAACGACCCCAGCCCGCTCGAACTCGCGGCACACGCCGTCGTTTACGGCTTGGGTGTACTCGTGCGACCCGACCTGTTCCTGGTCACCGTCATCTTCTTCACCGCATCATGGCTCCTACGCCGTCCCTCATTCCCGCAGGCCGCAGCGCAACTGGCGGCTCTGGGCACGCTACCGATCTCCTACGAGGTCTTCCGAGCCGGCTACTACGGCCTGCTCCTACCGATGCCCGCACTCACCAAGGAAGCCGGCCAAACCGAACTCGCCGCCGGCGTGCGATACCTGCGGGATTTCGCCGACCCGTACGCGCTGTACGCACCCGCGGCCCTCCTGCTCATCGCCGCATGCCTGATCGCCAAACGCCACTCGCTCGACCGCGCCCTCCTGGTACCGGCAACCCCCGTATGCGCCGCCCTCGCGCTCACCGCCTACGTCACCAAGGTAGGCGGGGACTACATGCACGCCCGCATGCTGCTCCCGGCGATGTACCTCGTGCTGCTCCCGGTGTTCCTCATTCCGTGCACCCGCGCTTTGGCCGCGATCACGGTGTCGATCGGGACCTGGTGCGCGGTTGTCGCGGGGCCCTGGCACACGACCACCCTCGACCCGAACTCGCAGACGGTCCGCGTCCGCGTCGAGGACACCAGACTCACCGGCAATGAAAACGCCGACAACATTCGCGCCTGGACATCGGCGTTTCCCGGACTGCGAGAGAGCGTGGACGCAGCACTCGCGGCAAAGACGCCGGTCCTGCTGCGTCTCCGGCCCGGTGACTTCGGCCCGGATCTCCTCATGCCCCTCAACCCGATGTACAAGGGCACCAAAATCTCCATACCCGGCTGGTACCTCGGCGTGACCGGCGCAGTGGTGCCCCTCGATCAACGCATCGTCGAAATGTGGGGCCTCGCACACACCGTGGGCGCGCATCTCGAATACACCCCCGGCTGGGAGAAGAAGCTGCCCGGCCACGGCAAGCTCATCGACGACGTTTGGCTGCTCGCGCTCGACCTCGACCCTCAGGTCCTTGACCCACCCCCCGGCAGCATCGCCGTCACCCGGGACGGCCTGGCCGCGGCACGGCACGCGCTGTCCTGCGGCGACCTCAAGGAACTCCTCGATTCCACCCGGAAACCATTGACCGCGGGTCGCTTCTGGGACAACTTGACAGGAGCGTGGGAGCGTACCCGCCTGCGCATACCTCGAGACCCGTTCGATGCTGAGCGCAAGTTCTGTGGCCGCCATCAACCATGATCGACGCCGCCGCCTGCCTCGATCCGTCGCGGGCGGTCCTGCCGATCAGGGCCTCGTGGCGGTAGTGGCGCAGCAGGTGCTCGTCGGTGTCGAGCGCGGGACGGGCGCGGTTGGATCGGAGTGGTGTTCAGGTTGTGCAGGGTCGTGGATGGCACAGTCTCGGGCGAGCCATCGGCACTGCTCGGCGCGGGCCGCGCCGAAGGACGCGTACGCGTGACCGTGTCCTCGCCCGGCCGTAGGCTCCTTCCCCTCTCTGTCAGCCTCGGGTGAGACCTCTCGTATCGTCGGGTTGGCCCGAGAGGGCCACGACAGGAGAACCGCCTCCCATGAACGGCACGAAGCCCGTCGGGTCCGACTCTGTGCCGAGACCGGAGCGCCGTAGCCCCAGTCCCGAGTACAAGGTGCGGATCGTGGCCGAGTACGACGCCGTGCCCAGGAACGGAGGAGGGCGCTGTCCTGCGCCGCGAGCGCCTGTACCACTCGCATGCGCTACGGCCGGTCGCTCCGCTACGACCGGCTGCCCAAGGGCAAGGCCGCCTTGGACGCGTACGCGGAACAAGTGGGCGCGGACGGCACGTTGCTGCTGCGTGCGGTACACGTGTCGGATGCCCTCCGAGGCTGCGGGCCCAGCCATCGAATCGATGCAGGTTCTGCGGCGGGTCCGGGCGCGGCAGTATCGGTACGACCCCGGCCGGCTGCGTTGGCGCGGTCCCAGGGACGCCAAGGACGGGGCCGGTCGCCGGACCGGCCCCGTCCGGCCGCGTCCGCCCCGGGCGTCGGCGGGTCGCCCGACCCCGAATGGGTGTGACGAACTCACGACCCCGCGAACACACTGAATCCACGAAAGAGCACCAACAGCATCAGGTCGATGAAGCTGATGCTCCGTATATAGCCAAGGCAGTTCGCGGCCGTGGAGATTGCCCGAAACGGCTCCTGTGTCGGACGACCACGGCCGAAGTCGTGCGTCATGGAGGGCGGGCAGTCCCTTCCCGCGGAGTGGTTGTTCCCGGCGATGCGCAACGTGATCGTCACGTCGGTCGAGGTCGACGGCGAAGTCGCGGATCGGGGACCGGTGTTCGGCGCGGGGAGCCTCGTGCCCGGGCTGTGAGGGCTGGTCGAAGCGGGTGCACGGCTCCTGTGTGCGGTTTCCCGTCCGTGACGCTAAGGTCGTGCGACTCTACGACCGCAGGAGGCTTCCATGTTCAAGGCGTTCACACCATCGGTGCGCAGGGCGGTGCTTGCCGTGACGGTGTCCGTCGTGTTCGGCGTCTCCTGCGACAGCTCGAATGGCGGATCACATGAGACGGCCGCGGCGGGTGCATCCGAGAGTGCGTTAGACCCGTCGGCCGCGGTTTCGGAGGTGAAGGTACGGGACGCGTTCGCCGGGCTCCAGGCGACCCTGAAGGACACCTGCACACCGGGCACCTGCGCCTACTTCCTCGGGCGGGTCCACGACGAACTGCACCGCCTGGACCGGGCCATGAAGACGGATCCGAAGGGCGCCGGTCACTTCCCCGAACCGATCGCCCTGATCAAGGCACTCGACGCCGAAGTCGGCGGCGACCGATCCTTCGAGAACCTGAAGAAGCATCAGACCACGCTGATCGGCACCCGGGACCAGATCAACACCTGGATGCAGAGCCACCCCGACGACTACCGCTGACACGCCACCACCACCCGCGAGTCGCCACGTCGCCACGGGGGTGGATGAATGAACCGGGGGCGCTCACGCCCGTTCTCGGCCCCGACATCCCGGTCGGGTCTGGCGCGTGACTCGTGGGGACGCGTGGCGGAATCGTCTCCCGACCTCGTGTCGTTGCGCTGAGATTGTGAAGCGCGGCGCACTTGGCCGCGGCCGCGCCGGCGATCTCGCGCCACCGCAGACGGAGCCATGGCTGGGGTGGGCGAACGTTCACAGCAAGTCAGGCCCGCGACGCCGGGCCTCGCGGCAGGGCAAAACAGGCAGGAATCTTGCCGCAATGACTCTGTTTGCATCACGGATCGGCAAAGTCGCGAAGAACCCGCAGGTCAGCAAGGGAATTCCCCACGCAGGTGGGGGTGAGCCGAGTACGTATGGACGCGTGGTCATCGGGGTCCGGAATTCCCCACGCAGGTGGGGGTGAGCCGGCCTCGCCCGCAGCGGCTACCTGATCCAGGACGAATTCCCCACGCAGGTGGGGGTGAGCCGCGCCGTGCCGAACTGGGCACGCACCTCGGTGCGAATTCCCCACGCAGGTGGGGGTGAGCCGAGCATGTCCGGAATCGCCGTCGTGCTCGCCCGGAATTCCCCACGCAGGTGGGGGTGAGCCGCTGGCGCAACCGCGCCAACGCCGAACTCCGCGGAAGTCCCCACGCAGGTGGGGGTGAGCCGTTCTCTGATGAGCTGATTGGCGCTCCGACCCTGAAGTCCCCACGTGAGTGGGGGCGAGCCTGCGCGGTGTTCGGTCGGTGGTGAGGTTTGCGTCGTGTGGTTGGCAGCTGGTCGTGAACTGGGGTTGTGGTTGGACATAGGCGCGCGCCTGTTCGCCATGGCGTGTTGGCGATGACGAACGGTTGTCGGTGGTTCAGCTTTCCGATCGGTCGTTCTCGGGGTGTGGCCAGCCGTGTGTGGTGAGGCCGGGTTTGCCGTTCAGGTATGCGCGTAGTCCGGATTCGGGGTAGGGGATGAGGTCTTCGGGCAGGTCGTGGATGGTGAACCAGGCCAGCCGGAGGCACTTGTCGGGTTCGCGGTTGATGGGTTCGTTTTCCCATGTGGTGGCTTCGAAGAAGAAGCCGATGCGGTCGGGCGCGCCGTCACCTTGGTGGTGGTGGACGGTGTGGACGAGGCGGAGGCTATGTGGGTCGACGACGACGCCGGTTTCTTCGTATGCCTCGCGGGCGGTGGCGGTGGTCAGTGTTTCGTCGGGGTCGAGTTTGCCGGAGGGGGCGTGCCATCGGCCGTGGCCGTAGGGGCCGCCGCGTTGGGAGAGGAGGATCTTGTCTCCGTCGCGGAGGATGAGGTGTACGTCGATGACTGGGGTGGCGGGGTCCATGTTCTCTGTTCGGGTGGGGGGACGTGGTCGGGGGTGACCCTAGCCGAGGTGATTCCGGTCGCGTGCACGATCGCGGCGGCGACACTCGCGGGGGTGAGGGCGTCCGCGTCCACGCGCAGGACGGGCACGGCCATGTCCCGCAGGATGGTGATCGCTTGTTCGTACAGGTCGAGTTCGCGGGTGACGTTGTCGGGGTCGTCCTCGAAGCGGTGGTGGGATCCGCGTGTGTGCAGGCGTCGGGTGATGGTGGTGGCGGGGGCGGTGAGTACGACGGCGAGGTCGGGCAGGGTGATGCTGGTGTTGATGACCCGGATGAAGTCCTCCGGGACGCCGTCGAGGCGTTGGAGGACGAGGCTGGAGGCGAGGTAGCGGTCGCAGACCACGGTGTGGCCGGCGGCGAGGTGGGGGCGTATCTCCGTGTCGAGGTGGTGGTGTCGGTCGGCGGCCACGAGCAGGGCCAGGGCGGTGCCGCGTACCTCCTGGGCCAGGCGTCGGGTGGCGATGCCCAGGGCGCTGCCGGAGGGTTCGGTCGTGGGGTGGACGGTGTGCCCGGCTTCGCGCAGCCGGTGGGTGATCGCGGTGACGGTGGTGGATTTCCCGACGCCGCCGGGGCCGTCCACGGTCAGGAAGTATCCGGGGGCCTTCATCGGGCGTCCGTCGGGGGGTGGGTGCGGGCGTATTGGCGGCGGGTGAGGTCGGCGAGCCGGCGGCGGAGGGTGGACAGGGGGGTTTGGGAGAACGCGATGCCGACGGAGAAGTTGAACTCGTCGCGCTGCCGCATGCCTTCGTCTGCGCCGTCGTCGGTCAGGTCCACGTCTTCGTAGGCCTGCATGCGGTCGGGGTCGTGGCCGGCCTGGACGAGCCGGTTCCACACGGGTGAGCCGGGGTAGGGGCGGAACTCGAACACCGAGGCGCGGAAGGTGCCGGGCAGGCGGTCGGACAGGGCCCACAGGTGTTCGATGTGTGCGACGGTCGCGGTGAGGTCCGCGGTGTGTTCGTCGGGGTAGCCGAGGATGAAGTAGCCCTTGACGTCGATTCCGCGTTCCATCAGGCGGCGGGCCACCGTGAGGGTCATGGCGGTGGTGATGCGTTTGTCCATCATCGCCAGGACTCGGTCCGAGCCGGATTCGATGCCGAGGGCGACCTCGCGCAGGCCGTTGGCGGCGAGGGTGTCGAGCATGGCGTCGTCGAGGCGATTCAGGACGTTGATGCGGCCGGTGGCGTCCCAGACGTAGCGTTCGCCGGTGTGGTCGTCGGTGAAGGCGTCCATGGCGGTGCGGATGATGCGTTCTGCGCCGAGGAACAGGTCGTCGACGAACCGGAACGCGGTCGCGCCGTATCGGGCGTTGAGGTGGTCCAGTTCGGCGAGGATGCCCGCCGGGGTGCGGGTGCGGATCGTGAGGTCGCGGTTCATGGAGACTGCGGCGCCGCAGAAGCCGCAGTCGTAGGGGCAGCCGCGCGAGCCGACGATGTTTGCCTCCACCCGGCCGTCGGCGGCCGGGTAGGGGTCCTGGGGCAGGAACGCGCGGTCCACGAGGGGGAGTTGCTCGACGTCCGGGGACAGCCAGGGATTCGGGTCGCCGCGGTGAAGTCCGACGGCGATGGCGTCTCGGTGGGGGTCGCGCCACATCACCTGCGGGAGTGCGGCGCGGCGGGTGTGGTCGTCCAGCAGTGCGGCGACGCGGGTTTCGCCCTCGCCCAGGATCAGGGCGGTCAGTCGTTCGAAGCGCGGATCGCACAGCACCGTGTGTGGCATGGCCTTGGCGTGGTGGCCCCCGGCCATGATTTTGATGTCCGGGTCCAGGGCGTGGGCGATGCGGGCGGAGAGGGCGTAGGTGGGGGCGAGGAGGTTGAATCCGGCCCAGCGGGGTCGGGCCCGGTTCACGATCGCGGCGCTCTCGTCGATGCCCAGGCCGTGTGCCTCGGCGTCCAGGAGGCCGACGTTGTGGCCGGCGTGCCGGGCGTGGGTGGCGATGTAGGCCATGCCGAGTACGGGCAGGGTGTAGTCGTTGACGCGTGGGCGCATCGTGTAGTCGCGTAGGGGAGCGTTGACGAACACGGCGTCCAGGGTGCGTGTCGGGTCGGCTCCGGCGATGAGGTCAGTGCTGTGCCGTGGTGCCTCCGTACTGCCGTTGGTCGGCATGTGACGTCCCCCAGGTGAGTGTGAACAGTGTCAGGGCGTGCAACTGCCGGTCGGTGCGGGCCCATCGGCGCCAGTGGGTGCCGAACTCCTTTTCGGTGGCGGGCCAGGGATGGTCTGGGGCGATGCGGCGGGCCCAGGTGCGGACGGCCAGGTCGTGGTGCGGGTAGATCGAGAAGTCGCCGGTGAAGTCCGCCGCGGCCGCGGCGGCGGTCCACGGGCCGATGCGTGGGACCTCGTCCAACGCCTCGACGAGGGCGCCGGCGGGCAGGGCCCGCCACCGGTCGCCGTGTTGGAGATAGGCGTGCGCGGCGGCCTGGAGCGCGGTGCAGTGGAACAGGGCGCCGACGTTCTTGAACGCTTCCTCGGGCAGCGTGAGGACCGTCTCGGGCCCGGGGGCGGTGGACAAGCGGCCCGCGGTGGTCTCGGCGACGGGGCCGTGGGTTGTACACCAGGCGCGATGGATCCTGCGGGCCTGCGCGGCCCGGACGACCTGGCGCAGGATCGCGGTGCTGATCGCCTCCCACAGTGAGGGGTTGGGGATCCGCACCACCGTGCCCAGGCTTTTCAACGCGGTGTTCAAGGGCTTCGGCACTGCGGGTAGTTCATCGGGTTCGGTGACGGTGACGGCGGGCTTGGGGTCGTCCTCGCCGGTGACGACGTCCAGCCGCAGACCCTCGCCCGGGTCGAACGTGGCCAGCCACAGGCCGGATCCGGTGTCCAGCAGGCGTACACGCGAGCCGGTCGGGCCGGTGGTCCAGGCGGGGTGGTCGGTGGTCGGTGTGACCGTCACGAGTGCTCCTCGGCGAGGCGGTGGGGCATGCGGACAGCATGTCCCGGCTTGGCCCTCCGGCGATGCGTTTCGACGTGATGTCACCCCGGGACCCGTTTTCGAGCCGGGGCTTTCCCTCGGATATGGGACGACGATGTCCGGACGAGGTCGTCGACGTCCAGGGCTTGTGGTCGCCGTTGCGGCGGTCCACGGTTGGCGTTGGTCGGGCGCGGCGGGATCTCGGCTTCGTTGCATCCCCGCGACGTGGCGGGGATCCGGCGCGTGGCCGACATGGATGCCCAAGCTGCGCTGCTGTGGCTGACTTTGGCCCGCGCCGACGGCACCGTCGACGTGGACGCGGTCGGTGACACGGTCGTCCTGGATGCGTCGGAGACCGGGAAGAGGGCAGGCGATACCCGCCCGACCGGCGGGATGACCGGCGACGGCGCCGTCCGGCCGGAACCGGCAGCACCGGCCCGGTCGATTCGGGACCCTGACGACACGCTGTGCTCCGGTGCCACTGCCCCGAACGCGTCCGCAACGGAACATCCTGCGGAACACAGGCGAACCCCTGGCCGACATCGACGACACGGACCGGAGCCCGGTCGAGACGCCCGGCACAACGAGCCTCAAGCCCGGCCACACTGCCCGAGCCCCTGCCCGGCGCCCGCGAGTGGTCGGCCGAACGACCGACCACACATCTCGGACCGGGTGCCCCGACGGCCCCAGGCCACCGGGCGCTTCGGCATGCCCACGCCGCCAGGGCGCGCACCGCGAACCCCACCGGCCACCGCCCGACCTCGCGTACCAGGGCGAATGCACTCGGAAAGCCGAAGTCTCGCCCGACCTCGGGGGTCGGAACGGGATTCGTCAGTTCGACTCAGGCCGTCTCAAGAATGGCCCTGGTGGTCGGGAAGTCCTCTTGAGGACGGGACGGGGCGGTTCGTGTATTTCCGATTCTCGGTTCGGTGGTCACCGGTGTGGTTGTCGTGGCACTTCCTGGGTGCCGGGTGTGATCACGACCGATCGAGGGGCTCATGGGGCGGAGTACAGGCACGGTCGCGATAGCGGTGCTGCCGGTGGTTGTCGGGTGCGATGGCGGTGGCGGCGACACGACCGCGGATCGCACCACTCCGTCACTGGCACCTCCGTCCGGCCAGGTTCTGGTGGTGTCGAGCGCGGAGGACGTTGCCCGGGCCAAGGCGGTTGAGGTCTACGAGCGGTACGACCGGATGCGGGCGTCGGTTGAGGCGGGGTCGGCGTTGGACCAAGCCGCGCTCGAAAAGACGGCGATCGGTCGCGCTGTCAGCCTCCTTCAGCGGATCGCCGGCAACGTGAGCACCACCGGGATCGCCCTGCCGGGGGCGTCCGCGCCTCCGGCGCCGGGCGACGTGGTGGTGTCGCTGTCGAGCACGACACCGATCGTCACGCTCGCCGCCTGCGTCGACGTCACTGGGCGGCGGCCCGTCCATCGGGACCGCACCCCGGCGCTGATCGCCACCCGGGCGTCCCGTTACACCCTCACCCGTGACGCGATCGGGATCTGGCGCGTGGCCGACCTGGATGCCCAACGGGACGGGTCGTGCTGAGGTACACGGCGGTGGCTGCCGACCGTTGCCCATGCCGACGGCATTGTCGACCTGGACGTCGACGGCTACGTGGTCGTCCTGGACGCGTCGGAGACCGGTATGAGGGCGGGCAATACCCGCCCGAGCGGCGGGATGACCGGCAACGGTGCCGCCTCGGCCGGAAGCGGCAGCTCCGGGTCTCTCCCGCCCCCGTCGATCCGATCCGAAGGACTCCGACGATACGCAGGCCGCCGATGCGGCGACGATCTCGGGCGCAACGTGCTGTGTGGGCACGATCGACCTCAACCCGGTCGGGCTGCGCGCTGCGTCGCTGGCCTGGTCATGGTGTTTTTCGATTCTCGAACTCGCGTGCTGGTTTGGCTACTTGGATGGTTGACTGGAGGAGAGGGTTGGTGACGGCTGGGTGGGCGAGGTCCCGGTGGCTCGGGGCTCCGCGCGTCGTCCCGTGTGGGCGTCTCGGCGCTCGAAGTCGCTTGCGCCCTGAGTGGGCTCGTACGGATGTGTCCGATCGTGAACGCCCCGCCTTCCGACGAAGAGTGGGCCATTGCTTGTCCGCTGTTGCCGCCCGCGTCTGGTGCGGCGCGGTGGTGTCGTCTCGAGGTGTGTCCCCAGGAGGAGCAGTAGTGATGCATTGCCCGCGGTGTCGGCAGGTTGATCAGGTCGTCAGGGTCCGGGCCCTGTACGAGAGTGGGGTGGCGGTGTCTCGGACCCGTGGGCGGTGTCCGTGCGTCTGGAGGGACCGGGTGGCCTGGAAAGTGCGGTCGGGTCCGTGCGCGGTACGGGCAGGGCGCAGACGTCGTTGTCGCGTTCGTTGAGGCCGCCGGTGCGTCCGTGGGCGGCGCGGGGGTGGCGGCAGGCGTTGGTGGCGGCGTTCGTGGTCATGTTCGTGACGGCGGTGGTGATCAATGCGATCCTCGGGTCCGCGGCGTCGGGGGTGGCCTTGCTGCTGGCGGTCTGGTTCCTGGTGGTCTACCGGCGGCGGTACCGCGTGGCCCATCCCCAGTGGCAGGCACAACGTGCGGTGTGGGCCCGGTTGTTGTGTTGTCGCCGGTGCGACGGGGTGTTCCTGCCCGCCGACGACACCGCGACGCATGCGCGCGGACGCCTCGTGGAGCGGCACGCCATGCCCGCGTTCCTCACGGAGTGCGTCGGTTCCCGGTAGGGAGCCGTTTGGCTGAGCCGTGGGTGGCCTTCTCGTGGGCGGCAATCCGAGAGAAGTCCCCCGCGCGAGTGGGGGAGGGCCGGGCGTGCCGTCGATTACAGGGCCGCCGTACTGGAAGTCCCCGTGCGAGCGACGCGCCTGGTCCCATGCCTCGTACTCGCCGGGTTCGGCTGGGGCGGCGTTTTTTCGTACGCCTTCCGCCCGCACTCTCGTGGGCGTGGTTTCCTGCGGGTTATGTGCTGCGGTGCGTGTCCCCGATGTGGCCGGGTTCCTCGGCGAAGGCCCGATCGCCTTGCTGGCAACGGCGGTTGTGAACCGCCTGCGGCGTCGGCGGTCTTGATGCGCGACCTCGTCGATCGGCTGCCGTCGGCCTGGTACGTGGCCGTGAGTGCCTGCTCGTCGGCGAAGTTCCGCGAATCCGCGCGCGATCACGGACGCCATGCATGCCGGCACGTGGGAGTCTGTGACCGGGTCGCCATCTTGACGAGGGCGCCGTGTTGTCCAGCGCCCTCGACGTGTTGCCACCCGGAATGTGTGATGTCACGGTGTGGAGAGCCGACGACATCGGTCTGGACCGTCTACCGAGGCGGCCGGCGCGGGGAGAGCCCTCATGCGGGCGGGGATCGTCGGGTCTTGATCGATATGTCCGGCGGCCCGAGCGACCGGAGGCAGGGCTCGTATCCTTGTTTCGTGGCTGCGTCGGATTCAAGCCGATCTCGTTCCGGACGCGTCGATGACGGCGGGAACTTCAAGACGGACACGCCGTGAACGACACTGCACGCCTGTCCCCGCCGACGCGCGGACAGGAACAAACCATGCGACAACGCCCAGTTCGCGAACGATTACCGATGCGCCGAAGTGAAAACAGGCAGGAATCTTGCCGCAATGACCCTGTTTGCATCACGAATCGGCAAAACCCTCAAGAACCCGCAGGTCAGGCAGGGAAGTCCCCACGCAGGTGGGGGTGAGCCGCGGCTCGGCCTCGGGGACGTACCCATGCGGCCGAAGTCCCCACGCAGGTGGGGGTGAGCCGTCTTCGGCGTTGCTCAAGAGCAACCGCTCGGGGAAGTCCCCACGCAGGTGGGGGTGAGCCGTGGCGAACGGGCCGCACAGCGGCTTCTGTGGGGAAGTCCCCACGCAGGTGGGGGTGAGCCGTCGGTCCAGCCGTAGGTGGGCTCGGTCATGTTGAAGTCCCCACGCAGGTGGGGGTGAGCCGATGACGCCGATGTCGTTGTCGCCGAGCCAGACGAAGTCCCCACGCAGGTGGGGGTGAGCCGCCGATCCCGGCCGCGCTCGCGCCGTTCGCCGAGAAGTCCCCACGCAGGTGGGGGTGAGCCGTCGTGCGCGGACGCGTCACCAGCGGCGCGAACGAAGTCCCCACGCAGGTGGGGGTGAGCCGGACGTGCGCGCGAACCGGGGCATCGAGACCGGGAAGTCCCCACGCAGGTGGGGGTGAGCCGCAGCGGCTAAGGCTGCTGCGGGCACAACGAGGGAAGTCCCCACGCAGGTGGGGGTGAGCCGTACTGCTGTGCCGCAGCCTGTTTGATCGTGGCGAAGTCCCCACGCAGGTGGGGGTGAGCCGCCTTCTCGGGCTACCTGGTACAGGAAGAGATCGAAGTCCCCACGCAGGTGGGGGTGAGCCGTGGAGGGTGGCGACGAACAGCACCGCGACGGGGAAGTCCCCACGCAGGTGGGGGTGAGCCGGCACGTGTCCGGACGCGATGTCCGGACGGCGTGGAAGTCCCCACGCAGGTGGGGGTGAGCCGGCGTCTCGGCTCGGCCGCTCGCCTGCTTGCTTGAAGTCCCCACGCAGGTGGGGGTGAGCCGATGCAGAGCCGAGTAGATCGCCGCCATCCGCCTCCAAACCGAGGAACTCGACGAATACGCGTTCGTCACACCCGAACAGGCCGCGACCCTCCTCCCCGGAAACGTCGCCCCCCGAATCCCGGCCGCCCTCGAAGCACGTCGGCAAAGACGCACGATCTACCTGCCGCGAATCTGACCGGCGACTCGACGTTCCGCGAAGTCAGCGTTTGACCCGTCCTCGGATGGCGAGGGCGGCCAGGCCCAGGAGAATGGGTTCGAGGAAGCGGGACGTCATCTCGATGTAGGCGCCCGCGGTCGTGAGGTTCTGGCCGGAGGAGCGGAAGACCACGGAGTTCAGGACCACCCGGGTCGCCTTCTCCGCACGCTCGCCGGTCAGCCGCTCGTGCGGCGAGCCGGTCAGTTCCGGGTCGGGGTTGTCGGTGACCAGGCGCACCGGCTGCCCGGGTGCGGCCTGCGTGCCCGTGGTCAGCGGCTTCGGGTCGTCGGTGGGCAGTCCCCCAGAGCATCATCGCGAGCACCGTGGCGGTCATGGCCAGCAGCAGCCAGGTCAGGGCACGGGAGGCGCGCAGGCCGTACCCGGACAAGGCCCAGTAGGCGGTGAGCAGCCCGCGTTCGGCGCGGCTACGGCCGGGGCGCCGGTCGAGGCGGCGCATCTCCATCTCGCCCATGTAGAAGTCGGCGGCGCCGGGTTCGTCCTTGCCGTCCTCGAAGGCCTTGCGGAGCTGGCGGTACAGCGCGGCGAGCGCGGCCGGGCCGGGCACGGGAGACGGGGAACCGGAGGGCGATGGTGGTGCGGACGTCCACCCGGTGCGCAGTCGGGGGCGGCGGCGGGGCAAGGACAGGGCCCGCCAGTGGTGTTCCTCGGCGAGGGCCAGGCGGTCGGTCCAGCGCAGGGGCAGGCCGCGGAGCAGGTCGGTCCCGAGGGGTGTCCGGGCGAAGCGGGTGTCGCCCTCCAGGCGCAGCTGGTCGAGGTGGAAGGCGCCGAGGAACCGGCACGCGGTGAGGTCGGTGTCGGTCAGGACCAGGTGCGCGGCGTCCACCCCGCTCACGCTCAGCACCCGTACCGGGTCGGTGTCCGCAGCAGCCGAGACGACGGCGAGGGGGAAGTTGAGGACCGCGCCGGTCATGTCGAGGTCGGCGTGCCACAACCGCAGCGTCGCGGTCGCCTCCCACCGGGTCCGCTCGCACCGCACCGCGGCTGCCGCGGTCTCGATCACCACCGGAGCACCGAACACCGCTCTCGATACGTCCAACTCTCCCCAACACCACAACGGCCCCAGCACCGCGACCGACTCGAACCGCACACTGTTGAACCAGACATCGCCATCGACTACCACTCCGTCGAAGTCGGCACCGGTGGTGAATATCGCGTCGCCGAACCGGGCGTCGGCGCCGAATATGGCGCCGCCGAACCAGGCGGCGGCGGAGAACGTCGCGCCGTCGAACCGGGCGTCGGCGATGAACCTCGCGCCACCAAACCGGGCCTCGGCACCGAATGTCGCGTGGTCGAACTGGGCGTCGGCAGTGAACGTCGTGCCGCCGAACCGGGCCTCGGCAAGGAACGTCGCGCCACGGAACCGCGCATGGGCGGAGAACATCGCGTCGCTGAACCGGATGCCCGCGCTGAACGTGGTGCCTTCGAATCGGGCGTCGACGCTGAACCTCACGCCGTTGAACCGGGCGGTGGCGGTGAACGTCGCACCGCTGAACGAGGCGTCGGCGCCGAACGTCGCGCCGCCGAACCAGGCGGTGGTGGTAAACGCGGACCCATCGAAACGGGCCTCGGCGATGAACCTCGCGCCGTCGAACCGCGCCTCGGCGGAGAACACGGTGCCCTTGAACCGGGCTTCGGAGCCGAACGTCACGCCGCCGAACCGGGCGGCGGCGGAAAACGTCGCGCCGTCGAACAGCGCTCGTCCAAGGCGCGGGTGGATGGTGCCGACGTCGCGGAGCGCGTCGAGGAGTTCGGCCAGGAGAGGGCCGTCGAAGGTGGTGCCGCGGTGGTCGACGTCGGATCCAGGCGTCAGGGTCGCGAGGTGGCTGGTGCGATCGGTGGGGTTGAGGTGGGCCAGGCATCGGGTGTGGCCGGTGACGTGTACGCCCCGGCATCCGACGGGGTCGGTCGTGGTCGTGCCTTCCGCGCAGTGTGGCCACGGCGGGGGAGTGGGCGAAGGCGTGGGAGGCGACGTCATGCCACCGTGGACGACCCGGAGTGAGGTCGCGGTTGCGAGCCGATGAATCCGGTGCCGATCGGGCAGGACCCGGACGAGTCGGACGACCCCTCGCGCGATGCGAAGGGCCGTCCGTTCACGCTGATCATCGACGCTGTTCGCGGGCAGGTTACGGGCAGATGCCATCGGAAAAGCCCGTAAACCCGTGAAGATCCTGAAGGGCTTTCGGGCTGGTCAACCCGCGTTTCTCGCACATCCGTGCAGGTCGCGAATCCGCTGAACACACAACAGAAGGTTCCGTGCTCGCTGCCGTCGATGCGCCCGATGTAGTCGCGCGTGGCGTCCTCTTTGGGGGCGTACAACGTCAGCGGGGGTCTGTGGGGTGTACGCCTCGGGGATTTTCGTACTGCGCCTGATCGTCGGGTCGACTGCGATGTCGCCGTAGGCATCGCGCACTTGGGACGCGCTGTCCCGGTAGACCTTCCCGCCGAAGATGCTGGTTGCGCCCTCCCTGATGATTACCACGGAAGTCCCCACGCAGGTGGGGGTGAGCCGGTCTCGGCCTGTTGGTGGGCGAACGTACGTACGTTCCGCTATACGGTGGCGCTGTTCGGCTGGTGCCGGGGACTCTCCCGTGACTTGCGACCGGGCGTTCCGAAGTGGTCCCTCGTGGCTGTCTATGCTTGTGGCGATGAGGTCGCCCGCACGGTAAGGAACGGGACCCGGGGTGCGGACGGGGTCGTTCACCTCATCCCCTTGGCGTGATCGAATCCGCCTGGCCGGTCGGTGTGCCTCGGCGGATCGTGTCCTCCATCCATGATCAGTCGGCCAGTTCCGCGCCGAAGTCGACGCACACGAACGCATCCCGACGGTGCGGGACTTCCTCGAACTCGCCCGCAATCGCCAGGCGCCGTCGACCCGTATCGAGCAGCGCTGTGGACGGTCCGTTCGGGTGTCGCCAGGTCTACACGCGCGGTGCGGTAGCCCTCGCGCAACGTCTCGTGGTGGTAGTCCCAGAGACCACCGAGCGCCTGGTCGTCGGCGAAGTTCCGCGAATCTGCCGCGCGATCACGGAGGTCATGCAGGCCGGCACGCGGGAGTCTGTGGCCGGGTCGCCATTCTTGACGAGGGTGCCGTGTTGTCCATCGCCCTCGACGTGTTGCCACCCGGAGTGTGTCACGTCACGGTGTGGAGAGCCGACGCCATTGCACCGGACCGTCCACCGTGGCGGGCGGCGCGGGAGAGGCCCTCGTGCGGGCGGGGATCGTCGGGTCTTGATCGGTACGTCCGGCCGGCCGAGCGACCGGAGGCAGGGCTCGTATCCTTGTGTCGTGGCTGCGTCGGAATCAAGCCGATCTTGTTCCGGACGCGTCGATGGCGGTGGGCTTTCAAGATGGACACGCCGCGAACGACACCGCATGCCTGTCCGGCCGACATGCAGACAGGACCAAACCATGCGACAACGCCCAGCTCGCGAACGATTGCCGATATGCCGAAGCGGAAACAGGCAGGAAGCTTGCCGCAATGACCCTGTTTGCATCACGAATCGGCAAAGCCCTTAAGAACCCCCAGGTCAGGAAGGGAAGTCCCCACGCAGGTGGGGGTGAGCCGCCTGGTGAGGCACCGCACAGCGCAGCGTGTCCGAAGTCCCCACGCAGGTGGGGGTGAGCCTCCAGCTCGATGTTCACGTGCACGGCCACGATCGAAGTCCCCACGCAGGTGGGGGTGAGCCGGGCGCCGGCGATCCCCGCCGTCTCGGGGTCGGGAAGTCCCCACGCAGGTGGGGGTGAGCCGTGCACCCTTCGTCGGAGTTGCGGGGGTGCAACGAAGTCCCCACGCAGGTGGGGGTGAGCCTCGCGGCCGGGGCGGGCCGCAATGGCGTCGGCGGAAGTCCCCACGCAGGTGGGGGTGAGCCGGACCGGATCTCTCGCGAGACGGTGCCCTTGTGGAAGTCCCCACGCAGGTGGGGGTGAGCCGGCGGGTGTACACCCGCTGTACCTGTGCGGGAGAAAGTCCCCACGCAGGTGGGGGTGAGCCTACGAAGGACGTAGCGCGGCGGCGCCTCAAGCGGGCCGCGCGCCTTCGGACAATCGCCCGCTCGACCTACTTCCAGAGTTCGCCCGGCAGCCATCAGCGCCGGATGGCCCACCGTCAGGTCCGGGCGGCCGACGCCGCGGTCCGCAAAGCCGTGGTCGCCAGCCGCGCCGACGGACTCTTCAGGGCCGAGATCGCGGCCATCGTCGGGGTGAGCGTGTCCCGGATCGCCGACATCCTCAAGGCGTCCGGCGGGAGTTGACGAGCTGCGTCTCAGTGGGAGGCGGCGCATGTGAGCAGCGCGCGGGCCCGGGCGTTGCCGGTATGTGGTGCGAGTCGGGCGCGCATGGTGGCGTGGTGGGCGTTGAGGCGTCCCGAGTGGACGTACGGGTAGTCGTCGAGGAACGCGTCCCAGGATGCGCATGCCTCGTCGAGGCGGCCGTCGTCGACTTGGAGTTCGGCGAGTTGGGCGGTCGAGCGTGCGCGGCTGCGGCGTTCGCGGGCGGGGCGGATCCGGTTCGCCTCCACCATGGCGTCGATCGCGCCGGAGGTGTCGCCGAGGGCGGCCAGAACGTGGCTGGTGTAAAAGGCGAGTGCGGCGTGGTGGTAGGAGCCGAAGGCTTCCGGGCCGCTGGTCGCCTGGTCGAGTGCGCGTTCGGCCTGGCCGAGATGGTTGAAGGCGGCTCGGCGGTCCTTCACCTCGGCGAGGGCGTGTGCCTGCTGTCCGGTGAGGAACGCGCGCATGCGGGGTGCGCCCAGGGCGGTCGCCGCCGAGGCTGCGGCGTCCGCGAGATGCAGCGACTGTACGCCGTGCTTGAGTTGCACGGCCTGAACGCTGAGGCCGCGTAATGCCGTTGCGTAGGTGATCTCGTCCCCTGCTTCCCGGGCCAGGTGCATGGCGTGGACGTAGTAGCTCTGGGCGAGGCCGTCGGCGCGTTCGTCCATTGCCATCCACCCGAGCAGGTAGGTCAGGTCGGCGGCGGCCGAGAGCATGTCGCGGCGCACCGCGTCCGGCGCGCTCGCACGCAGGTAAGGCAGGACCGTGTTGACCAGGTAGGCAGCGGCCGGTGGGCGTGCGGCGCCGCCGCCGTGTTCGTCGTCCATGTCGGAGAACGCCTCGGCCATCGCGCGCACGGTCCGCACGTCCGGGGCGCCGTAGCGCGGGTTGTCGGCGGTGCGGATCGTGTCCGCGCGGGCCGATGCCTCGGCCCAGCCGGGCACGGTCAGCGCGGTGGAGAAGACGGCGGCGACCACGACGGCACGACGGGTGGGGTCCATGTCCAGGCTCCCGATCTCGACCAGAGCGTCCACCGTATCCCGAGGTCCGGGCACCACACCCGGCTCGACCAGACCCGCGTCCGACGGCGTGACCAACCGGCCCAGCCGGCGAGTGAGCACCTCCGCGACAGCGCGTGCTCGGCCTCATCCATGTGCTTCCACTTTCGAGACCCAGCACCATGTGATCATCTGCGTCTCCAAGTCGCGCCATCCCCACACAGTGCACGCGACGTTGCCAGCGGAGCTGCGCGATCGGCTCGGCGCGCAGCCTCTATCCATGCATGGTGGTGGTCACGTCCTCGCCGAAGCCGTCCGTCGACTCCAAGACGCTCTCGCCCAGATTGCTGCCCAGGGGATGCGGCGGCTGATTGCCCCACGTGCGCCTTGGCGAGGGGTTCGAAATGCATGAGCAGGACCCGGACAAGCCCGGCGACATCGCCGCCGTACTCCGGAATTTCCCGGCAAAGGAAACGCCGGCCACCGTGTGACGCTACCTCGTCCATCCCGCCCTCGGCACGCCGCCCATCCGGCCGCAGGACCTGCCCGACGGGCGAAGGAGCGACAACGTCACACCGCCCTCAGCCTCTTCGAGGTTTCGGTCACGCCGATCGTGGTGAGCGTGCTCAGCGCGCTTTCGCGCCAGGAGCCCACGCATGGCGGGGCCTTGGCCGGGCGGGTCAGCACGTGCTTGGTCTCGAAGACTGTGAAGTCCATGTACCGGCCGCCGGCGATGCCGTGGAGGTACGTGTCGCAACCCGCCTCGATGGTGAGACGGGCGAGGCGTTCGGATCGTCCGCCTCGGGCGGTCGTCTCGCTACTGCGGAGCGCGGTCCCTTGCCAGTCGAGGAGCCTGAGCAGGGTTCGGGTGGAAGCCTCCGCAACCTCGGCCAAGTGGTGGGTTTGCGCGAGGAGTTGCAGGACCTCGTCGATCGCGGGTTCGACGTCCGCCCAGTACGGGTTGCGGCCGTAATGGTGTCGGAGCATGCCTTCCGCTCGTTTCCGGGCCGCAGGCGGGTCGACGAGGCGTAGCTCCCGGATCAGGGTTGCTCTGCCTTGTGGTCGGTGGATCGGCAGGGTGAGCCACCGCCGTCGGGCGGGGTCCACCGGATCGGGAAGGAGGCAGCGGTGTTGGTAGTCGCGGGCGGTGTGTTGGACGTCGTCGTAGACGATCCAGCGGTCCGCGGCGTGGATCTTGGCGAGGGTCGATAATCGCGGGAAAAGATTCGGTTGGTGGATCGCGCAGACCTTGCGGGGTGGCATGTGCTCATCCCGCCATGAGTCGGCTGGTGAAGCCTGCGTCGAGGAGGCGTTCGTACGCGGTGTGGACGTCGTCCGGGACGTCCTGCTCGACGGCGAAGCCCAACCCGGGGTAGGCGATGATGCGTTGGAGGTCGCCGACGAGCATGTCGATCACCAGGTGTTCGTCGCCGATGGATTTGAGGTAGGCGTCGAATTCGAGGGGTTCGGAGGCGCAGACGACGTCGACCTCGGGCCAGACCTTGCGGCAGGTGGCATAGGCGCGGCGTTGCATGTAGGGCTTGGAGACGAACAGCAGGGATTCGACGGTGGTGCCGTGTGCGGTGAGGACGTCGCGGGTGAAGGCGATGTTCTGGCCGGTGTTGGCGGCGCGGGGTTCGAGGAGGATCGCTTCGTCGGGGACGCCGAGTTCGATGGCGTGTTCGCGGTAGTGGACGGCTTCGCCGCGGGGGAAGCGGGCGGCGGTGGTGGGGCTGTTGCCGCCGCTGAAGACCACGATCGGGAACAGGCCGTGGTGGTAGAGCTCGGCGGTGAAGCGGGCGACGCCGAGGTCGTGGCTGCCGAGGCCGACGGCCGCTGAGCATGGGCGCAGCTCGTGCTGCATCTGGTGGTAGTCCCAGACGAGTTCCGCGTCGGCGCGGTCGGTGTCGGTGACGTCGGGGCGTTCGGCTGCCAAGGTGTGCTCCTCGGGGGTTGGGTGGCGCGGGGTTCATTCGCAGGTGCGGCGGATGGCTTCGATGCTGTGGAGTTGATGGGACAGCCCGTGTCGAGCGGCCAGTTGCGCGGTGCGGTCGAGCAGGGTCAGCCCGGCGTCGATCGTGGCACGGTCGGTGACCAGGATGTGCGCGTGCGCGGTGTCGAGCCGAACCTGTTGCATCGGTGCGTCGGTGACGCGGTGGGCCAGGGCGATGTCGATGTGGTGCAGGGCCCGCCCGATGGTCCCGGCGCCGCGGTGGGCGAGGGCGAGCTTTTGCTGGGCCACCGACCAGTCGTCGGGCTCGTCCAGGTCCTCGAAGCGGCGCGTGGCCTCGGCCATCTCCTCGATGGCGCGTCCGTGCCGCCCGGCCTTGCTCAGCGCCGTGCCGATCCACAGTCGGGCGCGAGCCTGGTCGCGCTCGCCCAGCCTGCGATCGCTCGCGAGGAGTTCGTACATGTGGGCGGATTCCTCCAGGCGTCCGGTCATCTCGGCGACGACGGCGAGCGAAAGGTCGATCTGCGCGACGCGCCGGGGAATGTCCAAAGCGGTGAACATCTCGCGTGCGCGCCGGTAGTGGTGATCGGCGGACGAGGGGCCGTGGAGGGCGCCTTGGTCGCGTCGTACGTCGCCGAGGAGGACGAGGGAGCGGGCGTAGAGATAGCGTCCCCGGTCGTCCAGGTCCGCCGGCACGGATTGCGTCAACCGGCGGTCGAGGAGGCTGGTGGCCTGCGCAAGGCTTTGTCGGTTGACGAGTACGAGCGCGCGTTCGATGTCCTCGGTCCACGTCTCGTGGTCCCATTCGCGCGGGACGGGAAACGGCCGGGGAGGGGCCTCGTCGACGGTCTTCGCGAGCAGGGCTTCGAATCGTGCCTGTTCGTCAGGAGTGGCACGGGCGAGGACGGTGTCCAGAATGGCCTGTGTGTCCGGCCGGGGTTCACGCCGGACGCCCAATCTCTCCCATTGGGATACGGTTCGCGCGGCCATGCCCAGGTGATCGGCGAACCCGCGCACACCCATGCGCTTGGCGCGACGAAGCGCCCTCGCCTCGTGGCCGGTCCACGTTCGAACGGTCGGCACCAGCAGCCCCTTCCGGAGCCCCCATCGAATCACCCGGGGCGTACCCGGTGCGGCGAAAGTGCCACGGAAGTGCCACACCCGCTCATCCCAGAGTGACCACGCTCGCGGCGATGCTCGTTCCCGGGAGCCGGTTTCGGTTTCGCCGACGAGGGAGGGCGAGGGAGGGCGAGGGGATGCGAGGTGTCACCGAGGAGCAGTCCGGGCCCGGTCCGCTCGTGTACGGCTATCTCCGGCTGGTCTCGGTCTCGGCGGCGCGTCGTCGGTCGTTGGTCGAGTCGCTGCATGAGTACTGCCGCCACCATGAGCTTCTTCTGGCCGGCGTCTTCGTGGAACATCCCTCTCAGCCCGCGGCATCCGTGGCGTTCACCGGACTGCTCGACGCCCTGCGGGCGAGCGGCGGATACGGCGTGCTTTTCCCGTCCCGGGCTCATCTCGGCGGCAAGAGCGTCTCCCGCGAGCGACGCGCACGCATCACCGAGCTGGGTGCCCGGGTCCTGCTCGTTCGGACGCCGACGAGTGGTCGCCGCCCTCGAAGACCCTCCGACCCGGACGGATCCACCCCAGGGGTGGTGTTCGACCACCCACACCATCACTCGACCCCGGACGGCGCACCCGCTCGTGGTCGGCATCGGCCCACACGAGGAGTTACCACCATGCCCATGGTTTCCGACACCGATCCGGCGCTCGACGACGACTTCGATCTGGATGTCCGCGTGACCACGGACGTCGCCGAGGGCGTTCCCGTGCCGTGCGACACCAACGACACCTGCGCGGCAACCTGCAAGTCGTCGTGCGTCAGCTCGTAGTCGACGTCCCCGTCCCGGGCGGCCGAAGCAACTCACGGCCGCCCGGAATCCCCACCCACCCCATGTCGGTCGGAGGATCGCGTGTCGGACGGAACGCAGCTCTACCGCAGCACCGGCGCCGCCCTGTTGCGCGTGGCCGTGACACCCCTGAGCGAGTTGCCACTGTGGTGGCCCAACCTCGATGAAGTGTCCGACTGTGTCGTGTGGCTGCGGCACACGTGGGCGCGGCCGGGATTCGCCGCAGCCGTCACTGCTGCCAGTCCGGCTTTGGCGCGCCGCGTGGAGCAGCTGACCGGCAGCGGCGCCGACACCGATTCTCGGCGCGTTCGTCGGGCAACGTCCGCCGTCGTGCGCTACGTGTTGCGAAGCGCCGGACGGCCCACGCCTTTCGGTCTTTTCGCGGGAGTAGCCCCGGTGACCCTGGGGTCGCACACCCAGGTCGAGTGGGGCACGGGGCATCGGGCGCTGGCCCGGGTCGACAGTGAATGGCTGACCGACGTCATCGACCGGTTGGAGGCATGCCCCCGGCTCTTGGCGCGTCTGGACGTGGTGTTCAGCGACCTGGCGTGCGAGCGGGGCGGCCGGTTGGAGTTGGCGAACGGCCCGTTCCGGGTGAGCGTGCGCGCGACTCGGGCGGTCTTCACGGCCTGGGAAACCGCGAGTGTGCCGATCCGGTTCGGCGCGCTCGCCGAAAACCTGTCCGAGGCCTTCACCCGTGCCGACTCCACCCGGATCGACGCCATGCTGACCGATCTCGTGCGGCGCGGCCTGCTGATCAGTTCCCTGCGCGCCCCGACCACCGTCACGGACCCCCTGGCACGGCTCCTCGACGAACTCCGGCGGGTACACGCGGACGACGTGGCCGAGGCGGTTCCTCTGATCGAGGGTCTACACACGACAGCCGAAGACGTTCGTCGGCACAACGACGCCCACCCCACCGACCAGGACAGGCTTTGCACCGACCTCGTCGCCGGGATGCGAACCCTTTCGAACGTCGGCCGCACCGTACTGGCGCTCGACACGCGGGTCGACTGTCAGGTCACCCTCCCTCATGCCGTCGCGTGGGAGATGGAGCGGGCCGCGAGCGCGTTGCTCCGCACCACGCGCCACCCCGCGGGCGACTCCTCCTGGCGCGCGTACCACGCCGCGTTCGTGGAGCGATACGGCGTCGGCGCCCCGGTCCCGCTGACGGACGTCGTCAACCCGGCCACGGGTCTGGGCTTCCCCGCCGGATACCCCACAGTCACCGAGGCCGTGCCGGCCGAGACGGTCTCCCCGCGCGACGAGCGGCTGCTCGCCCGCGCCTGGCGAGCCATGGCCGACGACACCGGCGAGATCGTCCTTACCGACGCCGACATCCGCACGCTGACCGAAGGCACGAGTTTTGACGAGCGTCGGATCCCGCCGCACGTCGAACTGTCCGCACGGGTGCAGGCCGCCGACGCCCAGGCGCTGGATCGCGGGGACTTCACGCTCATGGTCGCGCCGGCTCGCGCGGCGGGGACGATCACCTCGCGCTTCACCGCCACGGCGACCGGTTCGGGCCTCGAAGACGTGTATCGGACGCTGCCGCCCGCGACCGAAGGAGCGTTGCAGGTCCAGCTGGCCACACCACCGGTGTACGCCCACGCCCAGAACGTCAGCCGCGTCCCGCCCTACCTGCAGCACGTCCTACCCTTGGGCGAACACCGCCGGCCCGAGGACCCGCAGACCCCTGTGGACGTACGCGACCTCGCCGTCCTGGCCACCACGACCGGCCTGCACCTGGTCAGCCTCTCCCGCAACATCGTCGTGGAGCCACAGGTCTTCCACGCCCTGGCGCTGCACAAGCAGGTCTCCCCGCTCGCCCGGTTCATCGCCCACCTGCCCCGAGCGCTGGGACCCCAGTGGTACGAGTTCGACTGGGGACCGCACGCACAGCTCCTCCCCAGACTGCCCCGCGTACGCCACGGACGCGCCGTGCTGTGCGCCGCACGATGGCGCCTGACCACAGCCGACCTACCACCCTCCACCGCCGATGGTCACCGATGGCGGCTCGCGCTGCGCAAATGGCGCACCCGCTGGAAGTGTCCCGACACGGTCGAGTTGTGCGACGCCGACCGCACGCTACGCCTGTCCCTCGACGAACCGACACACGCCTACTCGCTTCGGGCCCAGCTGGCACGGTACGGACACGCGATCGTCCAAGAAGCCGCGCCCGCGGCCGAGTTCGGATGGATGAACGGTCACATCCACGAGATCGCCATGCCCCTGGTCACCCGACGATCCCCCGCGCCGTCGCCGTTGGCTGGCCTGCCTTCCCTCACCACCCAGGCCCGGTATGAGGCGGCACCGGGAACGCCGAGCGAGGACTGGGTGTTCGCGAAGATCCACACGCATCCCGAGCGGTTCAACGAGATCATCACCCATCACCTGCCCAGATTCACGGCCATGCTCGACCAACGCCACGGTCCGCAGTGGTGGTTCGTGCGCTACCGCAGCACCCACGAACGGGACCATCTGCGGCTGCGTATCCACACCCCACAACCAGCCACCAAGGCCGCCATAATCGCCGCGCTCGGACACTGGGACCACGAGTTGCGTGCCGGCGGGGCCGCGTCGCACCTGGCCCTCGACGCGTATCGGCCGGAGATCGGCCGATACGGCGCCGGGCCGGCGATGGCAGCCGCCGAGCGAGTCTTCGCCGCCGACTCGCGAACAGTGGCGATCTGGCTCCGACACGCATCCACGCTCGGGATCGACCCCCAGGCATGGACTGCTCTATCGATGCTCGGCATCGCCTGCGCCTTTTACGACAACCCTGCCGACGCATCAGGTCGCCTGGCCGCGCGACCGATCACCGGATCACCGGCGGTGGATCGGGTGGTCGCCGGAGCCGTCCAGCAGAGGGTGGTTGCCGGGAACGTCGACCTGTCGGACCTGCCAACGGACCTGACCACGGCATGGGCGGACCGCGCCGAAGCCCTGGCCGCCTATCGCGAACTCCTGCCCCTCGGAACCGACCTCGACGCCATCGTGGACTCGCTCCTGCACATGCATCACAACCGAGCCCTGGGCATCGACCCGATCGGAGAGCGCACCTGTCGCCGCCTCGCCCGCCAAGCAGCCCTGGCATCCAGAGCCCGATCGGAGGCCGCGACGTGCTGACCGACGACACCCCTTCGGAACCCGCAGCAACGTTGCCCTCCCCAACGCGGGCGCAGGACCTGTTCGCGGGCACGCCCGGCGTCGCGTTGCTGTACGGCGCCCGCGCCGGCCTGGCGGAGTGGACGACCGCGCACACATGGGCTCGGGCGATGACCCGCGATCCCGTCCACGCCCACCCGGACTTCCTCTGTCTGTCTCAAGGTGCCCCGGCCGTCGCCTTCGCTCTCCGGGAGATCGGGCATCGGGCCTACGGGCGGGCCTTGGACGTTCTCGACGACGCGATCACCGCAGGCATCCGCCACCGCTTGGGCCGGGCACACGAACGCATCGACCGCGGCGAGTTGCCCGCGTTGCGCGAGTACGACCTCGTGGGCGGCATGACGGGCCTCGGCGCCTACCTTCTCCACCAAGGCCAAGACACCCTGCTCCTCCGGGACGTCCTCGGCTACCTCACGCGCCTGACCCACCCGATCCGCTCGGGCGCTGACGAACTTCCCGGCTGGTGGACCCGGGACTCCCCGGGCGGACAACCCTCGCCCCACTGGCCCGGCGGTCACCTCAACCTCGGCATCGCGCACGGATGCGCAGGCGTCCTGACACTATTGTCGACGGCGATGAGACACGGTGTAACCGTTCCCGAACACGTCGAAGCCATGGCCCGCATCACGGACGTCTTCGACGCCTGGCGACGGAATACCCCCCGCCCGTGGTGGCCTGGCGTCATCACTCGGACCGAATGGCACGACGGCGCCCCGCATCACGACGGTCCGCAGCGACCGTCCTGGTGTTATGGCACGCCCGGTCAGGCCCGCGCCCAGCAGTTGGCCGGTCTCGCCCTGGGCGACGCAGAACGCCGTCTACACGCCGAAGCAGCCCTGCTCGCATGCGTCACGGATCCTCGACAACTCGCACTCCTGAATGACGCCTCGGTGTGCCACGGTTGGGCCGGCCTCCTCCAAGCCACACGGCGCGCCGCCGCGGACGCGGACGACGCCGGTGCTCTGAACAAACGAATACCGATCCTGTTGGACGGCATGCATCGACACCTCCGCCGGCGCGGAATACCCGCCGACGCCGGGCTTCTGACCGGTCGCGCCGGCGTGAGTCTCGTCGAACACGGGCTCAAGCAGGGGCAATGCATGTCGTCCTGGGACACGTGTCTCCTGTTGACCGGCTGATCCACCGAGACCAACCCGCCTCGGGCACCCCGGGCTGCCATACCTCCGAGGAGCATCTCCGTGACGACAACCACCGGACCGTCCCCCGACACCCTGCGAGGAGACATGGTCGACCGCATCCTCCGCGGCAGGCCGACACTCGACCCGCGTGTCGCCGACGCCATGCGCGAAGTCCCCCGCCACATGTTCGTTCCCGACGCCCCCCTCGACGAGGCATACGCCGAACAGGCCGTCATCACCAAGCGCAACGACACCGGAATCGCCCTAAGTTGCGCCTCCGGCCCCGGCATCGTCGCCGGAATGCTCCACCAGCTCCAAGTCCACCCCGGGAACAGCATCATGGAGATTGGCGCCGGAACCGGCTACAACGCCGCACTCCTCCAGCGCCTGACCGAACCAACGGGTCGAGTCGTCACTCTCGACATCGACCCCGAGGTCACCACCGGCGCCCGCTCCGCGCTCGACGCCACCGGCAACGAAGCCGTACGCGTCATCACCCGGAACGGCGTCCTCGGCGCATCCGAACACGCCCCCTACCAACGCATCGTCGTCACGGTAGGCACCTGGGACATCCCCACTTCCTGGTGGCACCAACTCGAGCCCGAGGGCCGCCTGGTCGCGCCGCTCCGCTGGCGAGGCCAAACCCGAGCCGTCGCCTTTACCCTCACCGAGGACAACGTCCTCGTCTCGGACTCGGTCGAACTCTGCGGCTTCGTACCCATGGTCGGCCAGGAGGGCGAACTGACGGCCCCCATCGACACCGCCGGCGACGTTGCCCTGCACTGGGACGACGACCAGAACATCGACCCCACCGCCCTGACCGGAGTCCTCGACCACTCCAGGACCAGCACGTGGTCCGGCGTGTTCGTCCTCGCCGACGAATCCTTCGACGGGATCTGGCTACGCCTCGCCGCCTCCGAGCCCGGCACCTGCCGAATCGCCGCCGAGGCCACCGCCGTCGACTCCGGCCGCTGCACTCCGGCCATCGCATCCCGCAGCGTCGCCCTGGTCGAGGAGACTTCCCTCGCCTACCTCTCCCTGCGGCGCCACGACCGGGAAGGCCACCCCACACAATGGGAGCTGGGCACCCACGCCCATGGACCACAGGGACACGACCTCGCAAAACGCCTGTGCGACCGGATCAGCGAGTGGAACGACAACCGCGACGCCGAACCACGCATCACCGCATATCCGGTGAACGCGCCCGACGCCGCCGTGCCCCACGGCCCGGCGATCTCCAAGCGCTTCACCAAACTCTCCGTCGTCTACTGACGCACGAGACACTCCACATCTGCGCCCCTCGACCCGAACGAGTTCGAGGGGACGCACCTTGCACACGAAAACTTGAACGCCCTCGGGACGGATATGTCTGAAAGTTCGTGTAAGTCCGTGATGTGAATGGTTGGCCGGGGTACCTTCCCGGATCCCGGCCTCCCGGAACGGACAGTCATAACCGAGATCGAGAACCCACGGACCAGCAACCCGCCCGCGGGCACGGACGAGGTCGTGGAGCGGTTGATGGACCGCGCGGACGCCTCTGGGGCGGCCCTGCTCGGTGAGGGCGGCCTGTTGACCGAGATCACCCGGGCCGTGCTGGAGCGGGCCCTGGACGCGGAGATGACGGAGCATCTCGGCTACAAACGGCACGATCCCGCCGGTCGCGGGTCGGGGAATTCGCGCAACGGCACCTCGCCCAAAACCGTGCTCACCGACGCCGGAGAGGTCACGATCGCGGTTCCGCGCGACCGCAACGGCGACTTCGAACCGGCATTGGTGCCCCGGCACGCGCGCCGGTTGGCGGGGTTCAACGAGCGGATCCTCTCGCTCTACGCGCGCGGGATGAGCGTGCGCGACATCCGCTCCCACCTCGCCGGCGTCTACGGCGTCCAGGTGAGCCCGGACCTGATCTCAAGGGTGACCGACGCCGTCGCCGACGAGCACGTCGCCGATCGTGAGCAGATGCGCGGCCACCGCCATCTTGCGGTCTCGGTTGGGTGAGGCTGTGCGCGAGCTTCAGGAGGCGAGTGCTTGCATTTCGCCTGTGCGGATGTCGTTGATGGTGGTGGTGCGGGTGGCTGCGAGGGTGCCGGTTTGTCCGCCGCCGGTCCAGGTGATGGTCCAGTGGGTGGTGGCGGTGACGGTGTGGATGCCGGGGCGGGTGTAGGTGTGTCCGCAGTCGGGGCTGGGTTGGGCGCCTCGGTTGGGGGTGTAGGGGGTTCCCGGGGTAGTGCAGACGACGGTGGCGCCGTCTCCCATGGTCCAGGTGATGTGATCCACCGTTGCGGTGGCGGTGACCGACAGGCCCGGTACGGCGGCGGTTGCCGAGGTGGGGCCCCATGATGTCGGGGTGGCGTCGACCCAGAGCCAGGTGGGGAGTCCGACGAGGCCGGTTTTGCCGGGGCCGGGGGTGAGGTGGACGGTGGGTGCGTCGAGGAGGATTTGTGCGGAGGCGCGGGCGCCGAGTTCGGCTGGGGTGGGTGGTGTGGGCGCGGTGCCCGCGTTGCCGCCGCCGGGGTCGATGGTGCCCATGCATGAGTTCGCGTCCAGGACCAGGGCGGCGCCTGGGCATTGGGTGTCGTCGGGGTCCCTCGGATCCACCGGCGTCGGAGCCGAATTCGTCCCCACGGGAACATTGCTCCGGCCGGGCGGGTTTTGGTGGCCGGGGGTACCCGGAGTCTCGACTTCGATGATGAATCGTGGGCCGTCTTGCGAAACCGGCGGTTTGGGTGGTGGCGTCGGGTCGGTCGTAGGCACAGCTGCGGTCGCGACTACGACTGCCACTCCGGCTATTACATATTGTGTCAGCATGGGCGATCCCGCTCCGAAATCATGTCGGTCACCAGCCAGGAGCCTGTTGAGGACCGGGTGATGACGAACCGCTTGACATACCTTGGAGATTGGGAAGGAACGGTAAAAGGCGCGCGAGTGTCGCGATATACGACACGCTGGTGGGAAAGGTCCACACAGTCCGTGAGTACGACCCGCGGTGGATTCGTCGTGAGCGAGACCGTTTCCACTTGAGGGGATGGTGTGCCTGGAGGACCCTCGACCACGAGACCGGTCCGGGCCGACTGGTCTCGGACCTGGGTGACCAGTTCGGCAGCGCGCCCGTTTGCGACGGCCCCCATGCCGTCCAGGCTTCCGCCTGCTTCTACGCCATCCTGGAAGTGAGTAAATCGTCCATAGACCTCAAGCGCGGCCGCCCGGGCGCTGCCCTCCGCATCCGGTGTGGTCGGAACCTGACCGGATGGTGCTGGTGGTGGGTTGGTGCGCGAGGCCTTCGTACTGTCACCGCCGTTGCTGTTGCATCCGGCAACGGCCAGCAATGCCACGGCTATCGCTCCGACGGCCGAACTTCGTCCCACGCGTCCCCCTCGCTCGGTCGAGATCACACACCGTACCCGGGGCGCGACCGCTTCGGGAACCTCGCGACTTGGGGCGAGGCAGGCGACCGGCTCACAGGATGACGGATGCGGATGAGACATCGGTCGGCGGATTCGCCGCCCTCCGACGCCGGACAAAGGCGAATACAGGGGCGCTTCCAGCCCCTGTTTGGTGGGGCCGGAAGCGTTCATCCTGGTGCAGCTATCGAGCATTCACCGTGTCGAGGAGCGCGCGCCAAGCCCTGGGTGTGACTGTGAGTTGACCGGCGCGGATGTCCTTGCTGTCGCGGACGCCGATCACGGCGGTGAACGGTGCAACCTCTACGCATGATCCCTGTTGGCCGGAGGCCGTGGCCTTCCGCCAGGGCTGTATCGGCGTTCCGAGCGTGTCTGGGGTTGGGTTCATGCCATCTCTTTCAGTACTCGCTCGATCAGTGCGATCGATTCCACCGGCGAGGCTGCCGCAGCCTCCAATTGTGCGATGAGCCGTGTGAACTGCGAGATCTCGGGGTCTGCTTCCTCGACGACTGTGTTTCCGATGACTTCGACGAACGCGATCTCGGGCTGGGGGCGGTCGGGGAACTGGTAGAGCGTGACGCCGCTGTTCTGTGCGACGGCAGCGCCTGCGGAAAAGGGGATGACCCTGAAGTCGATGTTGTCCTGCATGGCCAGTTCGCGCACGTGTAGGAGTTGTTCCCGCATTACGTCCCGGCCGCCGACCAGGGCTCGGAGGGCGCCTTCGGTGACGATCCCGGTCGAGATCAGTGGGTCTTCCTGGAAGAGGAGTCGTTGGCGCATGCTGCGGAGTTTGACCAGCTTCTCGATCTGGTCGTGCCCGTATGCGTTGAGGCCCATCGAGATGATCGCGCGAGCGTAGTCGGGTGTTTGGTAGAGGCCCGGGATGGTGTTGAGCTGGAACTCCCACGCCCGTGACGCCTCGTGCTCGTTGATGATCAATTCGCGATACGCGGCGGACATGACCTCCTCGTACATCTTCCACGGAGGAGGCATCCGCTTGAGTTTCCGGTCCTCCTCTCGCCAGGCATCGAGCTGTTCCCTGCGGGCGTCGTCCATGCCGTAGAAGTCGGCGAGTTGGCGGATATCGGCAGGTGTCGGCCGTCGTCGGCCAAGCGAGATCCGGTTGACCTTGGTCAGGTGCCAACCGAGCTCGGCGGCGATCTCGTCCAGGGTGAGGCCGGACTGCTCACGGAGTTCGGTGAGCATCGCGGCGATCCTGCGACGTGGGCGTGACATGGGTTCCCTGTCGGGCATCGGTCCTCCTCGCGCCCAGTCTCCCCTGTGTCCCGCCGCATGTCCGGTGTGGGGTTCACGGCATCTCGTTCAGTACTCGCTCGATCAGCGCGATGGATTCTGTGGGTGAGGCCGCTGCGGTCTCGAGTTGTGCAATCAAGCGAGTGAACTGTGAGATCTCCGGGTCCGCTTCCTCGACCACGGTGTTGCCGATGACCTCGACGAACGCGATCTCGGGCTGGGGGCGGTCGGGGAACTGGTAGAGCGTGACGCCGCTGTTCTGTGCGACGGCGGCACCTGCGGAGAAGGGGATGACTCGAAAGTCGATGTTCTCGCGTAGGGCCAGCTCGCCTACATGAACGAGCTGCTTGCGCATCACGTCCGCGCCCCCGACCAGGGCCCTGAGGGCGCCTTCGGTGACGATCCCGGTCGAGATCAGTGGGTCTTCCTGGAAGAGGAGTCGTTGGCGCATGCTGCGGAGTTTGACCAGCTTCTCGATCTGGTCGTGCCCGTATGCGTTGAGGCCCATCGAGATGATCGCGCGAGCGTAGTCGGGTGTTTGGTAGAGGCCCGGGATGGTGTTGAGCTGGAACTCCCACGCCCGTGACGCCTCGTGCTCGTTGATGATCAGCTCGCGGTAGGCCGGGGTCATGATCTTTTCGTAGGCGCGCCACCACGGCGGAACGCGCCTGAGCTTTCGGTCTTCCTCCCTCCAGGCGTCGAGCTGCTTCCGTGCCGTGTCGTTCACGCCGTAGAAATCGGCGAGTTGGCGGATGTCGGTGGGCGATGGCAGTCGTCGGCCGAGTGAGATCCGGCTGACTTTGGTCAGGTGCCAACCGAGTTCGATGGCCACCTCGTCCAGGGTGAGACCGGACTGCTCGCGGAGTTCGGTGAGCGTCGTCGCGATCCTGCGACGTGGGCGAGACATGGGTTCTCTGTCCGGCATCGGTCCTCCTCGCACTCAGTGTCCGCGAGGGCAACTCGCGGGCCGCCATCATCCCTTCGGGCAAATTTCTTGGCAATTAGCCAAGAAGTTTGCCCAGACGTCTGCTTAACTATCGGCCACAGTCACTCACCGCTGTTTCATGATCACAACAGCCGGTGGGTTCGCGATGCCCATGCGAACAGCAGGGAGATCCGCGCATGTTGCCTGCTCAACGAATCGCACTACCCCGACACAAGACGGTCGCCCTCGTGGCCCGCCGGCACATGGAGGCGGTCTGCGCTGCCATCCACATATCGCCCGACGACGTCGTGCTGGCCGTGAGTGAAATCGCCACGAATGCCTACCTCCACACCGGCGGATCGATCGATCTGCGCTGGTGGGTGGAGGCCCGGCGGTTGGTGGTGGAGGTCTCGGACGACGAGTTCACCGTTCTGCCCCTGTCCGACAACGGCCTCGAGATGTCGGCCGATGCCGAAGAGGGCCGCGGACTGCATATCGCCACGCTGATCAGTGCAGGCGTGACGTGGGGCGGTTCCGAGGAACGCGGGAAGTGGGTGCGGGTCTCCTTTCAACTCGAGTCAACCAGTAGCGAGAACGCCAAGAACGCGCGCACTCTCGCCACACCACCTTCGACGGCTTTCGAGGTCGCCACTCGTGAACCTGTTCTTCGACGCCGATGCGAGTCCCCGACGTGTCTTCACCGCGTACCCCCGCGTCGCGGCGACCTCCGTGGTCGTGGTGCGGTGGGTTTGGCTGTGCGATGGGCGGTGGCGGTTCCGGGATCGGCTGGAACTCGACACGGCCGCCGTCGTTCGGGCCCTCGCCTACTGCGAACGTGCGCGGGTACACGACGCCGCGCTCGCCCTTTTCGAAGCGGCGTCCGTGCTTCCCGGGCTCGGTCCGAAGGCGCTTGACGCCGCGATCAGCGCGGAACTGGGTGAGGACCACGCCCAGTTCGCCCGAAGCGACGCCGACGCCACCACGGGCACCGTGCGTTTCACGCGTCACTGAGTGCCCTGCGGCGTCGATGTGGGACGACGCCCCTTCTTCTGCCCGACACGGACGGTCGGGGCTTCGCCTCGTTCGTGTCGGGTCGGGCCGCCCTTCCACTCCCCGGGGCGGCCGGTCGGGCGCGGGTCTCCTGACGGTTCGCGTCCGGCCTCGACTTTCCCTTTCGCCCCGATCCCCGCGTTCGGTACCCGCCTCGGTCGCGGGGAGCCGGGGTCCGGAGTGCCCGTGAGGATCTGCGGGTCTCCGACGGCGTGGGTGGTGGGCGGCTCAACGAGGAGTCGCCCGCCACCGCGCTCCCTATCCGTCCACTGCGTTCGGAGGATTTTCGATGACCAGGCGTTGCTCCCGTGAGGGGGACGTGTTCGCGCGTTGGGGACCGGTTTCGGGTCGGTCCGAGAACCCGTTTGTCGAGCACGCTCGCGGGGCGCACGCCGTCTCCCGCGATCACCGGTGCGTCGACGGCCGGTGTGGGCGCTGCCGTGTCGCGTGGCCGTGCGTGCCGGCCTCCGAGGCCGTGATTGTGGTGGGCGGATGCGGGATTGTTCCCGTGGACGACGCGCCCCGGGTGTGGTGGCCCGCGTCGCCGGACGCGCTGGCGGGGCGGGTCTGGATCCTGCCGTTGACGCGGTGGCAGACCCTGTGGGCGGACCTCGACACGGCACTCGACTGCCAGACCGACGCCTGGACCCTGCCCCGGACACCGGCGTCGCGCCGCCGCGCGGTCGCCGAGGCGGCCGTCGCCATCGTCGACCGGACCACCACGACCGCACTCGCGCTCGCCGTGATCCGCCTCGGCCCCGACAGCGCGCCGAACGGTGCCGGGGTGTGGCTGCTGCCTGACCGCGAACTCCCGTCGGCGCAGCGGGCGATCGATTGGCTGCGTGGTTTGCGCCGGGCCTGGGACAGCGGGGCGCCGGTCGCCCACGATCCGCCTCGTCTGGCATTGGTGGGAGCCGATCCCGCCGAGCGCCGGGTCAGCGCGCCGGTGTGGACGCCGCCGGCGGTGTCCGGGTGATGGGGGAGCCGGTTCCGTGTGTGGGGCGTCATCGGTCCCGATTACTGCGGTTCGTCGTGAGTCTCGGCGGGTGCTCGCGCACCGTCACCGCCGGGCAGGCGGTCCGGGTTCTGTGCGCGGTCTATCTCGGGTTTCCTCGGCATCTGCACGTGGTGCCTGCGGCGCGGCGGCCCGGTCTGGCCGGGGTGCTGCATCAGTTGTGGCTGCAGGGCAGCGAACGTCCCGGACCGTGGCGACCGTTCGACCCGGGCGTGCGGGCGGCACCCGTTCCGCAGCCCCACCCTCCCGTGGCCCGGGCGGATCGCGGCTGGTTCGAGAGCAAGTCCCGTCCCGGGGCGCCGCCGAACCGCGCTCCGGTCCGCGTTCCCGTCCAGATTCCGAAACGGTAGTCATGCGGCATTCGCTGTCTCTTGCCATCGACCTCGGCTTGGACCGGCCCCACGTGGCGCGGGTGAACGACTACCTCGCGGGCGGACGTACGCACTTCTCCGCCGACCGCGCCCTGGCCGACGCCGCCCTGGCCGTTCATCCGGAGCTGCCGACGATCGCCCGGGACGCGAGCGCGTTCATGCGGTGCGCGGTTGATCGCCTCGCCCGCGTGGGGATACGCCAGTTCGTCGATTTCGCGCAGGGCATCCCGATCGAGGGCCGCGCCGTCCACGATGTCGCGCACGCGGTCGATCGGGGCTGTCGGGTCGTGTACGTCGAGGACGATCCGATCGTGCACGCCGTGCAGAGCGCGCTGTCGAGTACGGACAGCGGACGGGTCGCGTGCGTGCGGGCGTCTCCTCTGCGGCCGGAGAGCGTGTGGCGGCATCCGTGTATCCGCGCGGTGTTCGACCTCGGGCGGCCGGTCGCCGTCGTCGTCGGGGACCTGCTCCAGCACCTGCCGTTCCGATACGGCCCGCGTGGCGTCCTTCACCACCTCACCGCAGGGTTGGCCCCGGGTAGCCGCGTTGTCATGACCCACCTCGTGGGCGACACCGGACGAGATTCGCGCGCGGCGGCGCTGGCGCGCGTGTACCGAAGCCACGGCATCCCGCTGCGCCTTCGCGACCGCGGTGAAGTCCTCTCGCTGGTGCCCGGCACTCTGCTCGACCCGGGTCTGGTCCCGGCCGCGCGATGGCTTCCTGTGCTCGACATTCCGGTGCTCGACATCCCACCCGTCGAGCGGGTCGTGGATTGCTACGCGGCCGTCGGCGAACTCGGGGGATTCATCCCCTCGCGGCGCACCGGTACGTGAGGGGCCGGGGGCAGCGCATCAGCGTGTCCGCCGTCTCGGGCCGCTCTCGTCGTTGTCGTCGGGCCCGTGCCGTGGGGCCTTGCCTTCGACCATCTCGCGGATGCGTTGCCCTCTCCCGTCTTCAGCTTCCCCTGATCGGAGTTCAGATGACCACCACTCCCACATTGCCGAGCGCCGTCACGGACGCGCTCCGGCCCCTGGTCGGCCCCGCGCCCACCGCAACACCGGTGACCGATTCCCCGCGTGTGCGGGTGTGGCGGGTGGCGGGCGGGCACGCCGTCCTGGCCGTGAAGGTCGGTACGGGCACCCGGGTCGTCGACCGCGAGGCCGCGGCCCTGGCGGCCCTGCACGCCGTGGACCCGGCCGTCGAGGAGCCCCGGTACGGCGTCCATGCCACGGGTTCGTGGTTGGCGATGCCCTGGTACCAGGGGGCCACGACCGAACAGCACTGGGCGTCCCTGCGGGCCCGGGGCGTCGAGCGCGGGATCATACGCCTGCAGGCGCTGGGCCGGGCGGTCGAACTCGCCCGAGTCGTCGCCGACCTCTACAAGAACGGGTGGATCCACGGAGACCTCCACCCCGCCCAATGCGTCCACACCCCCGTCGGGCCGCGCTTCGTCAGCTACGCGTGCGCGCACGGCCCCCACGGCGCCATCCCCGGCGACCTCCTCGCTGCCTACCCCTATACGGCGGGCCGCGTCGACTGCGCCGCCCCCGAGATCGCCTCCGCTCTGGTCGGACGGCGCCGACCCGTCGCCACCCGGGCCGCCGACGTGTACGCCCTCGCCGCCACGATCCGCCTGTGCTGGACGGGGGAACCGGTGGTCGCCGTACGTCGGGCGTACGGCGGCCGACCGCCCACCCCGGCACAACGCCGCCAGGCCATTGCCGACGGGGCGCCGCACTCCCGCGTTCCGCGCGATCTCGCCTGGACGGCGCTCGACGACGCCCTCGCTCCGGCCCTGGCCCGTGCGCCGCTGGATCGACCCACCGCAGCGGAACTACACACCCGGCTCGCGGACCTGCACCGGGCCGCCGCCAGAGCCACGCACCGCCGCAACACCTCGACCATCGACGCGTCGGCGACCGCCCCGAGCGGGGCACCACGGTGAACGCCGCGCCGGACAGCCGTGCGCTTTACCTCCGTGACGGCTACGCCCACCTGAGGTGGCCGCAGGGTCCCACGGCCGTCGACACCCTCACGACCGAGGCCACACGCTTGTACGAACAGCCGTCCACCCGGCGCGAACGGCTCACCCAACGCGGCGAAGCGGCGCTGACCATGAGGCGGATGGCCGCCTTCGAGCGACGGTTGCGCGGGGTCGTGCGGGTCTCGGCCGACCGACCCGACCCGTCTCGTTACGGTCGCCACCATGCTCGGTGCCGGTCGGGTTCGACCGACGGGAGCCACGCCGTTGTGCGTACCGCCGCGCAGCCCGTCCCCACGCCCCACCCGGCTGCCCCTCCCCGACCAGAACCGGCACCCGACGCCCGGCGAGGCGATTTCACGCATCCGTGGATTTTCCTGACGTCGGCACGGATCCCGCAGGTGTGTACCGCAGCAGCCACACTGATCGGCCGTCTCTCCTGCCGCAGGCCGCTCGGAGGCCCGGCGGCGTCGTGCGGTCGGGTGCGGATGTGTGTGAGTGACGTCCTCGCAGTACACCCCGACTCCGGGGCGCGCCGGCCGAAATCCCCGGCGGCGAACCGCACTTCGCGGCCGCCCTGACCCACAGACAGCGCACGAGAACCATCCGCAAACCTCACGACGGCAGAAGAGCACCTGTAACCGGCAGCAGTCGGTCACCGGCAACGCCACTGCCGAGCCAGACACAAGACACGGGAACACCGGAAGCGCTCTTGCGGGTCGCCGGTGCGACGACCGCGTCCTCACGCAGCACGTATCCGCGCGCTCACGCGGCCATACCCGATCGACCCCGCTACCGCGCCCTCGCTTTTCCCATGCTCCGGGGAGACCACGGAACCACCGCAGTGGCCAGGCGCGGATTCATTCCTCACCGACACGAAAGGGCCCACGACGACGTGACCACCATCGACTTCATCACCTGCAACTTCGAGGACAACGGCGGAGGTGACCGCCGGAAGTGGCGGGAGGCCCACGCGTTCCTCGCCTCGCTGCGGCCCGCTGTGCTCTTCAGGCAGGAGATGTGGGACGCCCTCGACAACGACGGGGAACTCGCCAAGCGCGCCGAGACCGTGCTCGCCATGCGCGGCTGGGTCGGCCGGGGCAGTGCCACGGCCCTGTACGCCGACCCGCAGGTGTTCGAATCCCCGCGCGGCTGGGCCGACTCCGGATGGCAACTCGAGCCCACCGCACGCTCCCTGCGTCTGCGCGACACCGGCGGGGAGACGCTGCCGATCGTCTGCGTCTCGCACCACCTCACCTACTCCTCCTGCACCGCACGAGCGATCGAGGGGGAGCACCTGACCCGCTTCCTCGACAAGGACCACATCACCGGGTCCGGTGCCGTGGTGAAGCTGCCCGCGATCCTCGGCGGCGACCGCAACAGCTACCGCGTCCCGATCCCGGGAGGCCCGGCGCTCCCGAACCTCGAGGCCATCGCCGACGCGGTGCACCGGATCCACCGCTCCCGCCGCGGCCCCGACGGCGTCCGCATCCCCGACACCCACACCGACCGCGAAATGCGCGCCGTCGGCGCCGAGGACGCCGCCCGCCACATCGCACGCACCCACGGACGCATGGCGGCGCTCGCTCCCACCGTCATCGACAAACCATCGCAAGGCCCCGCCATGGCCGTCGACGGATTTTGGATGTCGCGGATCCTCCTCCCCGCTCTTGTCGACGTCGACGTCATCGACATGGGCGGCCTGTCCGACCACCACGCCGTCCGCGCCCGCCTCCACCGCGGCACCCTCGCGGACATCCTGCGTCGTGCCGCGGCACCGCACCCCGACCGGGAGCACGCCTCGGCCCAGATCCGGAGCGCGGCCCTGTGACCCCCGACGAGCCGATCCCGCCCGGTATCGACATCGCCTCCGACGCCCGCGTGTTCGACTGGTTGGCGGGCGGCCACGACAACTACCCGTCCGATCGCGAGGTCGGCTCGGCCATCCTCCACGTCGTACCCGACATCGGATCCGCCGTCCTCAACTCCCGGTCGTTCGCCCGCCGCGCCACCCGAACCCTCGTCCGTGACCACGGCGTCCGCAGCCTGCTCGACCTCGGCTGCGGCGTCCCCGCCACGCCCTACGTCCACACCGTGGCCCAAGGCATCGCTCCGGCGACTCGCGTCATTCATGTCGACCGCGATCCGCTCGTCCTCGGACAGGCCAGGATGCTTCTCGACCAGAACGACCACACGAGCGTCGTCCCTGCGGACATCACCGACGTCGACGCCCTGGTCCGCGTCCCCGATGTCGCCGAACTCCTCGGCGAAGGACCGATCGCGGTGCTGGCGACGGCGGTTCTGAACTGCCTTCGACGACCGGCGGTCTTCATGTCCGACCTCGTCGACAGGCTGCCGTCCGGCTCGTACGTCGTCGTGAGCGTTCTCGTCGCCGACGACCCGCGAATCCGCCGCATGATCATGGACGCCATGCACACCGGCACCCGGGGAGCGTGGGGCCGCGTCGCCACCCCCGACGAAGGTGCCGCGTTGTTCACCGGACTCGACGTGTTGCCACCCGGAGTGTGCGACGTCGCGGTGTGGAGGGCCGACGACATCGGTCCCCACCGGACCGTCTACCAGGGCGGTCGGCAACCCCACATGCACGGAGGAGTGGCCCGCGTGCCCTGACCCGGAGCGGTATCCCCCCAGAAGAGACCCTCGTACCGGCGAGATCGTCGGCCTTGACCGGTACGTCCAGCCGCCGAGCGACCGGAGGCAGGGTTCGTATCCTTGCCTCGTGACTGCGGCGGCATCGAGCCGACCTCGTCCCGGACACGTCCATGATGGCCGGAACTTCAAGGACAGACATGCCTCGAACGACACAGTACGCCTGTCCGGCCGACGCGCATACAGGTCCGAACCATGCGATATCGCTCAACTCACGAACGACCACCAGAACACCCAAGCAAAACAGGCAAGAAGCTTGCCGCAATGCTCCCGTTTACATCACGAATCGGCAAAGCCTCCAAGAACCCGCAGGTCAGCAAGGGAAGTCCCCACGCAGGTGGGGGTGAGCCGAACTCGCGGACGTTGCCGCCGGGTTCGCGGATGAAGTCCCCACGCAGGTGGGGGTGAGCCGCGCCTGCGGATCGGACCGGTATCGCCGGGCCAGAAGTCCCCACGCAGGTGGGGGTGAGCCGGAGGACCCCCGACAGGCGTCGGCCGCTCGGGGGAAGTCCCCACGCAGGTGGGGGTGAGCCGCCGCGCTTGATCGCGGTCTGGCGCAGCTGATCGAAGTCCCCACGCAGGTGGGGGTGAGCCGCCGGCGCCGCTGCTGCTGTACGACAACGGACCGAAGTCCCCACGCAGGTGGGGGTGAGCCGGGCGACGCGCCGGACCCGGAGAAAATCCGGGCGAAGTCCCCACGCAGGTGGGGGTGAGCCGCCGGACTACATCATCGCGTCCTACGGTTCGGTGAAGTCCCCACGCAGGTGGGGGTGAGCCGTGGAGCGCCTCGAACTCGTCGGGCGGTGGGGCGAAGTCCCCACGCAGGTGGGGGTGAGCCGTAGAGCACGAGCGCCGGGTCGACCGGTTGGCGGGAAGTCCCCACGCAGGTGGGGGTGAGCCGTGGCGCCACACCCGCGCCGGGGGACCGGAGCGGAAGTCCCCACGCAGGTGGGGGTGAGCCGGCCGTCGGCCACCGCCGCAACGTGTCCGATTCGAAGTCCCCACGCAGGTGGGGGTGAGCCGGGATTCGGAGTCGACGTGTCCGAGCACACCACGAAGTCCCCACACAGGTGGGGGTGAGCCGCGCGGCAGGCGGCGATGACGCGCCGAAGAACAAGTCCCTGCGCGCCAATGCCGCGCGCAGCGAATCCGGGGAGACCGGGCACACTCGATGCCTGGCCCACCTCATCGGCGCCGATCGGGCCGCGTACCTCGCGTCCCTGGCCCTGGTCCTGGCGTGACCATCGCGGCACCACCGGCCATAACGTTGGAGTCGTGGCGTCGTGTGGACGCGGCGTAGCGTGGGTGCATGACGCGGACTGATGTCTTGCGGGATCTGGTGGTGAGCGGGCGGACGTTCGATGTTGCGCGTCTCGGTGCGGTGGCGGCCGAGTTGGGGCTGCCGGTGTCGGATGTGTTCGTGCTTGCCGGACAGCCCGTCCCGGCTCGCCTGTTGCCGCCGGTCCGCTCTGCGGAAGCTTTGGAGACGTTCGCGTACAACGTGACCTTCTGCGGTCATGCCCAACTGGCCGTGCTCGAGGGCTTCGTGTCGGCTCTGGCCGCGGGGAGTCGTGCCCCCGGCGCGGAATCCATGGAGGAGACGGCAACCGTGCCGGAGGTCGGGTCGTCGCCTGTCTCGACAACGTCGCCGGGTGTTGACGGCTTCGCGCGGATCCTCGCCGGGCTTATGGCCAACCGCGGTTTCGGGAGAGAGGAGCTTCCGTTCACGGGACTGTCCCAGAGCACGATCCGTCGTATGTTGCACGGGCACGGGGGCAGTTCGCAGTCCGTCGAGGCGATGTCCGCCGTACTGGGGTGGACGTTCGTGGACCTAGCCGCGGTGGCGGACGTACCGGTGCGCCCGTTTTCGTCCTGCGCCGTGCTTTGTCACCACGTCGGCCGCGTGTACGTGGCCGCGATCCCCCTCACCACCGCACAGCTGGTGCGGGCCGCCGAAGAGGCCGATCGTCTGAGCGGGAGGATCGACCAAGGCGTATGGAAGCCCTGGAGCGCCGCGGCCCGTAGGGGCGAACCATGCCCGCGTTAGCGCAAGCGGCTGTCACGAGCCTTCGCCGTGGGTGCCATCGGAGTCCGGCTGTGCTCCGGCGTTTCGTGATAATCACGGTGGTTGCGCCGGGACAGGGTCTGTGGGAACTCGAAGGACCCGGGCCCATTTGATCGGCGCTTGATCAGTTTGACCCGTCGGCCGATCGTGGCTCGAACGGTTCGCGAAGGCAGGTGGAGTCTTGGGCGGATGAGGTGGTGTGGGTCGGGCGGCCGGTGTGCGTGGTGGTACGCGCGAGATGCCGAGTCGGGGCCTGCTCGTGGCGCGTGTGCAACGGGGACGGCCCGGCGGTGGGTGGGTGGAGTGGGTGGAGTTGTCCGTCCGGGGCCCGGCCGGGTCAGACCGCAGGGGTGAAGGTGGCCGTGTGGTGTCCTCGGGGGTCGATGCGGAGTCGGTGGTGTCGGCGTTGGGGTCTGCCGGCGTTCTCGAAGTCGTGGTGGATCTCTGCGAGTTCGTGGGCGAGGCGGCGGGGGCCGGATTGGCGGCAGGTGCCGTCGGTGTGGATGGTGGCGACGGAGCCGTCGGTGGTCCACAGGGTCAGTGCGTCGGGGAGGTCGCGTTGGCCCAGGTCGGAGGCGGGCAGGGCGAGGGCGATGGCGAAGCGCAGGTCGTCGTCGTGCCACGCGGCGAGGGGCATCGCGCACGGTTCGAGGGGGCCGGTCGGGTCGCCCGGGTAGGGGATGGTGTTGGTGCCGGCGGTGGTGCGCAGGCCCATGAAGTAGGCGGGTGTGGCGAGGAACGGGCCTTCGGCGTGGCCGTGTTCGTCGAGGGTCAGGGATGCGATGCCGGTGCCCACTGGTGCGACGAGGCGGCCTCCGGGTCGGATGGCGGCGAGCCAGGCCGGGGGTACGTGGTCCACGCCGCAGGTGGCGATCAATCGGTCGACGCTGTGGGGTTCGGCGGGCGGTCGGTTGCCGTCGGTGTGGACGACGGTTACGCCCGGGTGCCCGGCCGCGGACAGGGCGTGGCGGGCGGCGGTGGCGACGTCGGGTTCGATGTCGATTGTGGTGACGTCGGTGTCGCCGGTCAGGTGGGCGAGGAGGCCGGCGTTGTAGCCGGTGCCCGCGCCGATCTCGAGCACGTTCATGCCGGGTTCGACGGCGAGGGCGTCGAGCATGGCGGCCATGAGGGAGGGGACGGTGGAGGAGGACAGCGGTGGGCCGTCGTCGCCGAACATCGTTGCGGTGACCAGGAGTTGGTCGGTGTAGACCTCGCGCGCCCAGTCGGGGTGGTCAGGCGTGAACACGCGGGTTGCCCAGGTCCCCGGAGTGGTTTCGATCCGGCGGACGAAGCGGGGCACGTACACGTGCCGCGGCTCGGCGCGGAACGCGTCGACGATCTCGGGCCGGATGCCCTCGAGGGCCATCGACGCGACCATGGCGTGCCGCAGGCGGCGCGTTTCGTCGGTGTCCGGCGGCGGCGCCGTGGGGGTGGTGCCCGGGTGTGGGTGGGTGGTCATCGGGTTGCCTGCTCCAAGTGGTCGGCGAGCGCGGTGGTGATGAGGTGGTGGTCGGGGACGAACGCCCATTGGCCGCCGGGGTTGAGTTCGAGGGCGAGGACGCGGTGGTCGCGGGTGGCGATGAGGTCCCAGGCGGCGAAGACGAGGCCGAAGCCTCGGGTGACAGACACTACGCGGCGGGCGAGTTCGGCGGGCAGGGTTCCGGGTCTGTACGTGGTGTGTACGTCGGGGGCGGTGCGGATGTCGAGGTAGGGGCGTCGACGTGGATCTCGGTGGCGAACAGGTGCTCGCCACCGACGGCGACGCGGTACTCGAAGGCGCGGTCGCGGACTTCGGCCTGGACCAGGTGCGCGGTGGACGCCACGTGGGGGTGCCCGGTGTGGTGGGCGGGCACGCGGGTGGTGTTGAGGACGTGGCGGGCGCCGGTGGCGTCGGAGTGGGTCTTGGGGCCGAGGGTCTTGCCGACCACGGGGCGTGTTCGGTGCAGAAGCGGCCGTGGGCCGTGGGGGTGTCGCCGATCCAAGTGTCGGGGAGTGTGCCGAGCTGGCGGTTGCCCAGCCCTGGTCCTCGACCCGGAACGCCCGGAAGCTGGACTTGGAGCACACCTTGACGGCCGAGCGCCTCGCCGTCATCGAGACCGGCCGGTCCGTCGGTCCTTCCGGCGGGGGCGACCGTCGGCCGGGCTCGTATCCTTGCTCCGTGTCTGCGGCGGAGTCGGACCGATGTCGTTCTGGATCGGTCGCCAGCGGTACGGTCCATGGTCGAATCATGCGACAACCCCCCATTTGCAAGCGACTATCGACCTTGCGGATCAAAACAGGCAGGAATCTTGCCGCAATGGCCGTGGTTGCATCACGAATCAGCAAAGTCTCCAAGAATCCGCAGGTCAGCAAGGGAAGTCCCCACGCAGGTGGGGGTGAGCCGCGCCATGCGACCATAACTTGCAGCTCCATCCAGAAGTCCCCACGCAGGTGGGGGTGAGCCGGCCGGGTGGACCGACCGCGTCGCCCTGGCCGCGGAAGTCCCCACGCAGGTGGGGGTGAGCCTTCATGCTGCGCTGAGAGCTGCATTGATTGGGCGAAGTCCCCACGCAGGTGGGGGTGAGCCGTTGCGGCGTGCGCCGGGCGCCGCGTTCGCCATGAAGTCCCCACGCAGGTGGGGGTGAGCCGCTCGGGATCCGCATCCGCACAGGCCACGTCGTGAAGTCCCCACGCAGGTGGGGGTGAGCCGGCTGACCCGATGATGTCGAACTGCGCGATCAGGAAGTCCCCACGCAGGTGGGGGTGAGCCGGCGCGCATGTTCGCGGTCGGTGTTGACGTCGGGAAGTCCCCACGCAGGTGGGGGGGTGAGCCGCCGACCGCGACCCCGCCGAATGGATGCCACCCGAAGTCCCCACGCAGGTGGGGGTGAGCCGGTCAACAAGACCTTCCCTCACCTCATCGGGTTGAAGTCCCCACGCAGGTGGGGGTGAGCCGCGCCGCATCTGGCGGAGCATCGCGGCCTGGCCGAAGTCCCCACGCAGGTGGGGGTGAGCCTTCGCGCCCTCGCCTATTTCGCCTACGGCATCAGAAGTCCCCACGCAGGTGGGGGTGAGCCGTCAAAATCAGAGGGGTTTTCCGCACAACCTTTGAAGTCCCCACGCAGGTGGGGGTGAGCCGCCGGTCGAGGTCCTGTTCGACGGCGACGACTGGAAGTCTCCACACAGGTGGGGATGAGCCGGAGATGCGCAGGCGTCGCATGCGCGACGTCCCGAAGTCCCCACGCAGGTGGGGGTGAGCCGCACCGTTATCGGTAGGCCTGCACGACCACAAAGAAGTCCCCACGCAGGTGGGGGTGAGCCGAGCGGCTACGCGGTCCGGATGCGCCGTATCTAGAAGTCCCCACGCAGGTGGGGGTGAGCCGAACGCGAGGATCGGGGCAACCGATGTAGCGGTGAAGTCCCCACGCAGGTGGGGGTGAGCCAGCCGGCACACCGCCCCCAGGGGCTGAGGGAGTGAAGTCCCCACGCAGGGGGGTGAGCCGCCGCCGCGATCGCCGCCAACATCCTCGGGTTCGAAGTCCCCACGCAGGTGGGGGTGAGCCGTTCGTGACCTTGACCTCAAGCCCGCGCTTGAAGAAGTCCCCACCAGGTGCGGGTGAGCTGTGTTCGTAGTGCCTGCGGGCCATCAATGCCCTGTTCAGCGACGAAATTGCTGCTTCTGTCGAGGTACCGGTTGCGACGCCCGGCCAGGCACACCGGAACGTGCTCAGTGGCGAGGTGGCTACATGATGCCGGTCCCTCGCGTGGCCCGTGGTCGCGGCTGAGATCATGATCCCTGCCAGAGAAATCGAACCCGTTGTCGGCCCTGTGGCCAGTCGCTCCGTCTGGTGTGACGGACTGGCTGTTTGAGCTGTGCGGCGATGGTTTGACCGGGTTCATGCCGCCGGCGATGCCCGATGCGGTCTGGGTGCTCAACGCCATGTACGAACACGAGCACGGGCCGGGCGACGTATCGCATCACGAGTACCGGCAGGTGCGTCTGGCGGGCGGGAACATCGCGCGTGACATCGTCGAGGGCGTCGATCTCGACGCCGTCAGCGTCGCCACGGGGGGTGGGCTGGGCCGGGCCGAGCACCCTGGTCCCGGCTGGCGGCGGCTGCGTTGGGCGGAGCTCGCCCGGCGGACCGGTAACCCGATCGTTCCCGACGGGCGCCTGCCCTCCTTTCGTTGCTTCTCCTCGGCCATGAAGAACGGCAGTTGGCCGCTGGGCATCGTCCCTCCCACCGAGGGGAGCCTGGACCGTGAGACCTGGATCCGGCTGATGGACATCCTCATCGCGCACAGCCCCGCAGGTCCGGACACCCGCTGCCTGGCCTACTACAACCCGCTTGCGCTCGGGGCCGTCGACTTCGACAACCTCCATGTGCGGGCGGGCGCCTCGGCGATGCCGAGATCCTCTACGACATGTCCGAGGCCGACTTCAGTCCCGCCAACCTCTGGGCCGAAGACCGCTCATGGGTTCTGTGCACCGACTACGACCTGTCGGCCACCAAAGTCGTCGGGCCTCCAGTTCTCATCGAGGCACTGCTGAACGACACCGGGGTCGAGGCGATACGGCTGCCCTGGGCGACCTGAGGATGGGCCGCACAGGCCGGTCCCCGTCCCGAGATGCGAGCGCATTCACGTGTACCGGACCGAACACATTCGCGGTCTGACGCGAGGACACAGTGCACCTGTGCAGGTCAGGCCGCCGCATGAGGTCGAAGTCGACTGTCGGCCCGAGGCTGCCGGCTTCCTTGATCACGCGACGCATGGCACGAGCGGGATGACGTTTGATCGAGTAGTCGGCGCCGAGTTCGCGGTGGGGAGCATCGAAGTCCCCACGCGAGTTGGGGCGGGCCGAGGGCGGTTCGGTCGGTTCCTCGGAAGTCCCCAAGGGTGAGCCGTCGGACCGTGGGTGTCTCTCGGCGTTTGGTTGCGGGATTGGGATGGCGCGGGAGCGTCATCCGGCTGATTGGGGTGGTGGTTTGGTCGGCCAGCGATGACGGGTTTTTCGGGTGGCCAATGGGATTGTCTGCTTGCGGTGGGTGTGTTTGTCGATTAGGGGATTAGTGTTGAGGCTTCGTTGCTGGTTTGGTTGATTTTGGGTTTTCTGTGTTGGGTTTGAGTGGATGAGCTGGCCCTGGGGGTCTCGTGTGTTGGCCCTGGGGGACTCCCGTGCCGTTGGCGGGAGTTGGAGGGTGTGGGGATTCGGTGCAAGTGGCCGGGTTTTCTGGGGTTCGTGGGGGATGTGGGTGGTGGAGGGGTCTTTCTGGGGGCTGTCACAGTCGGAGTGGTGAGTGCACCTACCCGGTGTGGGGATTGCGTCACAGATCGATCGCGTCCGCTTGGCTGAAACAGTATGTTGGCTTGTCCGACAGGGGAATTCGTTATGCCCTGTTCGGTCGCCGATGTTGGGTATCGGGATATAGGGGGAGTCTGCGTGAAATCCGCGACGGCGCGTCGGGCTCGGGACGCGGGGGACGAGGCCGCGCCGGGGGTTTCGCTGGTGACGCCGCCCAAGGGGTTGGGGCAGCGGCGGCGTCGGCCCGGGGTGATGGCGTTGGCGGTTGCGCTCGTCGCGGTCGGCGGGGTCGGTGGGGCGGCGTTGTTCACCGCGAAGGACAAGCGGGTCGAGGTGCTTGCGGTGGCGCGGACCGTGCCCTACGGCGCGGTGGTCGCCGACGCGGACGTGCGGACCGTGATGGTGTCGGTCGGCGGCGGCGTGCAGACGGTCTCGGCCAAGGACAAGCGGGCGGTGGTGGGCAAGCGCGCCGCGGTGGAGTTGCGGCCGGACACGCTGATCGCGCGCGGACAGGTCACCGACGCCCTGGTGTTGCAGCCGGATGAGATTTTGGTTGGGATGGCCCTGACGCCGGGGCAGTTGCCGACCACCCCGCTGCAGCCTGGGCGCAAGGTCTTGGTGGTGTCGACGCCGGGCAAGGTGTCGGACGCGGCCAAGGGGCAGACGCTGACGCCGCCCGCGACCGTCGCCGCCACCGTGTTCGCCGTCGGTGCGCCCGACCAGTCCGGGCGCGTGGTCGTCGACGTCGCCGTGCCCAAGGGGGACGCGGCCACCGTCGCCGCACGCGCCTCCACCGAACTCGTCGCGCTGGTCGTCCTGCAGCCGGAGGCCCGCCCGTGACCGTGGTCGCCGTGGTCGGCGGAGTCGGCGCGCCGGGCGCCACCACGACGGCGCTCGGGCTCACCCTGTCCTGGCCGTTGTCCGCGTCCGGCCGGGTCGTGCTGGTGGAGGCCGACCCGGACGGCGGCGCGGTCTTGGCCGGCGCGCTGCGCGGGCGGGTGTCGGCGCAGTACGGCCTGCACCAGCTCGGACTGGCCCACCGGCAGGGCAAGTTGGACGAGTTCTTCTTCCAGCAGCTGATCGACCTCACCGGCGGCGAGCGCTCCCGGCTGCTCCTGCCCGGCCTCGTCGACTTCGCCCAGGCCGCCTCGCTCGCGCACACCTGGGAGCCGCTGGCGCGCCTGCTGGCCTGGCTCGAGGCCCAGGAGATCACGCACGACGTGGTCGTGGACCTGGGTCGTTCCGGCACCCTCGGCTCCTCCGCCGTACTGGCCCGCCGGGCCGACGTGGTCCTGGTCGTCGTGCGCGGGACGCTGCGCTCGGCCACTGCGGCACGCGTACGGGTCGAGGCGCTGCGCCGCGACCTGGACGCGCACGGCACCGGGGCGGACGCGCTGGGCCTGGTCGTGGTCGAGGGCGCGGACTATCCGGCCGGCGAGGTCGCCAAGTTGCTGGGCCTGCCGCTGCTGATGTCGCTGCCGCACGACCCGCGGACCGCCGACGCGTTGTCCGACGGGCGCGGCGAGGTGGACAAGCGCGCGATGCGCTCGCGCCTGATGCGGCAGATCGCCTCCGGCGCGGACGAGATCCTGGTCCACGCCCGGACCCGGCGACTGCGACTCCAGGCCCCGGGAACCGGGCCCGGAACCGGTCCGAACCCCTGGACCGGAACGGGGGAACACTCTCGTGTTGGGTAACGCCTCCCCCCTGCACAACCGCCCCACCCCCGCCGCCCCGCCGAACGGCACGACCGCCCCGCCTCCGCCGCCACCCCCTCCGCCGCCCACCGGCGCCCCGCTGCCCGCCGGCCACGCCCCCGCCCCGCCCACCGCGCCCGGCTACGCCGGAACCCCCTTCCCCACCGGCCCCGTCGCGACCACCCACGCACCCACCACGACCGACAACACCACAACCGACAACACCGCGCCCGGCACCGCCACCGGCCCCGCCGTCGGCTCCACCGCCCCGCAACTGGTCCTGGACCTCGCCGCCGTCCGCGTCCTGCGCGAACGCGCCGCCGAACGCCTGCACGAACAGGACCGCGCCCGCCCGGGCCTGCCCGAGGCCGACCGCGAACAACGCGGCCGCGCGCTCATCGCCCAGGTCGTCGCCGAATGGGCCGACGTCACCGCCCGCGAACGCGGCACCGCCACCACCCCGGCGGAGGACCGCGCCTACGGCCGCGCGGTCTTCGACTGGCTCTTCCGCGCCGGCCCCCTGGAGCCCTACCTCAACGACGACGCCGTCGAGAACATCCTGATCAACGGCTACGCCACCGTGTGGGTCGACTACGCCGACCGCCCCCGCCGCCGGGTCGCCCCGCTCACCGCCTCCGACGAGGAACTGCGCGAACTCCTGCGCAACCTCGCCCGCCGCAGCGGCGCGGGGGAGCGCACCCTGTCCACGTCGTCGCCGTTCCTCGCGCTGCGCCTGCCCGACGGCTCGCGCCTGCAGGCGGTCATCGAGGTCACCCAGCACACCTGCGTGACCATCCGTCGGCACCGGGTCAAGACCGTCACCCTCGACGACCTCGTCGCCTGGGGCACCCTCGAACCCATACTCGCCCGATTCCTGGGCGCGTTGATCCGCGCCAAGAAGAACGTGATCATCTGCGGGACCCAGGGCGTCGGCAAGACCTCACTCCTGCGCGCCCTCGCCCGCGAGATCCCGGCGGCCGAACGCGTAGGCACCCTGGAGAGCGAGTACGAACTCTTCCTGCACGAACTCGGCCACCTCGAACAGGTCGTCGCGTTCGAGGCCCGCGAAGGCAACGGCGAACGCGGCGCCGACGGCCGCTCCGCCGGCGAGATCACCATCGGCGACATGATCCCCCCGGCGCTGCGCATGACCCTGTCCCGCATGATCGTCGGCGAGGTCCGCTCCAGCGAGATCGTGCCCATGCTGCGCGTGATGACCAACGGCGAGGGCGGCTCCATGTGCACCCTCCACGTCCGCGAACCACACATGATCTTCGACCGGATCGCCGAACTGTGCCTGGAGTACGGACAGCACATGAGCGACCGACTCGCCTACCGCCTGGCCGCCAACGCCGTCGACTACCTGGTGTTCGTCCGCATGATCGACGAGAGCGGCATCGGCGGCCGTCGACACCGCTTCGTCTCGCACGTCCTGCAGATGGCCGGCATGGGCGAGAACGGACGCCCCGCCACCAACACCGTGTTCGGACCGCGCGGCGACGACCCGCGGGCGGTACCGCTCACCGCGCCCACCGACGCCGCGACGCTGCGCCGGGCGGGCTTCGACCCGCTGTGGCTCAACGCCGCCCCGCAGTGGGCGCCGATGCATCTCGTGGGGGGATGACCGACATGGACGCACAGGCCCTGTGGGCCGGGGTGTGCACGGCGGTGGTCACCGCCGGACTCGTCCTGCTGTGGTGGGGATGGCGCGGCACCGACGTCGACGCGCCACCCCGACCGGGCCGGACCCGCAAGGCCCGCCCGCCCCTGTCGCCGGCCGCCGTACGCGCGCGCAACGTCCGCCGGGTCGTGGCCGGGATCGCCGGCATCGCGGCGTGGTTGGTCACCGGGTGGCTGGTCGCGGTGGTCCTGGTACCGGTCGCGGTGCTCGGCTGGCCGTGGCTGATGGCGCCGACCCGAGCCGACTACACCGGCATCGACCGGCTCGACGCGCTCGCCGAGTGGACCCGACGCCTGGCCGACCTCGTCGAACTCGGCGCCGGCCTGGAGAACGCCATCCTCACCTCCCGCGGCACCTGCCCGGCGCCCATCGAGGCCGAGGTCGGCGACCTGGTCTCGCGACTGCAGGCCCAATGGCGCCCGGCAGACGCCCTGTACCGCTTCGCCGACGCGTTCCGCGACGCCACCGCCGACAAGATCGCCGCCGCGCTGATCCTGCGCGCGGACGACCGCGGGCCCGGACTGGCCGTGGCGCTGCGGGACTTCGCCACGACCGTGCGCGAGGAGGTACGCCAGCGACGCTCCATCGAGGCCGACCGCGCCAGCGCCCGCGCCACGGTCCGGTGGATCACCTACCTCACCGTCGCGATGGGCGGACTGATGGCGTTCAACCGCGACTACGCCAAGCCCTACGCGAGCGCGGTCGGACAGACGTCCCTGATCGTGCTGATGGCCTGCTTCACCGGCGTCCTGCTGTGGATGCGGTCGGTGACCGCGTACAAGCCCGCGCCGCGGATCCTGGTCCACGACGACCGCAGCGTCGTCACGGTCGTGACCCCGATCGCCGAACCGGAGGCGGCACGGTGATGATCGACACCTGGTATCTGATCCCCGGAGCCCTGGTCGGCGCCGGCATCGCGCTGCTGATCCGCGAACTGCGGCCCGCGCCACCGGACCTGACCGCCGCGGCCGAGCGGCTGACCGGACGGCCCACCGCCGCCGCGATCGCCGCCCGCGACACCGGCACCGACAGCGCCTTCGGCGACGCGCTCGCCCGGCTCGCCCAGCGGGTGCCGGGCGTGTCCGTCCCGCACACCCGCCTCGCCCTGGTCGGCCAGAGCGCGGGCGACCACCTGCGGACCAAGGCGGCGATGGGCCTGCTCGGCATCCTCCTGCCGATCCTGTTCTCCACCGCCGTCAGCATGCTCGGCATCACGCTGCCGTTCGTCGTCCCCGTCGGCGCGTGCCTGGTCCTGGCGGTGGTCATGTGGCAGACGCCCGACCGCGAACTCGCGGTCAAGGCGAAGGCCGCACGAGTGGAGTTCCAACACGCCGCCGCCACCTACCTCGACCTGGTCGCACTCCAACGGGCCGGCGACGCCGGACCCGCCGAGGCGCTGGAGAATGCCGCCCGCGTCGGCAACGGATGGGCGTTCCTGCGCATCCAGGACGCGCTCGCCCGCGCCCGGGCCCACGGCGCCGACCCCTGGCAGGCGCTGCGCGACCTCGCCGGCGACCTGGACCTGCCCGAACTCGCCGACGTGGCCGACATCATCGAACTCGCCGGCGTCGAGGGCGCCGCCGTCTACGGCACCCTGCGCGCCCGAGCCGCCGCCCTGCGCACCGAACTGCTGTCGGCGGAACACGAACGCGCCAACACCGACTCGGAACGCCTCGTGGTGCCGGGCACCGTCCTGGTGATCCTGCTGACGATCTTCCTGGGCATGCCCGCCATCCTCCAGATCGTGGCGATCTGAACCCCCCGCGCATCGCCACGACCCGGACCCCGGACCACCGAACAACCACCGGAGGGAACCATGTACGACGCCGCGCTCCACTTTGTCCTGACCGTGGCACTGAACGTGCGCGACCGCTACCGCCGCAAGGCCGACGAGGAAGGCTCCGACGCCGGGCTCACCAGCCTGGAGGTTGCCCTGATCGCGGCGGGCGTGGGGGTGCTCGCGGTCGGACTGATCGCGGTCATCACCAAGGTCGTGAACGGGAAGATCTCGATCATCGGCGGGTTCTGACGTGTCCCGCCTGCTCCGCCCGTTCGGTCGACTGCGCCGGCGATATCGGGAATTGCCCGCCGACTCGGGGACCACCTCGCTGCAACTGGCCATCCTGATGCCGGTCGTCCTGGTCCTGATCCTGGTCACTCTCCAGGGCTGCCTGTGGTGGTTCGCCCGCGAGGCCGCCCTGGCGGCGGCCCGAGAGGGCGTCGAGTCGGGCCGCGCGTACCGGATCGGCACACCCCAGACGGCGGCCGAACGGGCGCGGCAGGCGGCGGACAACCTCGGGCTGCGCAATCCGAGCGTGTCCACGGCGGGAAGCACGGCGGACACGGTGCGGGTGCGGGTCACCGCCCGGTGCCTGTCGATCGTGCCGTTGCTGCCCGACATCACGATCACGCAGGACGCGCAGGCACCGGTGGAGCGGTGGAGCCCGATCGGGCCGTGAGTTGTGGGCCCCGAGCCCTGAGCCCTGAATCCGGAGACCTGTTGCCGAGCCGTCTTGTGGAGAGGAGGACCACGCCCATGTCGAACCGACATTCCCGTCCGCGACCCGAAGGCCATTGTGAGAGCGCGAAGCCCGCGCCGCCGCCGGCGCCCATGCGGTGTGCCCGTGTCGCGGATCGTCGGGACGCGGGTTCGGTCACCCTCGAAGTGGCCATCCTGGTCCCGGCGTTGCTCGCCCTCCTGATCCTGGGCGTACTGGCCGGCCGCGTCACGCTCGCCGGGTCGGCCGTGGACGCCGCAGCCAAGGCCGCCGCCCGCGCCGCCACGTCCGCCCGTACGCCCGGCGACGCGCAGAGCCGGGCCACCGCGGCGGCCGGGGCCACCCTGTCGCAGCAGGGGCTGCACTGCGCGAGTACGTCGGTGACCGTGGACACCTCCGGGTTCGCCGCGCCGGTGGGCACCGCCGCCTCCGTCACCGCGACCGTCACCTGCCGCCTCCCGCTCGGCGACCTCGCCGCGCCCGGCCTGCCGAACCTGGGGACCAAGTCGATGACATCCACGTTCGTGTCGCCGCTGGACACCTATCGGGCACGCGGATGAGCGGCGTCGACCCGGGGCGCCGGGGACGGGGGACGCGGCGTGGTCGCGTCGCGGATGCCGACGCAGGCCGGGTCGCCCGGATGTCGTGGCTGGGCGTCCGCAGGAGTTCCGAGGCGCGAGAGCGGTCCGAAGCACCCGGACACGCCGAAGTCCGGGAATGTACCGAAGTCCCGGAACCCGCCGGGGGATCGGGGCGCGGCCGGGGCTCGCGACGAACCGGAGGGCGCGACTCCGGACGGTTTTCCGGGACGCGGCGGATCTGCGGCCCGCGCGACGAGGGCAGTGTGAGTTTGTTGTTCGCGGGTGTCGCGATCGCCGTCCTTTTGTTGATCGCGCTGGTCGTGGACGGCGGCGGGCGACTGCGCGCGGCGCAACGCGCCGACGGCCTGGCAGCCGAGGCCGCCCGCGCCGCCGCGCAGTCCATCGATCCCGCCGCCGCGATCCAGGACGGCGCGATCCACATGGTCCCGGACCCCGCCGTGCCGGCCGCCACCGCCCGCGCCTACTTGGCCCGCGCGGGCGCGAGCGGCACCGTCTCGGTCGGCGCGGACCGCGTCACGCTGACCGTCACCGTCACCGTCCCGTTCCACCCCGTCTTCAGCGGGATGCTCACCGACGGATCCGTCTCCGCCACCGCCCGGGTCACCCTCGTCCACGGCGTTCTCGCACCGGAGGGCAACACACCATGACCGCCACCCGCCGTCCCACCCCCGACCATCGGCGCCGCAGCCCCGCCGCACCGCTGCGGGCACTCGCGAGCCTGCTGGCGCTGGTCGCGGTCCTGGCCGCGATGCCCACCGTCCTGTTCCTGGCCACGCGCACGCTGTCCTCCCGCTTCCCCGACCGCGACGACCTCACCTTCGACGCGCTCCTGGAGCGCCCCGCCGACGCCGGCGTGGCCTACGTCGTCGTGCTCGCGGTGGGCTGGCTGGCGTGGGTGATCGTGGCCGGGTCGCTGCTGTGGGAGATCCCGGCCGCGTTGCGGGGGCGAACCCGGCGGGCGGTTCGGGGATTTCGGTGGAGCCAGCGCCTGGCCGCTTTCCTGCTGGGCGGGCTGGCGCTGACCGTGTCCGCCGGGCCCGCGCTGGCCTCGCACGCCGCTCCGGTGGCTGCGGTGTCCGCGCCCGCGGGGGTCGACTCGGGCGCGCCGGCCGCGCCGGTCGTCGCGCGCGCCGGCGCGGCGTCCGCCGAGGGGCCGACGTACACCGTGCAACGCGGCGACACGCTCTGGGACATCGCCGAACGCACCCTGGGCGACGGCGCCCGCTGGCAGGAGATCGCCTCCCTCAACGACGGCCGGGTGATGACCGACGGCCACACCTTCCGCGCCGCCGACGACATCGACGTGGGCTGGATCCTGCGGATGCCGGCCGGGGCCCGGACCACGGCGCCGCCCGCCGCCACGGGGACGACCGCCGACCCCGTCGCTCCCGCGCGGGCTCCCGCCGAGGACGCGCCCCGGACCGTCACCGTGCGCGCCGGGGACACCCTCTCCGACATCGCCCACCGCGAACTCGGCGACGCCGACTGGACGCCGCTGTTCGAGGCGAACAAGGGGCGAGTCCAGGCTGACGGGGGCAGCCTGTCCGATCCGGACGTGATCGAGACCGGCTGGGTGCTGGTGGTGCCTGCCGCCGCCCCGGACACGCGGGTCGCGCCGACGCCGGACGCCCCGGGTGCGCGGACCGACGCGGACGCTCCACCCGCGGTGCCGCCGGCGCCCCCGGCGAGTGACCCCGGCGCGACGCCCGACAAGCCGACCGCCCCGGCGGTACCGGACACGGCGACGGCGCCGGGTGGGTCGCCGGCGGGGCAGGACGCGGGGGGTGGGGCGCCCGCCGGGCGGACACCGCCCGGTCGGACGTCGAACGATCAGATGCCCACCGGGCAGGCTCCACCCGCGCAGACGCCGACGAGCCAGGCACCGACGGGTCAGGCGCCGACGGGTCAGGCACCGACGGGTCAGGCGCCCACCGCCGAACAGCCCCCGCCCGCCCAGGCATCCGCGCCGCCCGCGCAGGATCCGACCGGACGGCCGCCCGCTCCCGACGACACGGCTCAGGCACCGGCACCGCCGCCCGCCGAGGCACCCGCGACCCACCCGCCCGCCGCCGACACCCCGGCGGCACCGACGGCCCCGGCCGCACCGGCCGCACCCGGCACCCCGACCACCGTCGACGAGGACCGCGAGGACGGCGACGACGAGTCGGCGCTGCTCCCGATCGGCATCGGCGTCGGCGCGCTCGCCGGCGCCGGGCTGATTGCCGCCGTCGGCGTGCGCCGCCGCCTCCAGCAGCGGCAGCGCCGAGCCCACCACCGCATCACCGTGCCCGCCTCCGGGCCGGCCGAGTACGAACAGCGCCTGCGCGCGGCCGAACGCCCCGAAGGCGCCGAGTTCCTCGACCTCGCCCTGAGCACCGTGGGCATCGAACTCGCCGACGCCGGCCGTCCGATGCCCGCCTTCACCACCGGCCACCTCACCGTCGCCGGCCTCGAACTGCGCCTGCGTACCGCCGAACCGCCCATCGCCCCGTTCAACGCCGTCGACGGCGACACCACCCGCTGGTTCTGCCCGGTCGACGCGCCCCTGGTCGGCGCCGACCGCGCCCGAGCCTTGCCCGCCCCTTGCCCGACCCTGACCCCGGTCGGGCGTACGGGCGTGGGCGAGATCCTCCTGGACCTGGAGTCGTGCCCCGTCACCGTCCTCGACGGCACCCCGGAGCAGCGGCGGCAGATCCTGCGCACACTGGCCGTGGCCCTGCTGACCGGACCGCGCGGCGAGGACGTCTCGGTCACCGCCGTCGGCCTCGACGACGACCTCGAATCCCTCGAATCCCTCCCGGGACAGCGGATTTCCCGCGCCGCGTCGCTCACCGAGGCGTTGTCCCGGCTGGCCGGCTGGCACGACGCGTGCGCGGAGGTCCTGACCCGCGAGTACACCCCGTCCGCCCGCGCCGCCCGCACGATCGGCGCCGCGCCCGACACGTGGCCGCCGGAGATCGTGCTGTCCGGGGAACCCCTCGACGCCGACGCGATCGCCGCACTGCGCCGCCTCGAGGCACACGGCGTCCGCACCGCGTGGACCGTCGTGGCCCCGGCGGCGGACGGTGTCGAGACCCCCGAACACTGGTACACCCTGCCCACCGGCCCCGACCCGACCGCGCTGGCGGGCGTCGAGGGCGACGTCACCGTCCACCGCCTGCCGGACGAGGAACTCGCCGCACTGGTGGGCATCTTCACCGCAGCGGCCGACACGAAGGGGCACGTCCCGGCGGAGCCGGACGAGCAAGCATCGAGCGCCGCGACACCGGACGGAGGGACCGCACCGGGGAAGCCCGCCACCCCCGCCCTGCCCGCCGCGTCCCAGCGGGGCCCCGTGACCGTGACGACCTACATCGAACCGGTCCCCGACCGAAAAATCACCACCACACCGGGCGCACCAACCGCCGTACCGGCGTTCCCGATCCCGGTGAGCCTCACCACATCGACCCCACCCACGAAGCCCACCCACCAGCCGACGATCGGCGTGGTGGCACCCGTTGCGAACGACGACATCATCACCACCGACGGAGCAGGGACTACAGAGCCCGAGCCCGAATCGACACCGGTGGACGCGGCCGAGGCCGTCACCCACGAGGCCGACCAGGCAACGGAATCCGCCGTCGAGACGACGGCGGAGGAGCCCGCGCAACCCGCCCCGGAACCCGAGGCGGACCCGACTCCCGAAGCGGACCCCCAAACCGACACCGAATCGGACGAGGAAGCGGGCTTCCCGGAGGCGAACACCGACGTCGACCCGGGGCACGCTGCGCCATCCGTTCCGCCCGTCCCATCCGTCGCGCCGTTCAGGTCCTTCCTCGGCTCCGCCGAACCCGAAGCCGGAAACGACGCCGGGTCGCTCGACGCGGCTCCGGCGACCTCGCCGACCCCGAGCGACCACGCCGACGTCACCGCCTGGTTGGACTCCCTGCCGGCGCCCGACGACGAGGACGCCGCCTGGGCCCAAGCCTGGGAGGAGACGATGGCGGCAACGTCATCCACGATCCTGCCCGCGACGAACACGCCCACCGCGACCGACTCCGCCGCACCCGCCGAATCCACGTCCGCGATGCCCGCGACCACATTCACATCCACATCGACGCCCACGCGCACCGACGGAGAATCGACGCTGACCGGCGTACCCACCGCCCGTCACGCCGGACCGGAGATCCGCGTCCTCGGCCCGGTCGAAATCGTCGGCGTGGGCGACCCGGCCGAGGCCAGCAAGCGCGCCCGACTCACCGAACTCGCCGCCTTCCTCGTCCTCAACCCCGGCCTGGGCCACAACGACGTCGACAGCGCGATCTGGCCCGACAGCGCCTCCGCGACCAACCGGCACACCGCGATGAGCAAACTCCGCCGCTGGCTGGGCCACGACCCCCACGGCGACCCCTACCTGCCGATGATCGGCGACGGCGGATACCGCTTCGCCCCGGGCGTGACCTGCGACTGGACCCGCTTCCAACGACTGGCCCGCAAGGGCATGCGCCTGGGCCCGCTCGGCGGCCCCGACCTGACCACGGCCCTGTCCATGGTCCGCGGCCGCCCCTTCGGCGGCACCAGCCCGCGCCGCTACATCTGGGCCGAATACCTACGCCAGGACATGACGTCCTCGATCGTCGACGTCGCCGCCCGCCTGGGCGAACTCCGCCTGCGCGACGGCGACGTCAGAGGCGCCAAACTCGCCCTCGGCAAGGGCCTCGAGGTATGCCCCGAGTCCGAGATGCTCTACCGCCTGATGTTCCGCGCCGCCTACCTGTCCGGCGACATCGCCGAACTCGAGGCCTACGCCGCCCGCCTCAACCGCCTCCTCGACGACCTCGGCTGCGACATGGAAGACGACACAATCCACCTCCTACGCTCCCTCCTCGACGCCCGCCGCAAAGCCCCCAACTCCCGCGCAGCGGGATAGAAACCCACCCCCGATCAACAATCGCCGCCGCCCAAGCCTCGCCTGACGCCCAGGACCGCCTCCACTCCTCGTAGTTGGTGACCAGACACCTGCGGACCGCCCGGACCGTGGGTTCGCGGGGGCGACGCATGAGGTTGTGAGCTTGAACAAGTCACAGGCATAGGCAGTGGGACACCTCCTCTGTACGGTGTGTGATTGGACTGACGGGGGAGGGTGTGTGGGCCGGAGGACGGCAACAGTCGCAATAGCCTCGCTGCTTGCGGTAGTGGTGTTGACCGGGTGCACCGGAGCCGACAAGGAGAAGCCGAAGGCGCACTCGGAATCGAGTCGGCCCTCAAGTCAGGTCACGCCGTCGGCTACCGCCGAAGATGGCGCTAAGACCCAGGTACTTGAGGTCTATGACCGCTTCAGGACTCTCCAAGCCGCTTTGGAGGGAGGCGATCCCCTCGACGAGGAGGCTCTGGGCAAGGTCGCGACGGGCCGTGCCGCCGCGCTCCTGCGGGGCGTGGTGACGGAGGCGAACAACCAGGGTGTCGTGGTTCGCGGACCTCAAGGCGCCAGGACCCCGAAAGTCGTGACGACGTCACTGACGGGGACACCGCCTTTGGTCACGGTGGAGGACTGCATCGACACCAGCCAGCGGGTTCCGGTGTATCGAGACACTGGGAAGCCGTTCTCCGCACCGTCGCAGTCCCCCCGGTACATCAAGACGTTCATCGCCCAGCAGCCAAACCCCGGAAGCCCGTGGGTTATCGCTGACATGCGCTCGGAAAGGGACCGCACATGCTGACCGTGCGCCCTGTCGCGGCTGCGGCGCTCCTCTTGATGGCTTCCGGAACCCACGCCTGGGCCACCGAGACACCACCGCCGCGCCCACCTGGCGTGGAGGTCGAGTTGGGGGGCGACGGCGGCGAGTTGAACCTGGGAGCCTCAACTCCCGGCAAGCCCGGTGGGCAGCCGTCCGGTGCGGGTTCGACCGTGCCGGCGGGGACCGGCAGTGGTCCGGCTCCGACGCCGGTGGATCCGAGGGACCCCAACGACACCCAATGCCCAGGCGCCGCCGTCGTCTTGGACGCGACCTCGTGCATGAACACCATCGACCCCGGCGGAGGCGGCACGGGCACCGCCCCCACACCGCCCACCCCCGCCGAACTCGGCGCCCGCGCCTCCGCACAAATCCTCCTCGACGCACCCACCGTCCACCTCACCCCCGGCCCCGGCAAAACCGGCCTCGTCGGACTCCCCACCTGGCTCTGGGTCGACGCCACCCCGACATCGTGGGGCCCAACCTCCGCAACCGCCGCCGTACCGGGCCTGTCGGTCACCGCAATCGCGACGGTGGATCACATCGTCTGGGACATGGGCGACGGCACCCGCGTAACCTGCACCACCCCAGGCACCCCCTATACCGCCGCCGAAGGCGCCCACCCGAGCCCCAACTGCGGCCACACCTACACCCACCCCGGCGTCCGGACCGTCACAGCCACCACGTACTGGACCATCACCTGGTCAGGCGGCGGCCAGACCGGCACCCTCGCCGCCACCCGGACCACCACGATCCCCGGCATCCGCACCGGCGAGATGCAGGCGCTCACCTCCTGAAATGGCCGAGAAGAGCAGGCGGCGGGCCTGGAGTGCACAACGCCTCGATGCCCAGGACGAGAGGACGCAGAAAGATGTCGGCCCCGCCCGCGCACGAAGGCGCTGGCGCCGCAGTACGCGTTGCGGTCGGCGCCCGCTGCCAGCCGACCCCAGTCCCCGCACAAGTAAGGGAGTTGAGCTGCTTATGTTGCTGATCGCGATGTACGAAGAGCCGAGATCATAACCGCGGTCAGTGCTGCTGCCTGGGATACGACAGATACCTATGTGCCGTATTCACCCATTAGAAATGAAACATTACTGATGACCGACTCGATGAAACTACTCGGAAACACCTTCGCCCAGAACTAAAACCGCAGGTCACCAAGCCTGCTCCCCGCGCACGCGGGGATGGTCCCGTGCCGCCGACCAGCGTCGACTTCATGTTCGACTGCTCCCCGCGCACGCGGGGATGGTCCCGCGTCGCCGCAGTAGTTGGGTTGGGGCCGGTTCTGCTCCCCGCGCACGCGGGGATGGTCCCTCGCCCGCGGGGACGTCGCCCACGGTGTCGCACTGCTCCCCGCGCACGCGGGGATGGTCCCATGCAATCCGGTGATCCGACGAAATGGAAGAACTGCTCCCCGCGCACGCGGGGATGGTCCCTCCCGGCAGCCCGGGGGCAACAGGCAAATCCGCTGCTCCCCGCGCACGCGGGGATGGTCCCGGCGGAGGGCTGGAAGCTCAGCAACTCCACCACTGCTCCCCGCGCACGCGGGGATGGTCCCGGAACCAACGGCGCCCCAGGTGCACCGGGGGCCTGCTCCCCGCGCACGCGGGGATGGTCCCGCGGCGAACATCATCGCCGGAGCGGGCGGCCCCTGCTCCCCGCGCACGCGGGGATGGTCCCAGGCCCGTGCGTCCGCTCCGTAGCGGGTTCCGCTGCTCCCCGCGCACGCGGGGATGGTCCCACACCAGGGCCAGGGCATCACGGCTGGAGACGCTGCTCCCCGCGCACGCGGGGATGGTCCCCGAAGGCCGCACCGAGACTCACACCATCTCGCCTGCTCCCCGCGCACGCGGGGATGGTCCCGACAGCGGCCGGCCGATCGATGCCGACGAAGCCTGCTCCCCGCGCACGCGGGGATGGTCCCCCGTACATTCGTCACCGATTCCGGGGCGTAGACTGCTCCCCGCGCACGCGGGGATGGTCCCAGCTTACGACGTTCACCGAGAACGCGGGTCAACTGCTCCCCGCGCACGCGGGGATGGTCCCCTCATAGCGCAGACCGACCGAATCGGTCGACACTGCTCCCCGCGCACGCGGGGATGGTCCCATTCGTCCAGCCGCTTTCGGCTCCCCTGTCGGCTGCTCCCCGCGCACGCGGGGATGGTCCCGGCTGCCCGCGCGGATGCTCGTCAAAAAACGACTGCTCCCCGCGCACGCGGGGATGGTCCCACCGGTGGGAAGCTCGTTGACCTCGGTCGAGACTGCTCCCCGCGCACGCGGGGATGGTCCCTGCTGGTCGAGCGAAATCGTCAATGAGGCAGGCTGCTCCCCGCGCACGCGGGGATGGTCCCGCGATCGTGGACGCGGAACGCGCGCTCGGGGTCTGCTCCCCGCGCACGCGGGGATGGTCCCAGCGCGGCGGCGGCAGCCGGTTCGAGGATGATCCTGCTCCCCGCGCACGCGGGGATGGTCCCGTCAGCGGAAGCCTCAGCGTCACCGCCTCCTGCTGCTCCCCGCGCACGCGGGGATGGTCCCTCGCGAAGCGCGGCTGGTCGCAAGCCGAGCTTCTGCTCCCCGCGCACGCGGGGATGGTCCCGGGTAGCTCACGGGGCTCTCCTGTCGGTGTCTCTGCTCCCCGCGCACGCGGGGATGGTCCCGACATGAACCAACCGATGTACGTCCCCAACAACTGCTCCCCGCGCACGCGGGGATGGTCCCTCCCGAGGGGGTTCCGCCCGCAGGGCGACCCACTGCTCCCCGCGCACGCGGGGATGGTCCCGCGCCGCGAACGAAGCGAACAGCGCGTTGCGGCTGCTCCCCGCGCACGCGGGGATGGTCCCAGTCCGAGCGCGATGCCGAGATCAAGGGGACGCTGCTCCCCGCGCACGCGGGGATGGTCCCACCGCCGAACTCATGCGCATCGCCCTGGACATCTGCTCCCCGCGCACGCGGGGATGGTCCCCGACGCTCTCGGACGGCATCCCGCGCCAGATCCTGCTCCCCGCGCACGCGGGGATGGTCCCCGGACCATCCTCACCCAGGCCATGCCCGCCCGCTGCTCCCCGCGCACGCGGGGATGGTCCCGCCAGGGCTCTGAACCCGCGTTCGGCGCTTCCCTGCTCCCCGCGCACGCGGGGATGGTCCCCGGGCAGGCGGCATCCTGACCATCACCTCCCACTGCTCCCCGCGCACGCGGGGATGGTCCCTTTTCTCTACTTACTCAAGACCCCCGGCGCGTCTGCTCCCCGCGCACGCGGGGATGGTCCCGGGTCGGTCCACCGGTCGTGGTCCTCCTCCGACTGCTCCCCGCGCACGCGGGGATGGTCCCCCGACCGCGCGCGTGGTGGTGGTGTCGCCGAGCTGCTCCCCGCGCACGCGGGGATGGTCCCAGCGACGAGGGCTACGGCTGGATGGCCGCGAACTGCTCCCCGCGCACGCGGGGATGGTCCCCGCCGGTCCGCACCGCGGGGTTCCCGGCTGCCCTGCTCCCCGCGCACGCGGGGATGGTCCCGTGCTCGTGATCTGGCCGAGCACCGTGAATGCCTGCTCCCCGTGCACGCGGGGATGGTCCCACACGCAACGCAACCGCGGGGCGGCGGACGGACTGCTTCCCGCGCACGCGGGGATGGTCCCACGGCGATATGCGCGATGCCACCTTCGGTGTACCTGCTCCCCGCGCACGCGGGGATGGTCCCAGGCCACTACCCCAACCTCGGGGTGGCCGATCCTGCTCCCCGCGCACGCGGGGATGGTCCCGACCATCGCAAGGCCCCGCGTGGACACCCACGCTGTGAGGAGCCAGGCTCAAAATGGACAGGACCCGGCCGGTGGCAGGTGTCCTGGCAGCCCTGGGCCTGTTCGTGGCGATTGTTGCGTGCATTGAGCAGTAAGTACTGAGCTGAGCCGTCTTCCGTCACCACCGACGAGAGTGGATAACGCTGTGGGAGGCCGTCGGGATTGATCCATGTGCACATCGACGGCCTCCTGCAACCGTGCCGGTTGGCACTGTTCCCACGTATGTGTGGGGATTAGGCGAACACGTTTGTGGACCGCGATGTCGTGCGAGGCCGTTCCTGTGTACACGAGGTTGCTGCGTACTCGTGTGGATCGTCAGGCGTGGGCTCATGCCGGGAGTTGGCATATCACATCGGCGATCGCCCGGGACGGATATGGCGATAAACGTTTGACCGGCCTCGTTCGCGTATTCAATGCACGCATGAGTGGTGAGCGGGGCGTTGGTTCGTGCCTGGGGGATGGGTTGTCGGGGGCCGCGCGGGTGGTGTGGGCCAAGCACGATCGGAAGACGGACGGCTGGTTGCCACTCTGGCGGCACATGGCTGACAGCGCGGCCGTGGTGGGGTTGTTGTGGGATCGATGGGTACCGGGGAACGTCAGGCGGCTGGTGGGCGAGGCGTTGCCGGGGGACATCGACGACGCTCGTCTGTTGGCGGTGTGGTTGGCCGCCGTGCACGACGTCGGGAAGGCGACGCCGGCGTTCGCGTGTCAGGTGGATTCCCTCGCGGATCGGATGCGGGTTGCCGGGCTCGACATGCCGCTGCCGAAGCAGTTCGGTGAGGATCGACGGATGGCGCCGCACGGCCTGGCCGGTCAACTCCTCCTGCAGGAGTGGCTGGTCGACCGGCACGGCTGGTCGGGCCGGGCCGCGGTCCAGTTCGGGATCGTGCCCGGGGGGCATCACGGCGTACCGCCCGCGCACAAGCAGATCCACGATCTCGCCGCGCATCCCGAACTGTTGCGTACTCCCGGCGTGAGTGAGCCCGTCTGGGGCGGGGTTCAGACGGAGTTCCTCGATGCCTGCGCGGATGTGTACGGGGTGCGGGACCGACTCTCCGATTGGCGAGGGGTGAAGCTGCCGCAGCCCGTGCAGGCCTTGTTGACCGGGTTGGTCATCGTCGCCGACTGGATCGCGAGCAACCCCGACCTGTTCCCGTACTTCCCCGAGGAGCATCCGCGTACCGACGCCGAGCGCGTCGACGCGGCGTGGCGTGGACTGAGGCTTCCCCCGCCGTGGCGCGCACGGGAGCCGACCGGCTCGGTGGCCGAGTTGTTCGCGTCGCGTTTCGCGCTCCCGCCCGGGGCGTCGGTACGGCCGGTGCAGGATGAGGCGGTACGGCTGGCGCGGGCGATGCCCGTACCCGGTCTGATGATGATCGAGGCGCCGATGGGGGAGGGGAAGACCGAGGCGGCGCTCGCGGTTGCCGAGATCTTCGCGGCCCGCTCCGGCGCGGGCGGTTGTTTCGTGGCGTTACCCACGATGGCCACCGGCAGCGCGATGTTCCCCCGGCTGCTGGACTGGTTGGAGCGGCTGCCCGTCGACGGCGATACGTCGGGGAAGCGTTCGGTGTTCCTGGCCCATTCCAAGGCGGCGCTCAACGAGCAGTACGCGGGGCTGATGGGCAGGACCGGGCATACCGTCGCCGCAGTCGACCAGTTCGGGTCGCGGGACGTGTGGCGGCCGTCGGCCGACGTGCGGGATTGTTCGGCGGAGTCGGTGGCGCACCAGTGGCTGCGTGGTCGCAAGAAGGGGATGTTGGCGTCGTTCGTGGTCGGGACGATCGATCAACTGTTGATGGCCGGGCTCAAGAGCCGTCATCTCGCGCTGCGCCACCTCGCCGTGGCGGGCAAGGTCGTGGTGATCGACGAGGTACACGCCTACGACGCCTACATGAACACCTATCTCGACCGGGTCCTGTCCTGGCTCGGCGCCTACCGGGTACCGGTGATCGTGCTGTCCGCGACCCTGCCCGCGGCCCGGCGCCGCGAACTGGCCGAGGCCTACGCCGGCCCGGCACCGGCTCCGGCAGCGACGACGACAGCGACATCCGACCCCGCATCGACCGCCGCGCAGACACCGGCCGACGGATTCGCGGCGCTCGGATCGGTCGAGAACTACCCGCTGTTGACCACGGTGACCCCCGGTTCGCCCCCCGAGACAGCGTGCCCGACCGCCTCGGGCCGCCGCACGGACGTACTCCTCGAACGCCTCGACGACGGCACGGAGCGGCTCGCCGCTCGTCTGGCCCACGAACTCGCCGACGGCGGTTGTGCCCTGGTGGTGCACAACACCGTGAACCGTGTGCTGGAGACGGCCGAGGTCCTGCGCCGGACATTCGGCACCGAGAACGTCACCGTCGCGCATTCCCGCTTCGTCGACGTCGACCGCGCGAACAAGGACGCCGACCTGCTGGACCGGTTCGGCCCTCCGGACCGCAGCGGCGACCAGCCTTCCGACACACCGCAACCGGACGAACGACGCCCCCGCGGCCCGCACATCGTGGTCGCCAGCCAGGTCGCCGAGCAGTCGCTCGACATCGACTTCGACCTGTTGGTGACGGATCTGTGCCCGGTCGACCTGATGCTGCAGCGCATGGGCCGGCTCCACCGACACCCGCGAGGCGAGGGCCAGGACCGGCGTCCGCACCGGTTGCGCGTCGCCCGCTGCCTGGTCGTCGGGGTCGACTGGGACGCGACTCCACCGCAACCGGTGGACGGATCCCGCGCCGTCTACGGCATGTACGCGCTCCTGCGCTCCCTGGCCGTACTGGAACTGCACCCGAACGACGACAACGGCCACGACCACGACCACGACCACGGCCACGCCCCCGACCCACGCCGCCTGCGCCTGCCGGAGGACATCAGCGACCTCGTCCAGCGAGCCTACGGAACCACCGCACAGGGCCCGCCCGCGTGGGCGGCCGTCATGGAGGAGGCCCGGGTCGAGTACGAGGTCCACCGGGCCGGTCAGCGCAGGGACGCCGACGCCTTCAGGCTGGACGAGGTCCGCAAGGACGGCCGCCCCCTCATCGGTTGGATCGACGCGGGCGTCGGCGACGCCGACGACACCCGGGCGGGCCGTGCCCAGGTGCGCGACGGCAAGGAAAGTCTGGAGGTACTGGTCGCCCGGCGCCGCGCCGACGGCGTCCTGACCACCCTGCCGTGGCTGGGCAAGGGTTTCGGCGGACGCGAACTCCCCACCGACGCCGTCCCTTCGCCCGCCCTGGCCAGAGCCGTCGCCTCGTGCGGCCTTCGGCTCCCCCACCAGTTCAGCAGGCCGTGGATCCTCGACCGGGCGATCGCCGAACTGGAGGAACTGTGCGTGCCCGCATGGCAGGTGAAGGAGTGCCACTGGCTCGCGGGAGAGCTGATCCTCGTCCTCGACGAGGATTGTCGGACCCGCCTGGCAGGGTTCGACCTTTCCTACAGCCCCACGGACGGACTCAAGGTGGGCAACGTGTCCGAGCACGAGACGCACCACTCGCGGGCCCGCGCGGCCCCGCCGTCGTTCGACCTGCTCACCCGCCCCTGGTTGCCGGTGCGGCGCAAGGACGGAAGCGAGGACGAACTGTCCCTGAAGGACGTCTTCGCCCAGGCGGGAGACCTGCGGCGGCTCGTCGGGGACGTGCCCACACAGGAGTTCGCGTTACTGAGGTTCCTCCTGGCGATCGCACACGACGCGCTCGACGGCCCCGAGGACATCGACGCCTGGGCGGACCTGTGGGACAGCGAGGATCCATTCGCCGCCGTACCGGCCTACCTCGACCGCCACCGCGAACGATTCGACCTGCTCCACCCCTCCACCCCCTTCTACCAAGTGGCCGACCTGCACACGGCGAAGAACGAGGTCGCGTCGCTGAACCGGATCGTGGCGGATGTCCCCAACGGAGATCCCTTCTTCGCCATGCGGATGCCCGGCGTGGAACGTCTCGGCTTCGCCGAGGCCGCCCGATGGCTCGTGCACACCCACGCGTTCGACGTCTCGGGCATCAAGTCCGGCGCCGTGGGCGACCCCCGGGTCAAGGGCGGCAAGGGCTATCCGCAGGGCGTCGCCTGGGCGGGCAACCTCGGCGGCGTCCACGCCGAGGGCGACACGCTCCGCCGAACACTCCTGCTCAATCTGATCGCCGGCGACGCCGACACGGTACGCGCCGACAAGGACGACCGCCCCGCCTGGCGACGCGACCACTGCGGGCCGGCCGCGACCGACGCCGAAGACCTCGCGTCGCGGCCCTCCGGGGTGCGCGACCTGTACACGTGGCAATCCCGACGGGTGCGCCTGCACCACGACGCCCAGGGTGTCCACGGTGTCGTCCTGGCCTACGGCGACCCGCTCGTGGCGCGCAACATGCATGTCAGCGAACCCATGACGGGCTGGCGCCGCAGCCCCGCGCAGGAGAAGAAACTCGGCCGTCCGCTGATCTACCTGCCACGTGAGCACGACCCCACCCGCGCGGCGTGGCGAGGCCTCGCCGCCCTGCTTCCGGCGGGGAGGGAACAGGGCACGGCCGAACAGCGCCAGGACGCGGCCTCGGTGATCTCACCGCGCGTGCTCGACTGGGTGGCGCGCCTGAGTACCGAAGGCATTCTGGACGGCGGACAGTTGATCCGGGCGCGGATCGTCGGAGCCGTGTACGGCACCCAGCAATCCGTCATCGACGAGGTCGTCGACGACGGCGTCACGATGGCCGTCGTCCTGCTCCACGAGAGCGATCGCCGATTCGGTCGGGCGGCGGTGGAGGCGGTCGCCGACGCGGACGGCGCGGTGATGGCCCTGGGAGATCTGGCCACCGCGCTCGCCCAGGCCGCGGGCGAGGAACCGGACCCGCGCCGGGCCACCGCACGCGATCTCGGATTCGGCTCCCTGGACCGCGCCTTCCGCCACTGGCTGCAGCACCTCGGCGACAGCGACGATCCGATCGCGAGCCGCCGCGAGTGGCAGCGCCGGGCACACCGGATCATCGCCGACCTGGGTGAGGACCTGGTGACCGCGGCCGGCGACGCCGCGTGGGAGGGCCGCATGGTCGACGGCAAAGGTGGACCCCAATGGCTCACCGCGTCCCTGGCCCATCTGCGCTTCCGCACGCGCCTGAACAAGGCGCTCAGCCATCCCTTCGCCCCGATCTCGGCCGAAGAGACGACACACACACCCGAGGCCGACGCATGACCACCGAAACCAGGGACCCGGCCCGACGACGCCGTTCACTCGGCCTGGTCGGCACGACCGTCTCCGACCACATCCGCGGCCTGCAGAAGGGCTACCTCGACGACCGCGGCGACGCCGTCGCGGCCGTCGCCCGCATCCGGCGCGGCGCCGGCAAACCCTCCGAGGACGTGCCCGACCTGTGGGGCCTGCTCGGCACCGATCCGCTCTACGAGCCCGGACGGCTGTCCGAGGCGGACACGATCCGCGCCGCCGAGGCCGCCTACATCGCGCTGACCCTATGGGCGCTGCACCAGCAATCCCACCGGCTGTACCGCATGCACGTACCGGGCGGACCCGAACTCGGCGCCGCCGTACGCCGGTTGATGCCCGGCACGGAAATCGACGAACCCATCCGCAAACGATTCGTCCGCGCCGGCTCCGCTACACACAAGGATGCGCTGGCCGAACGGCTCCGCGACATCGTGCAGTTGCTGCGCAGGGACGAGGTCCCGCTGGACTACGGGCTCCTCGCCGATCAGCTCCACCGCTGGCAGCAACCCGGCGGAAGACAACAGATCCGCCGGTCCTGGGGCACCGCCTTCCACGCCTACAAACCGCCGAGGACCCTCCCGGCCCGCACCGACACCGACACCGACGCCGAGAACACGGACGGCGACACCACCTCCACCGACAAGGACGACGTTTCGTGAGCCGGACCATCCTCGACGTACACGTGCTGCAGACCGTGCCGCCGAGCAACCTCAACCGCGATGACACCGGCTCCCCCAAGACCGCCGTCTACGGCGGGGTTCGCCGGGCCCGCGTCTCCAGCCAGGCGTGGAAGCGCGCCACTCGACGCTCCTTCGGGGACCTGCTCGACCCCGCCGACCTGGGAGTGCGTACCAAGCGGGTCGTCGAAATCCTCGCCGACCGCATCACGGCACTCGACCCGTCGCTGAAGGAACCCGAAGCCCTCCTGTTGGCCACGGAGACGATCCAGGCCGCCACCGGCGCCAAGATCGAGGTGCCCAAGCGCCGCGCCGAGGCCGCCAGGAAGAAGGGCGAGGAAGAGCCGGCCCCCGAATCCTCCTACCTGATGTTCCTCGGCTACCGGCAGTTCGACGGCCTGGCCAGGCTGGCCGTCGAGGGCTCGGCCGACATCAAGACCTTCCTCAAGGACAAGGACAACAAGGCCCGCGCCAAACGCATCGCCGACACCCGACACTCCGTCGACATCGCCCTGTTCGGACGCATGGTCGCGGACTCCGCCGACATCAACGTCGACGCCGCCGCCCAGGTCGCCCACGCCATCAGCGTCCACGCGGTCGAGAACGAGACCGATTACTACACCGCCGTCGACGACCGCAACACCGACGCCGAACCCGGCGCGGGCATGATCGGCACCGTCGACTTCAACTCCGCGACGCTGTACCGCTACGCGGCCGTCGACGTGGACCTGCTGCGCCGCAACCTCGGTGCGGGCCTGCGTGAGGACGAACCGCTCGACGAACCGGTGCGCCGCGCGGTCGAGGCGTTCGTACGCGGGTTCGTCGAGTCCCTGCCCACCGGAAAGATCAACACCTTCGGCAATCACACCCTCCCCGACGCGGTCGTCGTCAAGCTCCGCACCACCCGACCGATCAGCTTCGTGGGCGCCTTCGAGGAGCCGATCACCGCGGACTCGGCAAGCGGATACGTGCGCCGCGCCTGCGAACGACTCGCGGAGTCCGTCCCCGAGACCGAAAAGGCATACGGAGCCGACGAGGGCACCAACACCTGGGTTCTGCGGATCGGACCCAACACGACCGCGCTCGCCGCACTGGGTACGGAGGTGACCCTGCCGGAACTCGTCACCGCCGTCGGCGCGGCAGTGACCGAGCGCGCGGGGCAGGGCACGTGAGCAGTGTGTTGACCCTGCGCCTGGCCGGCCCCCTGCAATCCTGGGGGGCCTCGGCCCGGTTCGCCCGCCGCACCACCGAGTCGGCGCCGACCAAGAGCGGCGTCCTGGGCATGCTGGCCGCGGCCCGAGGCCTCGACCGCACGGCCGACGCCGACCTGGCCGCCCTCGCGGCCCTGCGTTTCGGGGTGCGCGTGGACCAACCCGGAACCCGGATCCGTGACTACCAGAGCGCCGAGCACGCCGACACCGCGAAGTCCATGCCGCTGTCCGAGCGCTTCTATCTCGCCGATGCCGTCTTCGTCGCGGCGGTCGAGGGCGAGGACACGCTCGTGAACACGTTGTACGAGGCGGTACGCGCTCCCGTGTACCTGCCGTACCTCGGGCGCCGATCGTGCCCGCCCGCCGGGCCGGTGGACCTGCGCGTCCACACCGACACGACGCTCGATGTGGCCCTGGCCGACGAGGACTGGCAGGCGTCGAGCTGGTACCGCAGGCGCCGCCGCCACGCGGCACACACCGAACTGACGGTGTTCACCGAGGTCGACACCGGCACCAGCGATGTGGACGGCGATACCCTTCGGGATCAACCGTTGAGCTTCGACCCGCGCCATCGCCGATACGCGCTGCGCACGATTCGGACGACCACTGTGCCCATTCCGCGAACCGGGTCCGAACCACGCTCCTCCGGCGCCGCTTCGCCTTCGCCGGCGGCCGAACACGATCCGACGCACGGGCTGAAAGGCGTCTGATGTACCTGACTCGTTTTCGCGTCAACACCGCCCGCGCCGGCGCGCGTCGCCTGTTGTCGTCGCCGCAGGTGCTGCACGCCGGGGTGATGTCGTCCTTCGCGGACATCCTGCCGAGTGCGGCCGAGACCCCCAGGGTGCTGTGGCGGATCGACCACAATGCCAAGGCCGAGGTCCTGCTCTACATCGTCGGTCCCACTCGTCCCGATCTCACGCACCTGGTGGAACAGGCCGGCTGGCCGACGCTCTCGCCCGGCTGGAACACGTACGACTACACCGCCTTCCTGGACAGGCTCAGCCCGGGCGGCACCTGGGCGTTCCGACTCACCGCGAACCCGGTGCACCACATCCGGCGCACCGACGACGAGCCCACCAAGCGCACCGGCCACCGCACGCCGCGACACCAGATGGGCTGGCTGCTGCAACGCCAGGAGGCGTGTGGTTTCCGCATCCTGACGAAACCCGTGGAACGGCGACTCACCTCGGAGGGCGACGAGTTCGAATTGTCCGTCCACAGCGGGCAGGGGCTCTCCTTCGGCAAGCCCGGCGGCCCCGCGGGGCGGGCCGGTGGGCGGGTGAGCCTGACCGTCGCCACCTTCGACGGCCGACTGCAGGTCGTGGACGCCGACGCACTGCGGCGCACCCTCGTGTCGGGCCTGGGGAAGGCGAAGGCGTACGGCTGCGGCTTGATGACGCTCGCCCCGGTGGTGTGAGCGGTGTCCACCATCGGCAAACGCAGCCTGTCCACCCCACGCGAGTTGACCCGGGTCGGCGACCGGCTCTCCTTCGTCTACCTGGAACGGTGCGTCGTGCACCGCGACGCCAACGCCATCACCGCAGAGGACGCCCTGGGGACCACCCACATCCCCTCGGCCACGATCGGCACCCTGCTCCTGGGCCCCGGGACCCGGATCACGCACCAGGCGATGAGTGTCCTGGGCGAGAGCGGTGCGGGCGTGGTGTGGGTCGGGGAACACGGCGTGCGCTTCTACGCGGGCGGCCGCGCGTTGACGCGCTCGTCCGCGCTGGTCGAGGCCCAGGCCGTGCAATGGGCCAACCGCCGAAGCCGGTTGCATGTCGCGCGCGCGATGTACCACCTGCGCTTCCCGGACGAGGACCCGGCAAGCTGCACCCGACACGAACTCCTCGGCCGGGAGGGCTCACGGGTCAAGGACTGCTACCGCAAGGAGGCCGCCCGAACGGGGATCCCGTGGCGCGGTCGCCGCTTCACCCCGGGCGACTTCGACTCCGGAGACGCGGCCAATCAGGCGGTCACCGCGGCAGCCCAGTGCATGTACGGAATCGCCCAGGCGGTGGTCACGGCGTTGGGATGCGCTCCCGGGCTCGGCTTCGTCCATTCCGGCCACGAACTGTCGTTCGTCCTGGACGTGGCGGACCTCTACAAGACCGAGATCGGCATCCCCATCGCCTTCGACGTCGCGGCGGAGAGCGACGAGGACGTCGGCTCCAGAACCCGACGCGCGATCCGCGACCGCGTCAACGAAGTGGGCCTGCTGGAACGATGCGTGAGGGACATCAAGGGACTGCTGCTCCCGGACCTGGGACCGGACGCCCCGGTCGGCGACCTCGACGACCGCGTCACCCTCCAGTCCGACCGCGGGCTGGAGATGGAGTCCGGCCGCAACTACGCCGACGGGGTGGTGTGGTGACCGTCATCGTCCTGACCCAATGCCCCATCGGCCTACGTGGCTTCCTCACCCGCTGGCTGCTCGAGATCTCCCCCGGCGTCTTCATCGGCGGTCCCAGCGCCCGAATTCGCCAGGCGCTGTGGGACGAGGTACGTCAATACGCGGGCAACGGACGAGCGTTGATGGCCTACAGCACCAACAACGAACAGGGCTTCACCTTCGAGACCCACGACCACAAATGGCACCCGACGGACCACGAGGGCCTCACCTTGATCCGCCGCCCCAACGAGCAGTCCCACAGCCCCACGCCGCCGCCCCAGGGCTGGAGCAAGGCCTCCAAACGCCGCCGCTTCGGCAGTCGCTAGAAGCCGCCCTTGCACGTGCCGCCCCGAGGCCCCTGCGGATCGTCCGATCCGCAGGGGATCATCACACGGAAGCCGCATGGACGGGGCGGGGGTTCTCAACGTTCGTAGAGAAATCCCCGTTCGCAAGGCCCTCGTTCCTCCTTCGCCTCACCACAAGGAAGAACGGGGACGAAAAAGCAATGAATATAGCGCTATGACCGTTTCAGTGAAACTACTCAAAAACGCGCGTTCTCAGAACTAAACATGCAGGTCATCGAGTCTGCTCCCCGCGCACGCGGGGATGGTCCCGACCTGCGCCCGGCCCTGGTGTTTGATGGATTCTGCTCCCCGCGCACGCGGGGATGGTCCCATGATGCATCCGGAGTGGTCGGCGGAGATCTGCTGCTCCCCGCGCACGCGGGGATGGTCCCGGTGGTCAGGGTGTCGATCAGCCGGCTGGACACTGCTCCCCGCGCACGCGGGGATGGTCCCGACACGCGGTACCTGGCTCTCCGACCGGGGGGCTGCTCCCCGCGCACGCGGGGATGGTCCCGCGGCCGGCGCCTACGTGGGCCAGGTGCGGATCTGCTCCCCGCGCACGCGGGGATGGTCCCGTCACGCGCAGCCGGTCGAACGTGATCGGGCCCTGCTCCCCGCGCACGCGGGGATGGTCCCGCGAGCGGCTCGGCTGCCGCAGTCGGGGCCGCCTGCTCCCCGCGCACGCGGGGATGGTCCCCGGATCACGCGCGGCCGGGCGGCGAGGCCGCCCTGCTCCCCGCGCACGCGGGGATGGTCCCGGGGTCGGGCAGAACGGTTCCAACAACGGTTCCTGCTCCCCGCGCACGCGGGGATGGTCCCACCAGCCGGACCGGCGCGCCGACATCGAGGCCCTGCTCCCCGCGCACGCGGGGATGGTCCCTCTCGTTCCGGGGCCGGTCCCACCTCTCCGTCCTGCTCCCCGCGCACGCGGGGATGGTCCCAGACCACGATCGGCCGGTGACCACGATGCGTACTGCTCCCCGCGCACGCGGGGATGGTCCCACCGGTCGCCGATCAACAGCGGATCCCGTGATCTGCTCCCCGCGCACGCGGGGATGGTCCGTGTCGCGCTCGCGGTCGACGTGCCCAAGGCCGCTGCTCCCTGCGCACGCGGGGATGGTCCCATGCGTTCGAGCGATGCGCGGATCTTCGGGTTCTGCTCCCCGCGCACGCGGGGATGGTCCCAGCGGGATGTGCGCCGGACGCTGGGAGCCGCCCTGCTCCCCGCGCACGCGGGGATGGTCCCCGCCAACGAAAGGCACTCGCTTTGAAGCCCCACTGCTCCCCGCGCACGCGGGGATGGTCCCGACATGGAACGTCTACAACATCGGCTGTTTGGCTGCTCCCCGCGCACGCGGGGATGGTCCCGGTAGCGCCGGCCCCCGTACGCGGGTGGATGACTGCTCCCCGCGCACGCGGGGATGGTCCCGTCTGGGCCCTCACGAACAGGGCGATCGCCTGCTGCTCCCCGCACACGCGGGGATGGTCCCTGCATCGGTGCCGGCGATCCCGAGCCGGACTGCTGCTCCCCGCACACGCGGGGATGGCCCCATGTCCGGAGGCGCCTCCGTCAACCTGGGCGCCTGCTCCCCGCACACGCGGGGATGGCCCCATGTCCGGAGGCGCCTCCGTCAACCTGGGCGCCTGCTCCCCGCACACGCGGGGATGGTCCCTCGCCGGTATCGAGTGGTGCCTAATTCATGGCCTGCTCCCCGCGCAGGCGGGGATGGTCCCATGCGCGCGGCCCTCGGCCGCGACGCTCAACGCTGCTCCCCGCGCACGCGGGGATGGTCCCGACTCGGTCCTCCAACACCTGGCCGGCCGCGACTGCTCCCCGCGCACGTGAGGCTGGCCTATGCCGCCGAAAGCGGGGCCGTCGTCCATCGAGTGCTCCCAGTATGCGCGCAGGATCGGAATGCCCCGGCTGACAAGCGTTAACTAGCGCGCGGTAGTCAAGGAGAACGCGGTGTCAAAGTAAATCTGATAATCATGAGTACTTTGATTTTCTGCGCCGATGCCGGTGCAAACCGGTTAAAGGAAAGCGTGGATGGTTGTCCAACTTCTTTTATGTGATTATCTGAGCTGGTCGTGCGTCGATGATTCCTGGTGTACAGTATTTACTGTTCAATGGCCTGCCACTCATTTCCTCCCTCTGGAGGATGCCCCCCGGTTCAAGGTGGCGTGGATGGTCGTCCATTACATGCTCCTCGCGCATGCGGGGATAATTGCTCAAATTGTTCCCGCGTCAGGGCAGAGGAAAGTGGGCAATAGGATGGTTCGATTCGGTGCGCGCCCTGAATGGCAATCGAAGCCGCTCCATATTTTGACTACAATAAGGCGACCGAGGGGCATTGTCGCCCAAGAGGGAAGAGGGGGGGTATCAAGGTTCATTATCGCTCGAACAATGAGCGGGATTCGATTCGTATATATCGTCCTGCGGATTTGCGAATGGCTTGATTGATCTGATAGGGGCGGCCGACGTAATCAGTCCATCGATGGGTGGAACTCTTGACGGGGTCGTTTTGTGAGAAAGACGCCCATGGGCATCCCGTTAAAGTCAAGGCCAGAGAGTTGCCCTGCGGTGCCGAGCAGGACAGTACCCGGTGGCTGGATGGCGAGTGCAGTGCTCAGTGCCCGCGAACCGGTTTTATCTCAAATGTGCTGAGCGTGTTCCGGCAGTACTTACTCGGGCTTCGCAGAGTTCTGACGCCGTAGCAATTGCTGTACCTGAGGCACATTTTCTTGGGGGAGCTGATACGTCGTTTCGCGCGTTGCTCGGTCCCCACGATTGAACATCGGGTCGCGTGGTTTAAGGCACTTGGTGGACGTGCTACTTCGCACCTGCACCGTTGCATGGCCGGTTAGGACGAAAGCGCCCAGAGGCTTCATTGCGATGGAAGTGGCCTTTTTGGCACGATACGAAAAGTTCAGTCGGCTTTGTCAAATTATCGTTTCTGACGGGTAGCGCACGGCGAGTCGGCAACTCAAGTCACGCTTTGCATAGGATCACGACGCGGAGAGCACGAAGCTCGTTAGGCGCGCCAAGAGGGCCGTGCGGTCGGGCATCGTGTCGATGAGTACGTGTTCGTTGCGGCCGTGGGGATGGGCCCCGATGGCGCCGAGGCCATCGAGGGTGGGGATGCCGAAGGCGGCGGTGAAGTTGCCGTCGGATCCGCCGCCCGAGCGCACCGCGTCCGGTTCGGGTAGGCCCAGGGATCGGGCCGCCTCTCGGGCGTGTTCGAGGAGGGCTCGAGCAACTTCCGGTTCGAAGGGGTGGCGGTTGATGCCGCCGGTGATGGTTAGCGATGCGTCGGCGAGGTGGGGCGCGAGTTTGCGGATGGCTTTGTCGACGCGTTCGAGTTCGGTGCGGGTCCAGGCTCGGGCGTCGACGTGGAGCGTGGCGGCTTCGGGGACGGTGTTCGTGGTGATGCCGGCCGTCATCACCGTGGGGGTGATGGTCGTTCCGTCTTCGGATGCGGCGAGGGTGGCCAGGTTGATGGACTGGTGGGCGATCTCCAGGCCCGCGTTGACGCCGAGTTCGGGTTCGAGGCCGGCGTGGGCGGCGCGGCCGTGCGCGGTGATCTCGTAGTTGGCGGTGCCCTTGCGGGCGGTCTTGACCGCGCCGCCGTCGGCGCTCGGTTCGCCGACCAGGACCGCGCGACTGGTGCCGGCCTGGGTTTCCACGAGGTCACGGGAGGTGCGGGAGCCCGTCTCCTCGTCGCAGGTCAGCAGGAGTCGGACGTGGGTGGGGTCTTCGAGCAACGACGCAGCGGTGAGCATCTGCACGATGCCCGCCTTCATGTCGAAGACGCCAGGGCCTCGCGCGATGCCATCTTGTACACCGAAGGGGATCTCGTCGAGCGTGCCGATGGGCCACACCGTGTCGAAGTGGCCCAGCAGCATGACCGGTTCGGGGTGTTCGCCCGCCCACAGCAGGTGGGGACCTCCGTCGCCGATGACGCGCTGGGGTGCGTAGCCGAAGACGGCCGTGCCCGCCTCGGTCAGCAAGTCCGCGCAGCGTCCGAGGGCCTTCGTGTCGCCGGTCGGGGATTCGCAGGTCACCAACTCGCCCAGTAGATCGAGCATGTTCGCAGCCTGTGCCTGTGCCCGCTGCCGGAGTTCGTTGTCTTCGGTCATGCCTCGATCTTCGCCGAGTCATTCGATGACGCGGAAGGGACGGACGACTTGACTTGCCAGCGCCGATGCGCCCGGCGGAGATTCCCGGCAGGATCGGGTTATGCAGATTCTCGTGCTGGGTGGGACGTGGTTTCTGGGCCGTGCGATCACGGAGGACGCCCTCGCGCGGGGATGGGCGGTGACGACCTTCAACCGCGGACGATCCGGCCACGATGTCCCCGGCGTTCGGGCCGTGCATGGGGACCGCACGAAGGTGGAGGACGTGCGGCGTCTGGGGGAGTTCGGTCCGTGGGATGCGGTGGTGGACACTTCCAGTGCGGAGTTGTCGCCCCGTGAGGTCTTCGCCGGGTCGTCGCTGTTGTCGGATCACGCGGCTCGGTACGTGCACATCTCCACGGTCAGCGTGTACGCGGGTTGGCCGCACGAGGTGTTGACGGAGGAGTCGGCGGTGCTGGAGTGCGCGTACGACGCGGATTCCGATTTCGGGTACACCGGCGCGGACGGCTCGCCGACGAAGTACGGCTTCCAGAAGGCGGGTGTGGAGAACGCCGTGCACAAGGCGTTCGAGGGTCGGGCCACCGTGTTGCGGCCGGGGGTGATCCTGGGGCCGGGTGAGTATGTCGGGCGGCTGCCGTGGTGGTTGGCGCGGGCGGCACGGGGCGGGCCGATGCTGGCTCCCGCCCCGGCGGACACGGTGATCCAGCCGGTGGACGTGCGGGACGTCGCGCGGTTCGCCCTGGACCGTGCGCGGACCGGGGTGCCCGCCACGTACAACGTCGCCCATCCGCACGGGATCACCTTCGCCGACTTCCTGGCCGCCTGCCTGGCCGTCACCGGAGGCACCGGGACGCCGGTGTGGGCGGAACCCGAGTTCCTGGTCGAGCACGACGTGGCCCAGTGGACGGAGCTGCCCCTGTGGCGTACCCACGCCGGGGTGTGGTCCGTGGATCCGACCGCAGCCGTCAAGGACGGGCTGCGCTGCCGCCCGCTTGCCGAGACGGTCGCGGACACCTGGGCATGGCTGCACTCCGGCGGGACGCCTGTCGATCACGCCCGGGCCGCTCTTCACGGCATCGATCCCGTGAAGGAGCAGGCGTTGTTGTCGCAGCTCGCGTGACCTGCGGGGCCGCCTTCTTCGGGAGGCGCGAAGGGCTAGGCGAGGCCGGCCGGGCCGGGTGAGCCGAACAAGGCGGGCGCGTTGGTGAGGGTGAACGACTCGATCCGGTCGCGCAGGTCGCGTGATCCGGTCGCCGCCCGGTAGTTGGCTCCGGACAGCGCCGCGCGTACCGGGTGGAGGCGTTGGACCATGCCCTCGACGCGGCGCTCGGGAGGTACGTCGAAGACCACCTGCAGCGACGCTCCCGCCCCCGGCAGGTCGCCGTCCAGAAGGCGTGCGTGGGCCTGGTCGGCTGCGGCCTCGCCGAGCAGTTTGGCGGATTGCTGTTCCACGGGGAGGCGGCGGACGCTGTCCAGCGCTTCTCCGGAGGCCCTGCCGGCACGTTGGGCTTCGCCCATCAGCAGGAGTGTCGTCCCGGCGGACATTGCTCGGCGTGCGTCGTCGAAGGCGAATTCGCCCGCGATGCCGTCGTGCAGGTCGTCTCGCGTGTCGCGGCTGGTGTGTGCTGCGGTGCGCAGCGCGCGTTCGGCGCCGGCCAGGTCTCCCGTGTGGGCGTAGGCGCGGGCAGCGATGGATGCCCGGCGGATGGTGCCGGTGCCCCCGACCTGGAAGTGCTCGGCCCTTTCGACCAGGGTGACGGCGACGCCGGGGCGTCCCTGCCAGTAGGCGATGAGCGCGAGCGTGCAGTCGGCGTAGGTGAGGAGGGGGTGGTGGTCGATGATCTCGGCGTGCATACGCGCGGCTCGGGCAAGCTCGGCCGAGGCCGCTCGTGAGCCGAGATCGAAGGCGACTTGGGCCAGCAGGGCGCACACGGTGCCGGTGGCCAGATGGAGATCACGGCGTTGGGCGGGTGCGGCGGTGCGGTCCAGCAGCGCGGAGGATGTCGCGTGCAGCCGTTTGCCTTCGGTGTAGACGTGCAGCGGCGAGGTACGCGAGTAGGCGCCGGCCAGCTGCAGGATGTCGTCTTGGATCTGGTCGAGTTGGGCGCCCGCGATACGGCGCCCGGCGAAGTTCCCGGCGTGTTCGGATGCTTCGTGCGCGGTCATCAAGAGCTCGCCTTCGTCTATCAGGGACGGAGCAGGAGCATCGGCCGCCGGTGCGGACAGTAACTCCCGAATGGCTCGCCCGAACATGTGGACGAGGATGCGGGCGGCGGTGTCACCGGTGTTGTGGACGTCGCCGTTGCGCCAGCGACGCCACGTGCGTTCGGTGACCTCCTCGCGACGCAGGCGCTCGTTCCGGTCGAGGTTGGCGAGTTCGCACGCGGCCTTCTTGTACGCCCGCGCGAACTCGGTGTATCTGTCGAGACCTTGGTGTTCGGCCAGTTGCGCCAGCAGCGTTGCGTGTGTCAACTCCGCCCCCCTGATCAGGTTGTCGGTTTCAGAGTGCACCGCTCACGACCGGTTCCTCCACCGAATCGGACCGTTCTCGGGCATCCGCCGACAGGTGTCCGGCCGGTGTCCGCGGCGCTGTCCAGTGAGGCTCGAAGTGGCCGGTGAATGACCGCCGAACGCCGTAGATGTGCCGCCGAGGTGACCTCAAGCTGATCTGCACCCCACCGCGCATTCGGGGTCGTGTCCATCAGCCCAACCGTGAGCGGAGGCGCATCCATGAGTGTTCGAGCACCGGATGTCGGATCGATCAAGACCGAACGCCTGATGCGTGTGGCCGCACTGGCGGCACCGGGCGACTCCGAGCTGGCGGCGGCCTTCGCGGTCACGGCCACCCGTCACCTGACCGACCCCACGCGCTTACGCGCGCACATCGAGGAACACCTCGCTGGGCGGGTCGGCCGCGTCGTGGTCGGGGGCTCGCTCGACCGGCGCCTGGTCCTCGTTGAACGGACCGATCAGCGCTGGGTGGCTGCCGACCTCTCCGGGAACGATCACCGAAGCCGTGAATGGCCCGCGTGGGTCCACGGCAACCTGCACATCGAGAACCCGAGCTCCTGGCTGTCCCTGGCCGCCGTCAATCAGCACGCCATACACCGGCTCGCCAGGCCCAGGGTGCTCCTGGTCGCCCTCTACCACCCCGAGCACTTCCCGCTGCCGCGCTTCCCGCTTGGTATCTCCGACCTGGCACGCGCCGCACGGCGGAGCCTGCTCGGCGACGTGCGCCTGATGGACATGCAGCTGGGTGCCACGCTCGACGGCATCGTCGCCGAGATCCGCGAGGGCCGGCCGGACATCCTGGGGATCTCCGCCACCTTCGGGCAACACGACCTGATGATCCGTCTGCTGGACACCGTGTCGACCCTGCCCGATCCGCCCCGCGTGATCGCCGGTGGCAGCCTCACCGCCCGGAACGAGGCCCTTCTCCTCGACCGCTACCCGGACCTGCTCATCGGCCGCGGAGCCGGCGAAAGCACCATCGCCGACCTGATCGCGCACTGGCACGACGACCTCACCCTCGACCGGGTACGCGGCATCGGCTATGTGGGCGCGTCCCGCGGCAACGGGACGATGATCATCGGCCGGCAGGGCCCGCACCGGCACACCCCGGCGAGCCCGAACCGGCTCCGGGACGACTTCCTGCCCGAGCTCGACCTCCTGGACGCGACCCTGCGCAGCCACGGCGTCGTCCAGCTCGAAGCCTCCCGAGGCTGCACGAACTTCTGCTCCTTCTGCCCCCGCGCCCACAAAGGACAATGGGCCGGCGGGGAGCCAGCCGACCTGCCGTGGATGCTGGACGAGATCGACACCGTGTTCCGCCGCCACCCGTCCGTCTCCAGGACGCTGTACCTGGTGGACGAGGAGTTCATCGGCCGGGGCGCCGACGCCGTTCCGCGAGCGCTGGCCACCGCATCGGTACTCCACGACGCCGACTTCGCCTGGGAAACGAGCTGCCGCGTCGACCAGGTCGTCCACCCCGGCCGTGAAGTCGGCTGGCACGCCGAACGCGCTGCGATGTGGCGCACGCTCGTCCAACGTGGACTGCGACGCTGCCTGTTCGGTGTCGAGTCCGGTGTCGACAGCATCCTGACCCGCTTCAACAAGGAGACCACCGGCGAGCAGAACGCTCTGGCGATTCGCACGTTGTCGGCCCTCGGGGTCCCCACCCGCTACACCTACATCACCTTCGACCACCTGATGACCCTCGCCGAACTGGAGGCCACCCATGCCTTCCAGGGCCGCACCGACCTCCTGCTACGACCACAGCCGCACCTGACCCCGGAACAGATCGTCGACGCCGTCCGCGATCGGGCGTTCGTCGATGCGAACAGCACCGGCCGCCCCTTCCACAGCGGCATCTCCTACATGCTCGTGTCGATGGAGTGCCTCATCGGCGCCGCGTACACCCACCAAGTCGCCAAGGCCGGACTCGCGGGCGCCGTGCGCCCCTCCATGGGCCGACGCGACGCCGAGTTCGCCGACTGGCGCATCGGCCTGTGCAGCACCTGGGCGCAGTTGTGGATCGATCGGAACTTCGCGTTCGACTACACGCTCAAGTCCCTGGAGAAGGTCCTCGACGGTGACCCCCGCCGAGCGGTTCGACGAGCACGATCGGTGATCAAGAACTCCGCGTACACAGTCCTGGGGGGCATGCTCGACGCGGCCCGCGAGACGGGACAGACCCGCACCCCCGCCGCCCGAGACTTGCTCGACGACCGGTTGCGCCGCCTGGTGGATGCCGAACTCTCTCTGCTGCAGCGGCGGATGGCCGTCGCCGCCCCGCAGGTGGGCGCCGACCTGGCAGAGATCCACGCCACCGTACTCGAAGCCGAGCACCGTCGATGGCGGTCCGCCAGGGGATGGGAGCTCATCAACGCCTCGGATCCGTGCGGCACCTGACAACCGCGATCTCGCCCCCGACAGGACCCGACCGAACGGAACCGCACATGAAGCCCACTCCGCCCACTCCGTTGGAGCGGCGGCACCTCCCCGGCCTGAACCAGGAGGTTTCCGCTCTCGGCGCCGGCTGCTGGACCATCGGCGGACGCGCCATCAACGGCGGCGTCCCCATCGGCTGGGACAATGTGGACCCGGAGTCCGCGTACGCGGCTCTCGTCCGCGCGTACGAGCTGGGTATCACCCTGTTCGACACAGCCGACGTATACGGACTCGGCCGATCCGAACGCTTCCTCGGCCATCTGCTCGCGGAGGTCCCCCGTCATCGAGTGACGGTCGGCAGCAAGGTCGGGTATTTCGCGGGCACGGGCGCACACCCCTACGAACCCGAACAGATGCACCACCAGCTCCGCACCACTCTGCGAAACCTCGGCACCGATCGGCTGGACCTCTACTTCCTGCACAGCGACGACTTCGGTCCCAACGACATGCATTTCACCCACGCCGTCCGGCAGATGCAGACCTTTCGTCGAGACGGCCTTATCAAGGCGATCGGCATGCGGGCGCCCCACGAGTTCGCCGTCGAATGGGCGCACGGCGACGACCACCGGGCCGAGGAGACCCGTCGCTTCCTGCACCGATTCGAGGCGATCCGCCCCGACGTGCTGTCCGTGCGCCACAACCTGCTCAGCCCGCTCTACGGCAACGACGAGACCGACATCTTCGCGTTCGCCAAAGAAAAAGGGGTGGGTGTCGTGGTCAAGCAGGCATTGGGGCAGGGCCTGCTCACCGGAGCCCACGACCCCGACGCCTCACGACGGTTCAGTCGTGAAGACCACCGCAGCCGTGACCCGCGGTTCCTCTCCGAGAACCTCCGGCTCGTCCACGACGCATTGACCCCCATCCGGGAGCGCTTCGGCGACACCACCCAGGCGCTCGCCCGCGTCGCCCTCCGCTACGTCCTCGCCCACGCCCCGGACGCCCCCGTCCTCGTCGGCTTCCGCTCCGCCGCCCAGATCGAGACCGACGTGCACTGCCTCGGCCCACCGCTCGACCCCGACGATTTCACCCTCGTGCGTGAATCCCTCGGAGCGTTGCGAACCGAACTCGCAGTACGACTGCGTCAGGCGGCCGACGGCTGATTTCGACGCGCCTAATCTGCCGGGGTGAACAACCTCACCCCACACAGGCACCGCAGTCCCGTCGACGTCCTCGTTCTGGTCCCGGACACCGAAGGCAGGCTCCTGCTGCTTCAACGCGCCGGCGACATGTACGCCGGCGGCCAATGGTGCCTGCCCGGCGGGCACGTCGAGGACGGGGAAGACGTCCTCACCGCCGCGGCCCGCGAACTCCACGAGGAGACCGGCCTCGACGTCCCGCTCGAAGCCCTCGACTTCGTCGGCGTCACCCATCACCGCCCCCCGCACGGCGACGCCCGCGTCGGCTTCGGCTTCATCGCCCGCATCTGGACCGGCACCCCGACCAACACCGAACCACGCTACTGCACGGACATGATCTTCGCCCCGGTCGACGGCCTTCCCCGGCCGCTCATGGACTACAGCGCCGAGATCATCCGCCTCCACCTCAAAAACGACCCCTTCTCACTCCACGGATGGCGCCCGGAGGTGCCCGCATGAAATACACCGAGGTCGAGCAGAAATACGAACTCCCCGACCCTCGCTCGCTGATCGACGAACTCGACGCGCTGGGGGCCGAGCGCGGCCGGGAAACCCGGCAGATCGACGCGTACTTCAACGCGCCCCACAAGGACTTCCTCGCCCCCGACGTGGTCTCCGACTGGCTGCGGGTCCGCATCGAAGACGACGGCAGGGCCTCACTGAACTTCAAACGCTGGCTGCCCCTCGACGCCACAGTCAAGACCCACTGCGACGAGTACGAGACCTCGATCGCCGATCCCGAAGCCGTCAAGCGCACCCTCGCCGCCCTGGACTTCACCGAACTGGTCACCGTGGACAAGACCCGCCGCGAATGGACCACGGACGACCTCGCCATCGGCATCGACAGCCTCGCCGGGGCCGGCTCCTACGTCGAGTTCGAGTTCAAGGGCGAAGCCGACTCCGTCGAAGAGGCCACCCGACGCATCGACACCTTCATCGAAGGTCTCAAGTCCACGCTCGGCGACCGCGTCCACCGCGGCTATCCCCACATCCTGCTCGGCCGCCAACACTGACGAGCCCACTCGCGGAAAAGCGCAGCCATCCACCTACGGGCGGACCTGGTTGCGCTTTTCCAGCGAAGACCGGTGCAGCCGGGCATCGACCGAGGGCTGCCCAACCACAGCCGAGCCCTGTGATGTCGAAGGTGCCGCCGCCGGGTGCCCATCGCACCAACGCCGTTCTCTCGTCACCGCCTTCATTCCCCAGAGGACGATTCCGGAGCCTTTCCCGGCGCCGCTCTCGTCTCGACGCGCGTGAAGGGTTGTGCTTCAACGGCTGCAGGCTCTCATGGGCCCACGGGCCTGGTTGATCGGCGTTAGGCAGGCTCGCTGGTCACCTGGAAGGTAAGGGGTTCCAGATCCTGCGCAGAGCGACAGGATCCGGTGTGGTGCTGCCGTTTGCATGAGGTGGTGTAGCGGACGGCGACGCATCTGCGGCCGCTCCGGTTGCCACGGGCGCCGCAAGGGCGCGGCACGCGGTGTCGGCCCATTCGTCGTTACTGCACTGTCGCTTCTCGGGTGGCTTCCTCGCCCCGGTCGTGCGGTCCATTTCTGTTCGACGTGCTTCCGACAGGGCCTTGCCGGTTCCTCGCCCTGGCGTTGCCCGTGGTCCTTTCTCGGCCCTGACCTGGGTTGATGCCTGGTTGGGCCAGGGATCGGGCGAGGGGGCGGAGCCAGTGTTCTCGGCATCGGCTACGGGAGGGGCAGCGGTGATCGAGGCACGAGGGCGGACGCGAAACGAGATGTCGGGCCGCGCGGGGAACGGCTTGCGGGACGGGGCTTCGGAGGCTCCTGCTCGGCTGCGGGCGGGGCTGGTTGGGCGGTTGAACGACGAGTGGGACGGCTTGGCGTACGGGGTGCGCGGTGGTGACGCGTTGGCCGCGTGGGCTCGGGAGTTCGGGGTGTTGGGGGCGTACGGGGATCTGGCGGCGCTTCAGCGGGGGATCAGTTCGGCGGCGCCGGGCGCGCAGGATGCGTTGCTTATTGCGTTGTTGGCGCTTGCGGACTCCGGGGATGCGCTGGCCGGGCGGGTGTTGGTGCAGCAGATGTTGCCGCATGCGGTGCGGTTGGCGTCGGCGCGGCGGGTGGTGGGGCAGAGCTTCGACGACGCGGTCGGGCATGTGCTCGGGTGTTTGTACGAGGTGATTCGTGCCTACCCGTATCGGCGGCGGACCGGGCGGGTGGCGGCGAATCTGGCCTGCGACACCCTGCACCGGGTGGTCTACGGGACCGGGTCGGGGCGGCGGGCGCGTGTCGCGCTCGTGTTGACGCCGGATCCGGCTGCCGACACCGGGGCTTCGGCGGCGTTTCCCGCGGTCGAGGCGCGGCTGGACACCGGGGCGGCGTTGGTGCGTGCGGTGCGGTTGGGGGTCATCGACGCGGGTGATTCGGCGCTGTCGGAGTGGCGGTTGGTGGGTGTGCAAGCCGTCGATGCCGCGCGTGGGGATCTGATCGCGCTGTTGGTGGGGGCGGTGGAGGCGGACGTGCTCACCGTGGAGCAGGCGCGGATGTTGGCGCAGGACTACTGCGAGAGCGCGCCGCCGGTGGCGGAGATCGCGGCGTCGCGGGGGATTTCGTACGCGTCGTTGCGGCAGCGGCACAGCCGCGCGGTGCGGCGGTTGCGGGAGGCCGGGCATGTCGCCCTGCGCGCCGCCTGAGATCGGTGGGCGCGGGTCGGTCACATCCCCGCGCGTGGGCGCACCTTCGTCGGTGTTCGTCCGGCGCAGTGGGGGAGTGGTGATGACCGAGCCGACGTGGTCGGTGCCCGAGGGGTTCGAGCGGGACGGCTTCGAACCCGACGGTTTCGAGCCGGACTTCGGGCTTGTCGAGGACGGTGCCGAGGGGCTGGACCCGGACGAGCTGTGTCTGGCGCGGGCGCGGCGGCAGGCGTACCGGATCGCGTATCGGTTGGTCACCGACCCGTTCGCGCCGGAGACGTTGAACGTGATGGAGGACTTCCTCGACGACGCGGGCGAGGTCCAGGCGTCGTACATGGCCGTGGCGGGCCGGGACGAGCGCGAGTTGCGCAGCCGGTTGGACGACCTGACCTCGGTTCGGCGTGCCCGACGGCAGGGGGAGGGGTCGTGAGCGAGACGGTGTCCCTGGCGGGGCGGCGGTCCGCACCGGTGCCGGAGGAAGCGGCCACCGGTCCGGCGGAGCGGGCGGTCGGCGCGACGTCGCCCGCTCCGCCGCCGGCGGTGCAGGTATCGCCGAACGGCCCGCCCGCCGGCGGGACCCGCCCGGTTCCCAAGGGCCTGCCGATGTCCGCGCACACCCACGCGGTCTGGACCGCGATGGCCCACCTGCCCACCCGCGCCCCCGTGGTGGCGCTGACCGCGCCCGCAGGCGGCGTGGGCGTGTCCACGGTCACCGCCGCGCTCGGCGCGCTGTTGGCGCTGGCGGCCCCCGAGTCGGCTCCGCCGCTGGCGATCGACGCCGGCACCCGGCCGTGGAGCGGGCTGCCGACGCGCGTCGGCTCGCCGGGAGAGGCGACGTTCAACGACCTCCTCGTCCGAGAGGGCCCGGAGGCGATGTCCCATCACGAGGCGCGGGCCTGTATGCAACTCGGCCCGACGGGGCTGGAGATGCTCGCCGGCGAGTCCCGACCCGGGCGCGACGGGGCGCGGCCGCCGATGAGCGCGGGCGCGCTGTACCGGGTCCTCGCGCGGCTGCGCGGCGCGTATCCGCTGGTCCTGGTGGACGCCCCGGCCGCGGGCGACGCCGTGTGCGAGCAGGCGCTGCGGCGCTCGACGACCGCCGTGCTGGTGGCGCGGGCGAGCAGCGACGGGACGGAGCACGCACTGGCATTCCTGGCGTGGTTGCGCTCGCTGGGCCACGACCGGCTGGTGGATGGCGCGGTGGTGGTGGTCAACGAGGTCGCGCCGGGCCCGCCGCGCGAGGTGCGGGCGGGGGAGCGGGTGCTCGCGCGGCAGGTGCGCGCGGTGGTGCGGCTGCCCTACGACCGCGAGTTGGCCAAGCCGGAGCCGGTGCGTCCGATGGCGTTGGGCAAGGCCGCCCGCGGCGCCCTGTTGGAGATCGCCGCCGCCGTGGTGACGGGTTGGGAATCGACCGCGTCCGCGCAGGCGGGCCCCACGAATTCGAAGGAATCGACATGAACTCTCTGACGCACGCCTTCCTGCGGGTGCACGCCACGTTGGCGTATCCGGCGGATGACCCCAAGCCCAATCCGGCGCCCAGCGGCGGCACCGGCACGGGTACGAACTTCGACTATGGCAAGTTCCACCCCGATCAGACCGCGGTCCCGAAGAGCGGGGTGCTGGACACCATCGCCAACGGCATGTTGTGGATCGGTTTCTCGATGGCCATCGCCGCCCTGGCCGGTGGCGCGATCATGTGGATGGTCGGACCGATCTTCGGCAGCCACCACGTGTCCGCGCAGGGCAAGACGTTCATGTGGAAGGCCCTGGGCGGCGTCGCCATCCTGGGGGCCTCGGGGGCGATCTGCGGGTTCGTCGTGGACACGGTGACCAAGTGAGGGGCGGGCGCCGAACGGGCGTGGGATACACGTCCGCGCACGCCGGTCGGCCGCGTCCGCTCGTGGTGTTGGTGATCGTGGCGCTTGTCGCGGGTCTGGCGGGCGGGGCCTGGTACTGGGGGCGCAGTTCGGCGCAGGCCGCCGCCCCCGCGTCCGACGTCGCCGGACCGGCGGGCCCCGGTGGGGGCAAACCCGGGACCGCCGGAACTCCGGCCGGCGCGCCGTGGATACCCGTGCGGACGAGCCAGGCGCCGTCGTACCCGAACACGGCCGAAGGCGCGGGACAGGCCCTGGCCGCCTACCTGCGCAACGTCTTCGCATTGAGCACCGGTCCGCGCGCGGCGGGGGTGGAGTACGCGCGTCGGATCGTCCTGGCCGGCACCCCGCAGGACCAGATCGAGCGGCTCGCCGCGTCGACGTTCTCCAGCGATCGCCCGGGCGCGGTCAACCAGTTCGTGCCCCTGCGGGTGGTCACGCAGAGCGAGCCGGACGGGCAGGTCAGGGCGCTGGTGTGGGGGCTGAACCTGGTCGGGTTGAAGACCGATGGTCATACGCCGGAGATGACGCCGATGTCGTCATGGCTGACGATGGGCGCCCGCCTGCGGTGGGTGGACGACGGGTGGCGGATCGTGCTGTTGAACGAGCCGCAACCGGGGCCGGTGCCCGCGACGTTGGGGCAGCCGGACCCAGCGGATCGGTTCACGGTGGTGTTGGCCGCGTCGGGGGTGGCCGGCGATGGCCCGTGACGCTCTGCTGCGCCGGGTGGTCCTGTTGTTGGTGTTCGTCCTGGTGGCCGGGCTGCTTGGGGCGGGAGTTCGCGGGCGGCGGATCCGCCGGAGGATCCCAATCCCCCGATGCATCCCGATCTGCATTCCGCGTGGCCGGATGTGGGCTGGTTGGTGAGCATGCCCATCGACTGCGAGATGATGGCGGACAAGGACACGAGGAATCGGTGTAAGAAGTACGGCAAGAAGACAGAGGGCAGTGGGTTTCTGGGCCTGGACGGCCGGATTCACTGCGAGGCGAAGGATTCCAAGGGCAAGCCTTTCTTCGAGAAGTGCGATGCGAAGGCGATCCGTAGGGAGATCACCGGGGGCCGTAACTCCGACCCGCCGCCGCCCGCGCCGCCCAAGCCGCCGCCGGACCCGAGACTCCCGGTCCGCGCCAGTGCGCTGAACATGGCGTGGCCGGACGTGTCGTGGATCAAGGTCAACACGATCGACTGTGCGGGCTCCTCGCCCGAGGTCTACGACCAGTGCCGGAAGTACGGTCTGCTCACGCCTGTCGGCTTCCTGGGTTGGGACGGCAAGGTGCACTGCGAACTGTTGCCGGACGGGCACGCACTGGCCGGGAACTGTGATCCGGCCGCCATCCGCGCGCTGATCACCGGTGGTCGCACGACCGATCCCAATGTCGTGGCCCCGGGTTCGCAACCCGAGCTGCGCAAGGTGTTCGAGGGACTGAGCAAGGCCTGGCCCACGATCACCTGGATCAAGGACGACACCGTGATGCCCTGCGGCCCACAGGCGCCGAGGCCGTCGACGGACTGGAGCACCTGCAACTTGTATGGCCGGTATCCCGGTTTGTTGGGCGCGGACGGGAACGTCCACTGCGAGGTGGTTCCCAAGGGTGATCCGCTGGCGTCGACGTGCGACCCCGTCAAGCTCAAGACGGTGTTGCTCGACAAGGGTGGCAAGTCGGTCGACATCAGCCTGGGGGACTTTGTTCCGGACGTGGTCGAGGACACCGTCAAGACGATTGTCGCGGCTCCGGGCAAACTGTTGAAACTCCCCGGGGCTTTCGCCGGCTGGCTCATGAAGAAGGGCTTGGACCAGCTGGTCAGGGCGGCGGCGGAGAGCGCCGCGACGTTGTTCGCGAAGGTGGCCGAGTTCATCTTCAAGGCCACCGCCCCGGATCTGCAGGGCGTCGCCTTCATGAGGGTGTACAACGCGGTGTCCGCCGTGATGTTGGCGCTGGTGTTCGTCTTCTTCGTCGCGGCGGTGCTCTTCAACATCGTCTCGGACAAGTTCGGGCACCTACCCGCGTCGGTGGGCGGTCTGATCCGCGCGGTGTTGGGGATCTGTCTGGCGGCCAAGGTCGCCGACCTGATGGTGCAGTTGTCCGATGCCTGTACGACGTCGCTCCTGGGTTCGGACGCCGCGAAGCTCACGTGGAGTTCGCAGGCGTTCGCGGATCAACTGGGCGATATGGCGGGCACCTCGGGCATGGCGATCGTGGTGTTGCTGGCGTCGATCTTCGCGATCATCGGGCTGATCGCGCTGATGGTGATCATGCTCGTCCGGAGCATCGAGATGTACGCGGGCGCGCTGTTCGGGGCGATCGCGATGGTGGGCCAGGCGCATCCGCACACCCGCTCCTGGGCGCGCAAGTGGTTCTGGAACTTCACGGCGCTGGCGTGGAGCAAGTTCGTGATCGCGGCCCTGTGGTTGCTCGCGGGGAACCTGATCAGTCAGGGCGACTCGTTGGTGGCGGTCCTCAGCGGCATCGGAATGATCTGGATCATGGTCTACTCGCCGTTCGCGCTGATGAAGATGTTCTCCTTCGTCGACGCGCAGGGCACCGGGATCGGCTCGGACGTCGGCGGCAAGATGGCGAACGCCGCCAAGAAGGCGGCGTTCGGCGGGGACAGCGAGGGCGACTCCACCCCCGCGACGCCGGCCGGTGGGGAGAAGGCACCGGGTGCCTCGCCCGCGTCGCAGATGGACGCCAACGTGGCGGACGTGGAGTCGGGGATGGGCGGCGAGTCCGGCGACGACGACGCCACCGACATGGACACGGACGACGAGGGTTCGGCGTCGAGCGGGGGATCCGCCGGAAACGGCCCGGACGGGTCGACCGACCCGCTGGGCACGACGCCGGAGGAGGACCGGGGCCCCGGCCCCGACGAATCACCGGATGTGCCGGAAGACGGGAACGATCCCGATTCGCTGAACCCGGGCGGGGACATGGCGGACGAGGCGATGGGCCCACTGACCGGCGGCGCGGGTCCGGGCTCCGGATCCTCCTCGGAGAACGAGCAGATGGCCGCCGACGTCGCCCTCGCCGGTGCCGGTGCCGGAGCCGCCGGCGGCTCCCGCGGCGGGAACGGCTCGGCAGGCATGGGCAGTTCGGGCGGCGGCCTCTCCGTCGGGTCCTCCCCGACCCCCGACCCCCCGTCGGACCCGGTCCCGGGCAACGGACACGACAGCCACAGCGGCAATGAGGCATGGGGGGTGCGATGAGGTTCAAGTTCTCGCCGCTGGAGTCGCGCGGTGTGCTGATGGGGTTCACCCTCGGCAGGCTGGGCGCGCTGGTCGCGGCGCTGCTGGGTGGTGTGGCCATCATCAGATCCGATGGCTGGCCGCTGAGAATCGTCTGGATCGCCGTCACCGGCATCTTCCTGGTCATCGCGATGGCCCGCTGGAGCGGTCGTTCCCTCACCGCCTGGGCGCCGGTGATCTGGGCCTACCTCGCCCAGCGCGGCATGCGCCAGAACGTCTACCGGGGCGGCCCGTTCGCGCGCAACGCCGTCCAGGAGCACATGGAGTTGCCCGGGGCGTTGGCCGGTTGCGTGTGGTTGCCGGCCCGGGCGCCGGACGGGCAGCGCGAGGTCGGGTTGATCCACGACCGGCACGCGCGCCACGTGGTGGCGGTGCTGCGGTGCCAGGGCACCAACACCATCCTGGAGGACTCCTCGTTGCAGGAGCGCCGGGTGGTGGACTGGGGTTCGGTGATGCGCTCGTTCGGCGACGACGAGTCGTTGGCGTCGTGGTCGGTGATGGAGCGCACCGTCCCCGACGGCGCGAACCGGGCGCAACGTTTCATCCGGACCCGGATGGTGCGCCCGGACACGCTCGCCGCGACGTCGCTGAAGCAACTCGTCGCGGCCTCGGCCCCGTCCACGCTGCGGCACGAGGTGTACCTCGCGGTGCGGTTCGACCTGGCGCGGTTGTCCGCGCAGGTCAAGGAGGCCGGCGGGACCGACGCGGCGATCGCGGCGGTGGTGGTGGACGCGTTGGGCGCGCTCGAACAGGGCGTGCTGGACGCGGGTGTGGGCACGGAGGGCTGGTTGTCCCCGCGCGGCCTGGCCGCGGTGTTGCGCACCCAGTTCGATCCCGGCGACCTGACCACCCTCGAGGCGCGCGGCGTGGACGGGGAGGGCGCCGCCGAAGGCGTCGACCCGCGACTGGCCGGGCCCGCCGCGACCGAGTCGCACTGGGCGTATTTCCGGCACGACTCGGGCTGGTCCCAGACGGTGTGGGTGCACCAGTTGCCGGTGCGCGAGGTGGGCCGCAACTGGCTGACGCCGGTGCTCAACCAGACCTCGTGCCGACGGTCGGTGACGCTGGTCGCCCAGCCGCTGTCGACGGCCAAGGCCGAGGCGATGTCACGGCGGCAGATGGTCGCGCACGAGGGCGACCGGCGTACCCGGCAGAAGCTCAAGTTGGTCGAGGGCGCCCGACAGCGTCAGGAGGCGCGGGCCGCCTCGCGCGAGGACGAGGAGGTCGCGGCCGGGTTCACCCGGGTCCGCTACTCGATGTTCGTCACGGTCACCGCGGTGGACGTCGCCGCGCTGGAGAAGGAGATGCGGGTGGTGCGCCGCAAGTTGTCGCAGGCGGGTTGCGAGTCGGTGGTGCTGTACGGGGAGCAGGACCAGGCGTTCCTGGCGGGCGCGTTGCCGCTGGCGTACGGGCTGGCCCCGATGCGGGGGGTGATCTGAGTGGCGCGTGGTGAACGCGGCCTGGTCCGCGAGGGCAATCGGGCCGACGAGTTGCGCCGCCTGGCCGAGTCCCGCGACGAAGAGCGGGCGAGCCGGCGGCTGGAACGGCGGCGCTCGCGCGCCGAGTCGGCGTGGGAGAAGCTGACCGGGCCGCCGCCGGCCGACGGCCGGGGAACGTTCGGCCGGGCGGCGGGCCGGGTCGCCCGGCGCATGCGGGTGCAGCCGCACACCACCACCACCGCGCACCTGCGCTCGTGGTTCCCGTTCACCAACGACGCCGGTCTGGCGGTGGACGGGCCGCTGATCGGGTTCGACGTGTTCTCCCGGACCGCGTTCACGTTCTCCGTGCACGAGCTGTACCGGGCCGGGTTGTTGACCGCCCCGAACGTGGTGGTCATCGGCGAGATCGGGTCGGGCAAGTCGTCGCTGCTGAAGTGCCTGGTGTTCCGCAACGTGCCGTTCGGGGTGAAGTTCTCGATCAGCGCGGACATCAAGGGCGAGTACGGGCCGCTGGCCGCGGCGACCGGGGTGACCCCGCTGCGGGTCGGCCCGGGACTGTCCGCGCGGATGAATCCGCTCCAGGGGGTGCGGCGCGCGCCCGGCCAGACGGAGGAGGCGTGGCTGGCCCACCAGCGCACCCGCCGACTGCTCCTGGTCGAGGGCCTGTTGGAGATCGAGAAGGGGCAGCGCCTCACCGACGCGGAGCGCACCGCGGTCACCTTCGGGATGGACGCGCTCACCCGCGAACACGACGGCACCAGCGCGGCGCGGCGCGGCGACCCGACGCTGGGGCAGTTGCTGGAGGGCATGAGCGATCCGCACCGGTGGCGCACGGACGCGGCGCGGATCAGCGTCGATCCGCAGCGGTTGCTGGAGAACGCGTCCAACGCGCGGATGGCGCTGTACCGGATCGTGCACGGCCCGCTGTCGGGGATCTTCGACGGCGCGTCCACGTCGAACCTGGACTTCACCGCCGACGGCACCGTGCTCGACCTGTCCGCGATGCGCTCCTCGGACGAGATGACCGCGATGGCGATGACGTGCGCCCAGTCGTGGCTGGAGGCGGAGCTGTCCCGGCCGGACGGGGAGCAGCGCATCGTCGTCTACGACGAGTTCGCGCTGATCGCGCGGTATCTGCCGCTGGTGCGGCGGTTGCGGGAGCAGTTCAAGATCGCCCGGGCGTACGGGATGTCGAACGTGATCGGGTTCCACCGCTTCTCCGACCTGGCGGCCGTCGGCGACGGGGACAGCGAGATCGTGCGGATGGCGCGCGGGCTGATCGAGGACACCGGGGTGCGGATCTCCTATCGGCAGTCGGAGGGCAGCCTGGCCCAGGCGCGGGAATTCCTGGGCACCTCGGATGTGGTGACCGACCTGCTCAAGCGGCTCAAGCAGGGGGTCGCGGTGTGGAACATCGGCACCCAATATCACGTGGTCAAGCACCGGTTGAGCCGGATCGAGAAGGAGATGGTCCAGACGGACAGCCGGATGACCCACGTGGGGGACACCGCCGACGGCCAGGCCCCGGAGCCGGGCGCGGACGGGAACGACGCGGTGTCGACGGCGTCGGGGGTGGGCGTGTGAACCGGGCCGAGGGCGGGACGAAGGGCCGGACCAAGGGCAAGATCACCGCCGGTGAGCCCGAGGAGATCCGGGCCCGGGTGCTGTTGGGGTTGTGCACGCTGGCGCTGGGCGCGGTGGTGGTGTGGACGGCGTGGCTGGCCGGGCAACTCGCGGGCGTGTTCACCCGCGGGGCCTGGCCGGACGCGGGACCGGGGAGCGCGCCGTCGATCGCGATCCGCTGGGTCGCCCACGTGGGCGACCCCCGGGCGGCCTGGCCCGCCGCGGCCCGCGCCGACGTCGGCGGCCCGGCGGCGGTGTACGCGGTGTTGGCGGTGCTGCTGGGCGCGATCACCGGCGGCCTCGGCTGGGTGGTGTGGCGGCTGCGCGCCCGAATCGGCAAGCGGCGTCCGGGATTCGCCAGTCCCGCCGACATCGACGGCCTGCTCTCGACGGAGGCGGTGCTGGCCAAGGCTGCGGTGGTGCGGCCCTCGCTCGCGGGCCGCAAGGGTGTGGAGCCGGGGGAGGTGGCGTACTCGCTGGGCCGCGAGGCCGGTACCCGGCGCCCGCTGTGGGGGCTGTACGAGTGGTCGGGACTGCTCGTGGCGGCCGAGCGCATGGGCAAGACGATGTTCTACATCGTCGACCGCATCCTGGGCGCCCCCGGCGCGGTGATCACCACGAGCACCCGCCTGGACACCCTCCCCGTCACCCACGCGGCCCGCGCCCGCCTGGGGCCGGTGTACGTGTTCGACCCGCAACACATCACCTCCGGGATGGACCGGCTGCGCTGGTCCCCGGTGGCCGGCTGCGCGGACCCCCTGGTCGCGATCCAGCGCTCGGCCGGATTCGTCGCCGGATCGGGGGTCGCGGGAAAGAACGTGGAGAACGGCGAGTTCTTCGCCGGCATGGCCACCGCCGTGCTGCGCGCCTACCTGCACGCGGCCGACCTCGGCGGCTGCACCGTGCGCGCGGTCCTGGAGTGGTCGATGAACCCGGACGACCGCACCCCGGTGAGCATCCTGCGCACGCACCCGGACGCGGCGCCGATGTGGGCCGACCAACTCGCCGAGCTCCAGGCCTCGGACCCGCGCCTGCGCGGCAGCGTGTGGGCGGTGGTGCAGCGCGCGTTCGACGCGTTCGCCGACCCGCGCGTGTTGGCCGGCTGCGACGTCGCCTCCAACGAGGCCTTCGACGCGGCCGACTTCCTCAGGCGCAAGGGCACGTTGTACATCCTGGGCTCGCGCAGCTCACAGATCTCGGTGGCGCCGCTGATCTGCGCGTTCATCGAGGACATCGTGCGCGTCGCGCAGGACCTCGCGCAGCGCTCGGTGGGCTCGCGCCTGGACCCGCCGCTGTCGCTGGTGTTGGACGAGTGCACGAACATCGCGCCGATCCCGTCGTTGCCGAACCTGATGTCGGACGGCGGCGGCAAGGGCATCACCACGATCGCGGCGATGCAGTCGCGCTGGCAGGCGCGGGCCCGCTGGGAGGAGGCGGGCGCGGCGGCGATGTGGGAGACGTGTTCGGTCAAGCTGATCCTGGGCGGCCTGTCGGACCCGGCGGACCTGGGGAACCTGGCGGAGATGTCCGGGCAGTTCGACGAGTACACCCCGGGCGACAGCTCCAACGAGGGCCGGATGACGTTCAGCCGCTCGGTGCGCAGGGTGCCGGTGTTGGAGCGGTCCGACATCCGTCAACTACCCGTCGGACACGCGCTGTTGTTCACCCGCAACCTGCCGCCGATCGAGACGGTGCTGACGCCGTGGTGGGAGCGCGAGGACGCGAAGGAACTCGCGGAGTCGCGGGACGCGATGTACGCCCGCATGGGCATCGCGGGGGGTGTCGCCGGATGAGCGCGGCGGCGGGGCAGGCGGACGAGGAGTATCTGGCGGAACTCGAGAGCCTGCTGCTGCGGTTGGCCGAACAGCAGCAGAGCGTGGTGGCGCGGCTGCAGGCACTGGAGGCGACCGGGGGCGGGGGTGGCGCGGAGGCCGCGGGGGAGGGGCCGGTCGCGGCGGACTACGACTGGCGAGTGCTGGACGCGGACGCGACCCGGGAGGCGTGGGAGCGCCTGATCGACTGGGTGGAGTGGCTGGTGTCGGTCTTCCCGGTGGCCGACGTGCTGCCCGGGTGCTGGTACGAACACCCCGTGCTGGTCTGGGAGTTGACCGCGCTGCAGCTGGCGTTCACCGATGCCTACGAGGTGCCCGACGCGCCGCGCGGGGCGCCGCTGGGCTGGATGGAGGCGCTGCAGCGGGCTCACGGGCGGTGGCGGATGTGGGACCAGCACAAGTGCGCGGGCGCGGGGCGACACAAGGCGGGGCACGCGCAGGCGGTGTGGGCGCAGGGGTGGGCCGAGCAGGCCCGGGAATCGGGGGCGGCGGCGTCGGGGGTTCGGCCGGCGGGGGTGGGCGGGTGAGGGGGCTGCGCGCCGTCGCGGCGGTGATCGTGCTGGCGGGGGTGTGCGCGAGCGGGTGCGCGTTTCCGGGCGGTACACCGGAGACCGGGCCCGGAGGCGCCGCCGGGACGACCCGGCCGGCGGCCACCCGTCCCCCGGAGTCCATCGGGACGGCCGCCCCGCCGGCGTCGATCCCGTCCGAGCCGCCGCCCACCAGGACGATCCCGCCGCCCGTGTCGGCGCGGTCCGGCGTGGACTTCGCGGATCCGGCGGCGGTCGCGGCGGCGTTCGCCGAGGTGTACCTGTCCTACCGCTGGGATCAGGATCCATCCTCCTGGCAGCGCGAGTTGGCGCGTTTCGCCACCGAGGCCTGCCTCCGGAGCCTGCCGCCCTCGGGCGCGACCTCCGCCCGCGGGAACGCCGGGTGGCGGGCCTTCGCCGCCAAACGCGGCGTGGTCACCGTCCGCGTCGACCACGCCCAGGTGGTCCCGGCCGCGCCGAACGGCCCGGACACGGTCTTCGTCCAGGTGAGCGCCTGGCAGGTGATGGCCCGCGACGGCGAGGTGAACCGGGAGGACCCGGCGCCGCTGAGCGTCGAACTGCGCCGCGCGAGCGACGGCACGTGGCGCGTGGCACGGGCCACTTCCCTCTGAGCGCCACCGGACCGAAGGCGGCGTGAACCCGGTTCCCTCATCCGCTTCTTGCGGCTGTCACCCACCCCACCGCCCGACCACTTACTCATCTGCTTGCTCGCACACGGAATCGGGGGTTCGGCGGTGGTGCGTTTCGTGGTGTCCGTGCTGGCCGGGATGCTGCTGTTCATCGTGCTGATTCCGGTCCTGCTGTTCGGCGACGACGGTGGCGGCGGCACGGCGTTCGCGGGTACGGGGGGCGCCCTGCGCGAAGGCGCCAAGATCCCCGCCGAGTACCGCCCGCACATCGAGCAGGCGGCCCAGCAGTGCCCGCAGCTCACCCCGGCACTGCTCGCGGCCCAACTGAAACAGGAGAGCGCGTGGAATCCGCGCGCGGTGAGCGAGGTCGGCGCCCAGGGCCTGGCGCAGTTCATGCCCGGCACCTGGACCTCCTACGGCGTAGACGGCAACGGCGACGGCCGCAAGGACCCGTTCGACCCGATCGACGCCATCCACTCCATGGCCAACTACGACTGCGTGGTGGTCAAGGAGGTCGCCGGCATCCCCGGCGACCCGATCGACCTGATGCTGGCGGCCTACAACGCCGGCCCGAACGCGGTCCGGAAATACCAGGGCGTCCCGCCATACGCGCAGACCCAGGAGTACGTGCGCATCATCAAGGCCTCCGCGGCCGAACTCGCCGCACCGCTCGCCGCGACCGGCGAGGGCATCACGTCGATCATCGCCTGGGCCCAGCAGCAGTTGGGCACCTCGTACTCCTACGGCGGCGACTGCACCGACGCGCACGGAACCGACATGGCCCGCCACTGCGACTGCAGCAGCCTGATGCAGATGGCGTACCTGCGCGGGGCGGGGCTCAAGCTGCCCAGGGACACATACGGCCAGATCGACGCCGGACCGAAGGTCACCGGGCAGCCGCTGCTCCCGGGCGACCTGGTCTTCCCGAACACGGGCCACGTGGGCATGTACGTCGGCTCGATCCCCGGATTCGGCGACGACACGATCATCGAGGCGCCCAAGACCGGCTTCAACGTGCGCTACGCCCACTTCCGCGACTCCGGCTACTGGTCCAAGAGCGTGGTCGTACGCCCTTCGGTCCTGGCCCAACTCGCCACCGCCCCACCGGCGAACGGGGGAGGCGGTGAGGGGGAGGGCGGCTGGGCCCTCCCGTTGGCCTCGTACACCCTGACCGCCCGCTTCGGCCAGTCCGGCGACCGCTGGGCCAACAACCACACCGGCCTGGACTTCGCGGCCGACGAGGGCACCAACGTCCAAGCGGTGGGCGCCGGCGAGATCGTCGAGGCGGGCTGGGCGGGCGCGTACGGCAACCGCCTCGTGCTGCGCCACCCCGACGGCACGGTGACCTGGTACTGCCACCTGTCCTCGTTCGTCCGCTCCCAGGGCGGCGTGCAATCCGGCGAAACCATCGCCAAGGTCGGCGCAACGGGCAACGTGACGGGCCCCCACCTACACCTGGAAGTCCGCCCAGGCGGCGGCGCCCCGATCGACCCATACACCTGGCTCCAGACCAAAGCCCTGAAACCCTAACCAAACCACCGCCCATCACCGAGGAGACCCGCAATGACCAATTCCCCTCACCTACGGCAACGCCGAGCCGAAGCCACCCGCATCCTCACCGCCCTCGAAGCCTGGTCCCGCACCCATTTATCCGACGCACAACACCGCAGCGACCGCCCCGCGATCGCCCACTGGACCCGCGAATCCAACATGTACACCCACGCCCTCCGCTCCCTCCCCACCTCCGACGCCGAACGCCTCGAGGAACTCATCACCACCCACGGCCCCTTGGCCCGAGAAATCACCCGCCCTCGCCGAAATTGACCCCCGAACCGCGTCCGCGAGCGCGTGAGACCCTCACTCGTGGGCGAGTGCCACCGCCGACCACTGCACCGGCCCGAGGTGACGAGGGGCCTCCGGGAAAGCACTCCCGATACCTCACTATCGAACGAACATTCCCATGGTTGATTCGGGCAGACGTACCGATGCTGCGGCTCTGGAGGCCACCTTCGGCGGCGGCCGACCCGGTCCGGCCGACCGCGTCGCGGCCACCCGCGCGACGGCCGCCGCCGCAGACGCCCCGTCGACGAGGTCGAACGAGGAGCCGAACGAGAGGCTCCCGCCCCCGCACTGGCCGACATCGGCCTGCTTGTATCCGGCACCATCGCGTGGATCGAGCCGCTGGGACAAGTTGAAGGTCGAGTCGGGGTACGTCGACTCGACGCTGGGGCGGCATCTCGGGCACCTGCGCCGCTTCGGGCTGGTACAGCTCACCCGCACCCGCACCGGCGCCCTCACGGCCGCACGAGCCCTTTCGCGGACCCTCTACTGGGACGGGGAACTCCAGGGCGGCGACGTCCAGAACAGGCCCGCACACCGGGCCGTGAAGGTCCGCGTCGACCGGGCCCAGGCCCGCTGGTGGGCCGGCGAAGTCACCTGGTGCCACCTCGACCGCGCCGGAGCCCTCATCGACCCACCCGCATCCGCGACACCCCCATCCTCACCAAGGCCCGCACCATGGTCGGCCGCGGCGCTCGCCCACTCGCCCTCGCCTGCCCACAGTGCAACGCTGCGTCCGGCGTCCGCTGGGTCACCTGGCATGGCACTCCCGCCCGCACCATCCATATTGCGCGGTTGTACCCCACCCTCGACCCACAGACCGCATCCACCGGCGCCTGAACGTCGGAACGCGCGACCACGCTCGCCGTGACCCGGATCCGGCCTGGGTATCCCGGGTACGAGGCGGGGAATCCAGGACGCACCAAGGGGAAACCATGGCCCAGCAGTGTCGACGAGGTCATACGGCACCTCACGACCCCGAGCCGGAACAACTTCACCGCCGACGATCAGTACATCGCGGCCGACACCGCACGCCGCAGGCAGATCCTGGCGGCCGACGCGCTGGCTCAGCGCGACACACCAGAACGTCGAGGCTTTCATCCTGCCCCTCGAACGCCCGCAGCCGAATCCCGCTGCCCCCGTTGACATTTGCTTCACCGACGATGCCGGTCGCACCACCAGCTCGCATGAGGGCACCCTCGTGATCTCGGCAGGGGCACGAGGGGCCACTCCCTCAAGGCACGCTTCTACAACTGCGCCGACCTGACGTTCTTCCTTCCCAAGACGCAAGAGGAATCCCACCAGGTCGAGAACGACTGCGACGTGGCCCGCCGATCCACCTCTGAGGTGCTGGGGCCGTTGCCCTGACCCGGTCGTTGCTCGGCCGCGAGTCTTTCGAGATCCGCATTGACGGGAACTCACTGGGCTCCTTCGACTGGAACGATCCCGCGCCCGACGACCCGACGACACACGAACATCTACACGGTCTCGAGCTTCTCGCCAGCGACTTGGATGCCGTCCAGCGCCACTGCCGCACGACGTTCGGCATGCCCGAAGCGCTCACCCTCGGCGAACGGATCGATCTGCGAGTCGCGCGTCTGCTGCTCGAAGGGCACTACGTAATCCACCCCGCGCGCAACACGCGTACGTTCGTCCTCACCAACCCCGAGGCCCCGGGACTGGGCGACCTCCTGGCCGGAAAGGCGAGGGGGGCCGTTTCCGGGACCCCAACCACCGCTTACGGCTGGGGGATCGTGTATTGAACATCGGCCCGGTGGAAGCGTTCCACATGCACACGCTTTTGGACGATCCCGACGGTCGTGCACTGCCAGTACACGACGTCCCTGCAAATGCCCCAACAGCCCCACGCGCCGAGCACACGCGCGTCAGCCAGCATGGCGCCACCGCCCGATTCGCCGACGCCGAACTCGTGGCCCTGCGCTGACGCGTTGCCGAGTGTGGCACCAACATTCACGACTCCGTCGTGTCCACTGCGGCCAAGACCAGCGACTTCGTCCATAGGGTCGTGAGCCGCTTTGACGCTTGGGTCCAGGAACCCGCCTTCGCCGAGGCCGACCGCACGACGCCGCCGTGTAGCCGTTGCAGCGCTACATCCCGTTCCCCGATCTCCTCGAACCGGCCGAGGAGATCGGGGGCCCACGGGTCTTCGACTTCGGCTCGCTGTGGCCGCCATCGCACACCACCAAAGCGTTGTCATGGGTGCGGAGGTCGCCGGCACGCGCGAGCCAAAGCAGTGTGCTCCTGCACTCTTCGCGAGGGTCCCCGCTTCTTTGAACTAGCGCGTGATGCCTCGTCAGTAGAGGTTGTGGTGCGTGGCTTCGCTTGGAGGAGCCGTAACGAGAGTCTCGAGTTCGACCTCGGTATCGCATCGTTCGCAGCGCCTGACGTCTGTGTAGCCCTCGTTGGTGAATTTTACGTGGATCAGTTGTGTGTGCTTCCTGCAGGCGGGGCACTCTGTTTCCCGGACCGTGCGAATGGGTTGCCCGTACTCCTTCGTCATGGAGACATGCTGCCTTGCTCCGGCCCGAGATTTCATTCTGTTGTGTAAACGGCTCAACGCCACGGGTGCCCGCCGCCCGCATCCCCGACATGGTTCGGCTGTACGCCGTCGACGACGCCCGGGCCGCGTCCGCGAGCGCATGAGACAGACCCCCTACCCGGTGGGCGAGCGCACCGCCGACGACCGCACCTGCCCGAGGTGACGAGGGCCTGCGGGAAAGTAGCCCCGATACCCCGTTGTAGAACAAACGTTCCAATGTCGGCGTAGCATGACCAATATGGGTGATCCGGGCGGACGTACCGATGCCGTGGCGCTGGAGGCCGCCTTCGGCGGCGGCCGAGCCTTGGCCGAACGCGTCGCGGCCACCCGCGCGACGGCCGCCACGGACGCCCCGTCGACGAGGCCATACGAGGAGCCGAACGAGGGCCCCGCCCCCGCACTGGCCGACCGGCGTGCCCGTACCCGGCACGGCCGGGTGGATCGAGCGCGGGGTGAGCGAAATTTTGGACCTGGCGGCGCTGGCGCACTACCGCAGGCACCGGGTGCTGTTCGACCACCCCCGGATCGCCGCCCGCGTCACCCGACTCCAGATGCTCGCCGAGCGCGAGGCCCTGCGCGCGGGGTATCGCACGGCCCGGCTGGACCTCGCGGAGGCGTTCGACGACCCCACCGTCGTCGAACGGGCGCTCGCGCTCTACGTCGAACTCGGCCGCGAGTGGCACGAACGCGCCGACCGGGTCGCGGCCGTCGCGCGAGCCCTGCCCGAGCCGGACCCGACGAACGCCTCCCCACCCGACCTCCGTGACGACTACCGTGGGCCCATGAGCGAGACCGGCATCAAGTTCACCGACGCCGAACTCGCGGCCATGCGCGAGCGCGCCGCCGAGCACGGCACGAGCGTCCACGACTACGTCATGTCCACCGCGACCGCCGCCGAGCCCGGCGACTTCGTCGACAAGGCCCTGAGCCGCTTCGACGCCTGGGTCCAGGACCCAGCCTTCGCCGAGGCCGACCGCACCGTCGACGCCGGATAACCGGTGTCCCGCTACGTCACCTTCGCTGAACTCCTGGAACTGGCCGAGGAGATCGGCGCCCCCCGATCTTCGACTTCGGCTCGCTCGTCGCGGCCATCGCCCGCCACCAGGGCGTTGTGATGGGCGCCGAGATCTACCAAGGCGCCCGTCCAGGGCCGCCGCGCTGCTGCACTCCCTGGCCCGGATCCCGGCGCTGGAGACCCACAACGCGACGTTCGCCGCCGCGGTCGCCGCCTCCTACCTCGACGCCCCGGGGCATCACCGTCGACCCGGACCCCGCGAAATGGGCCGCCCTCGCGGTCGACGTCGCCCAGGGCGGCTCCACCGTCGTCGACGTCGCCACCCGCATCCGCACCCTCACGAGCTGATCCGCCCTCCGTCCCGCCGGATCTCCCGGTGCCGGGGGCGGCGAGCTTGTGGCGTCGGGCGGCCTATGCTTCGCGTCGGGGGATCCGGTCGCCGAGGTCCTCGACCATCTTCTCCACCTCGGCGGGGTACGCCTGAGCCCAGGTCGCCAGGAAGGCGCTTGTCACGGTGTGGGCTGACGTGAAGTCCAGATCCTCGCCGATCTGTCCCCAGATTACGTGGCGGTCGATGTTCGACAGGGCGCGGTCGCGTACGACCCGTGCGACCCTGTCCTGCTGGTTGGTGGGCAGCAGGAGTGAGACCGTAAGTTTGGCGGCGAGTTCGTCCAACCGCTCCAGCACCCTCTCGAAGACATGAGCCTCGGGGTATGTCGTTCCGGGGAGAATGAGGATGCCTCGTGCGGGGTCGGCTTGGTGGGCCTGGTCGCCGTCCAGGAGACAGACGGACGGGAATGTCGCGGTGGGATCCTGCGCGTGTTGGGCGTTGACGTCCATGGCGGGCTGGGCTCCGCCCATGCCGTGCACCTTGATGGCGTCCATCTCCACTCCGCCGTGGGTGCGAAGGGCCGTGGTCACCATGATCTCGGCGAACGCGTCCTCCACGAAGATCGCCAACTGGGCGTTGATCTGGCCCGTGATGGTCCGCAGGGCCTTGACGTCGAGCTTGCCCTGGAGCACGTTCCCGCCGTACGCCGCCCAGATTGCGCTGGAGGGCAGCGGCGCCAAGGCATCGTTGGAATGCGTGGTGAACACCACCTGGCAGGACTTTCGCCGGGCTACCTCGATCAGGTACTCGACCATCCGCCGTGTGGCGATGGGATGCAGCCCGTTCTCGATCTCTTCGATCAGGATCAACGCCCCGTCCCCCGCAGCCTCCACCTCGGCAACAATGCGGATGGCGCTCGCCTCCCCCGCACCAAAGTGGAACTCGGAGTACGGCTCTCCTCTGCGGGTGACCCCGGAGAACATCGTCACGCGCCCGGAAGGATCCACGTCCAATTGCAGGAACCCGTCTATGGGCTTGCCGAGGATCCTCGCGGCGTACTCGGTCACCTCCGCGGGAAGTTGTGCTTCCTTCACAGCGGTGAACTTCGTGCTGGTGGCCTTCTTCAGCTTGGCTCGTTCGGTGGCGGGAAGGGTCCGCTCGACCCCGAACACGAGAACCTCGCGCTCCACCGCCTTGCGGCTCCACTTCGACTTCTTGAAGCTGGCGGTCCGAGCCACCGGCAGCCGGGTGCTGAGCCTCTTCTCGATGAGCTCATACTCGATTGACCAGTCCAACATGCTGGCATCGTACTTGCCGCTCTTGGCGAAGAACCGCCCTGGCAGGACACTCGCGTAAGCCAGTGCCGCGGCGCCCAGGACAGTCGTCTTGCCCCCGCCGTTGGGACCCACGAGAGCGGTCACGGGGAAGTCGAAGGAGACTTCCCGGTCGACGAAGCCGCGGACTTTCCGCAGAGTGAGCCGCTTCAGGTACTGCCCGTAGCTGCCTTTCGCGACCTTCGCCTCCAAGTTGTGGATGACGCTGTCGCGGACCTCGCTCTTGTAGTCGCCCATCGATCGAATCCCCCTCGTCCCGGCGTTGAGTCATCCATCCTTCCAGGGAAGATCCCATAGGGCAGGGCGAATTCTCTCGCGCCCCGGCCGGATACAGCGCGCGGCATCAGGGCCGTACGCGGAGCGACAACGAGGACCTCTTATAGATCCTAATAAATTATGAGTTTGGTGTGACTATCGGCTTGTTCGGTCGTTGTGCGTGGTGTGCGTAGAGGTGAGTCGCGTCCGTGGGTGGTTTCGGACGAACTGTGGTCTTTGATCGAGCTGTTGCTGCCCGAGCCGGCGCCGAAGGCGGTGCCGGGTCGGCCTCGTGTGCCTGATCGGCGGGCGTTGTGCGGGATCCTGTTCGTGCTGCACACCGGGATCCAGTGGGAGTTCCTGCCGCAGGAGTTGGGTTTCGGGTCGGGAATGACGTGTTGGCGTCGTCTCGCGTCGTGGAACGAGGCCGGCGTGTGGGATCGACTGCACGCGATCCTGCTCGCGAGACTGCACGCGGCGAAACGGCTCGACTGGTCCCGGGCGGTGATCGACTCCAGCCACGTCCGGGCCGCCCGAAGGGGCCCAAAAGCGGTCCGAGCCCGGTCGATCGCGCACGGCCGGGCAGCAAACACCACGTCCTGGTCGACGGGCACGGAATCCCCCTCGCGGTGTCTTTGACCGGCGGAAACCGCAACGACGTCACCGAACTCCTGCCGCTGCTCGCCAAGGTTCCCCACGTCCGCGGACGGGTGGGACGCCCCCGACATCGACCCGATGCCCTCCACGCCGATCGCGGCTACGACCACGACAAATACCGTCGCCTCGTGTGGGCACGAGGCACCAGGCCGGTGATCGCCCGCCGCGGACAACCCCACGGATCCGGCCTCGGACGAGTGCGATGGGTGGTGGAACGCACCCCTGTCGTGGCTCCACGGTTTCCGTCGCCTTCGCATCCACTGGGAACGACGCGACGACGTCCCCTCCGGCCCCCAACAACCCGCCTCCGCCCCCTTCCCCGCCGTTCGACCTGCGCACGATCGTCCTGCTGGCACTGGCTGCCGCCGCAGTGTTTCTGGGGTATCGCCACCCCGGCCTGATCCCCCCGCTGACCCTGGGCACGACGGTACTTCTGACCGCCCACCTGTTGACCAAATAGGCAAAATCATCGGGGCATCGCCGCCCCATGGCCAATCCGAGTTCGGGGAGGGTGCCCGCCGCGAGCGGGCGGCGCCCTCCCCCGGCCCGTACCGCGCGGGCGCGACGCTGCGTGCGTTGCCCTCCGGCGGACCGTGGCCGGACACCTGCGACAACCGTGACGAAGACTTCGCTCCAGGCGGCGCAGACGTGTCGTAGTGCTGTGCCTGCGTTCATGGGACTCGTTCCGCATCGGCCGGCCGCCTAGTACGCCATCCACCACTCCGGCTACGGAGCCGTCAAGATCGGCACCTGCCTGGAGCCTCGTCAACGCCGCAACAACGCAAACGTACGTCGCGGTTGGCAGCTCCTTGCCGACTTCGGCGCCCCTACTGTAAGGCTGGCTCTGTACTTCGCCGAGGCCGCCCAGCGAGCGCGCCGCTACCCCGAACGGACCGACGGACGTGACGCGGCGTCCCACCCTGCGGCTGATCCGCTGACGTGCCGGTCCTGCTCCATCGCTTGCGACGGCTCTCGGCCGGTTCAGGACCACGAGGGGATGCGCGAAATCCCGTGGGTTCCGCCCGAGTGTCCGTTCCTCCGTGTTGTCTCAGGTCGGCGTGGCGTGCCCTGCTGTGGCAATCACTGCCCGGTGGGAACCACGGGATGTCGGACAGCTGGCGGCCCTGCGCGAGTGTGCGGCCGAGCACGGCATGAGCGCCACGACTACGTGGTTCCACTGCAGTCGCCGAGAGCGGCGACTTCGTCGACAAGGCCCTGAGCCGCTTCGACGCCCGGGTCCAGGACCCGGCCTTCGCCGAGGCCGACCGCACCCTCGACGCCGGATATCCGGTGTCCCGCTACGTCGTTCCCGGCCGCGAGCGGCCTCGGCGGCGCTCAGAACCCCGGTGGGCGGCGGAACCCGCCGATTGCCTTCGCGAGACATTGCGCGAATCGGACCGCCGTGCGGTCGTGTAGGTAGGGTGCGATCACCTGGATGCCGACCGGAAGTCCGTCCCGGGTCGCCCCGATGGGTGCCACCGCCGCCGGCAGGTGGTTGACCGCAGAAGGTGCCATCCAGGTGAGCATTTCGCGGTACGGCCGGTCGGCGCCGTCGATGCGCAGGGTCCGGACCGACCAGGTGGGGTCGGGGCGATGGTCGTGCGGGAAGGCGGCCGTCGGGCTCACCGGGCACAGGAGTACGTCGACGTCGCGGAAGAACTCGGCCCAGCGGCGGCGGGAGTGCTGCCGGCGTTCGTCGAGCGCGTGCCAGTCCCGGAAGCGGAGCGTCAGGTCCGACGCGAACCCACCCAACATCCCTTCCGCTGCAGCGAGTTCCACGAGCCCGGCATACGACTCGTCGGACTCGACCAACCCGCTCTGCGCCATCAGCAACGGCTGATACAGGGCCATCGTCTCCTCCAGCCCGACCGGCCCCTCGCCCTCCACCACGGCCGCGCCCTCGGCCCGCACCGCATCCACCGCCGCTCGCATGATGGCGACCAACTCGCTGTCGACGGGGCAGAACGGGTCGTCGAGCCAGGCCGCGACGCGGAATTCCCGCAGCGTGCGGGCCCTGGCGGCGGGCAACTCCAGCCGCCAGGCCGGGGCGCGTTCGTGGTCGGCCCCCGCGAGGACGTCGAGACCCAGGTCGAGGTCCTCGGCGTGCCTGGCAAGCGGGCCGAGCACCGCCATGTCGAAGTCCGCCAGCGTCCCGGGGGCGTGTCCCGAGACGCTGCCGTGCCTCGGCACGATCCCGAACGACGGGCGCAGTCCGTAGACGCCGCAGAAGTGGGCGGGTACCCGGATCGAGCCCGCCGTGTCGCCGCCGAGTTCCAGGCCGGTCAGCCCCGCGGCCACCGCCGCGGCGGACCCGCCGGACGAACCGCCGGCTCCACGGGCCGGGTCCCACGGATTGTTCGTCGTTCCGTAGATCTCGTTGTGGGTCTGCCAGTCCCGGGCGTCGGCCGGCAGGTTCGACTTGCCGAACACGATCGCCCCCGCGTTCCTGAGCCGCGCGACCGACTCGGCGTCGTGCGTCGAGACGTGATGTCCCCAGCGGGTCGAACCCCCGGTGGTCCGCATGCCCGCGACTTCGAGACTGTCCTTGATCGTCACGGGCACGCCGTGCAGCCGGCCGAGCGGCTCGCCGCGCGAGACCGCGCGGTCGGCCGCCAGCGCTGCGGCTCGCGCGCCCTCCTCGTCCCGGGCGACGATGGCGTTGACCTTCGGGCCGAACTGCTCCAGCCGGTCGAGGTAGTGGTCGAGCAGCTCGACGCTCGACACCTCCTTCGCCGCGACGGCGGCGGCGAGTCGGCTTGCGGAATGAAATGCCGGATCGGTCATGCGAACCTCCGAAAAAAACCCGAACCGCAGCGATCACACCACTGCGGCCGACACAAAAGCCCAGGTCAGGGCCGGTCAAGGCCGAGACTAACGTGCGTAGGCGATCAAATCGGCGTGTGGCCTTGGTCACTTCTGTCGGCAGCTCGTCCGGCACTCAAGGGGCGGCAACCGGAGGCCGACGGCCACGCCCGCCACACGAGACGTGCGCAAGCACCCGACCCGGCAGACGTCCCACGTCCACCGAGCGCCCTCGCGCGCCCAGGACTGCTCGGCCTCGTCGAGCGCAGGAACGCCCACACCACACCGCACGCGTATCCCACACATGTCGCGGCCGGGCGCTCGTCCAGGATCGGCCCCGAGTCGACGCCGGCTTGTTCCCGCCTCGTTCCCGCCTCGTCGCCGACGGCAGCGCGCCCGACCCGTCCCGGCGCGCGGTGCCGGCGCGGCGTCCGCGATGCTGTGCGCGTGAAGTACGTGTCCCAAGTGCCGCAGCCGCCGCTGGACGGGCTGATCGACGACCTCTACTACCTCGAGGGCGCGCCGCCGTACGCCCGGCTGACGCTGCCGGTGATGCCGGCGGCGCTGCTGATCGTCAACCTCGGGGCGCCGTTTCGCATCCGCGCCGGCACCGACATCGCGACGGCCGAGTACGCCGACGGCTGCGTGGTCACCACGCCCACCCGCGCGTTGGAGTTCGGCTACCCGCCCCGGACCCGGTCCGTCGGCGTGCACTTCAAGCCGTGGGGGCCGGCGTCGTTCCTGCCGATGCCCGCGGCCGAACTGCGCGACCGGCCGGTGACGTTGGAGCAGGTCTGGGGCCGCCCCGCCGTCGCCGAGCTGCGCGAGCGGCTGGCCGCAGCCGACGGACCGCACGCGATGCTGACGCTCCTCGAAGAGGACCTGACGCGACGGCTGAGCGAGAGGGCCGGCCTGGGGCTGGTCCGCCACACGGGCGGCGTCATCGCGGCGACCGGCGGGGCGGTGGCGATCGGCGACCTGAGCCTGGCGGCCGGTGTCAGCGGTACCCATCTGGCGCAGCGGTTCAAGGAACTCGTCGGCATCACGCCGAAGCGGCTGGCCCGCACCCACCGCTTCACCGCCGCCGTGTTCGCGATCGACCCCGCCGGACCGATCGACTGGAGTGAACTCGCCGGTGGCGCGGGCTACTTCGACCAGGCCCACTTCGGCCACGAGTTCCGGGCGTTCACCGGACTCACACCGACCCGATACCTCGACATCCGACGGCGGTTCCTGCGCGAACATCCCGGCCACACGCTGGACGGGTGGCCGCTGCCGGCCGATTGATTTCCTACAAGAGCGACGGCTCACGACCCGCTAATTTGGGGCACCCGAAAGCAGAGGAGAGCCCCGTGGGCAAGGTGGTCATGTACGGCTCGGTGTCGGTGGACGGCTTCGTCGCGGACGAGAACGACCAGCCCGGACCGCTGTTCGACTGGTTGTCCGGCGGCGACGTCCCATTGGACGAGAGCGGCGAGGTGAAAGTGTCGCGGACGTCCTACGACTACACCCGGCGGTACTGGGACCAGATCGGGGTGACGGTCGCCGGCCGCCACGTCTTCGACATGACGGACGGCTGGGACGGGAAGCCGCCGAGCGGGATCGACCACGTGGTCGTCGTGACGCACCGGCCGGCGCCCGAAGGCTGGGACCCCCGGGCGCCGTTCCACTTCGTCGACGGCGTCGAGGCGGCCATCGCCAAGGCGCAGGAGCTTGCGGGCGACCGCATCGTCGAGGTCGCCGCCGGCGACGTCGGCGGCCAAGTGCTTGCCGCGGGCCTGGTCGACGAGGTGCGCATGGACGTCGTGCCCGTCGTGTTCGGGTCCGGCAAACGCTACTTCGGGTCACTCGACGCGCAACACCTATTGGAGGACCCCGACGTGGTGATTCAAGGCGACCGGGTGCTCCACCTGCGCTACCGCGTGCGCCGTTGACCGATCCGAGCGGGAATACGAAGCAGTCCACTACAAGCGAATTCCAGTGAGAGCAAGAAGCCGCGGTGTCCAAGGCCGAGGTCGAGGCCGGGGTTGTGGACGAGGACCGTTGGGCGCACTGGCCGGAGCCGTGGGTGGGCACCGAGTGCGACGTGCGTACCGTGGTGAGCGCCCTCCCGCGCCACGCCAAGGACGGGTTCCGGTACGACGCGATCCCGTGGCGGCGCTTCCCGCACTTCTACGGCCGGGGCGAAGAGATCCCCGAACTCCTCACGACGCTCGCCACCACCGACGCCGAAGCCGCCGAACGGGCCCTGGACCAGCTGTGGAACAAGCCTGCACCACCAGGGCGGCACCATCGAGGCGGCAGCCCTGGCGGTGCCGTTCCTGCTCCGGATCGCCGCCACCGGATTCCCGGGCCTGCGCGCGACGACGCTTACCCTGGTCGCCGCGAGCGGACGCGGCCAACACCTCGGCGACGCAACCCGCGAAGGCCTCCTCCACGTCGCCGAAGAGCCGCTGATGATCGGCCCCGTGGACTGCCCGGTGGACTGGACGATCCAGGCCGCCCGCGACGCCATCACCGCCGACGTGCACCTGCTGCTGCCACTCCTGGCGGACCCCGATCCGGAGGTCGGGTCGGCGGTCGCCTTCGTCCTGGCGTTGGCGACCGCCGAGACGACCCGCATCACCGCGGCTCTGCACGACCGACTGGCCACGGACGACGACCCCGCGGTCCAGGCGAGCCTGGTTCTGGCGATCGCCCAACTCGGCCGTGAACACCACGATGTACACGTCGCCGGATGGGCCCGCGACCTGTGGTCGGCACCGGACCGTCCCCGGCACATCCGCATCGGCGCCGGCATCGCCTGGCTGTGCCTCGTCGAGGACCCCGCTCCCGACGACCTCCGTGCCCTCCTCACCCACCCTGACACCGCCCGAGCCGGCGACCTGTTCCAGCGGGTGCCATGGTTCCCATGGGCCGACTCCACCAGCGGCCTGCGCCGCTGCGTCCACGAAATGCTGCGCACCGCAGACGGCCCGGGACGCTTCGGCATGGACACGGCCCCCGACTGACGGCCCACCGGCGCCGTGGCGTGACGCCGTCCCCTGACCGCCCCCGGGCGGCCGTACCACCGATCCGCCGCCGCACTCACGGCGTTGACGCGCTCGGCACCGATCCGAGGTGCCCGCGTATCGCGAGCGCCACACGGTCCATCTCCGCGGTCGACACCCGCTCCGCCTCGGTCGGATTCAACAGGGCGAACACGCCCGGCCCGCGCAACTCGGGAGCCAGGCCCGCCATACGGGGCACCACGTGGAAGTGCACATGCTCGAACCCCGGTTTCTCGGCGAACTGCGCCACGTAGGTCTTGGCGCACCCGGTCACCGCCTGCAGCGCCCGCGACACATGGACCTGCAACAGCCCCAGACCGGCGGCCTCGTCCTCGGTCAGGTCCGCGATCGAGGTCACATGGCGCCGAGGGACCAGGACCAGCCAGCCCGGCATGCTCGTACGGACCGCGTGCGTCACCCTCCACAGCGCGTCGGAAACGATGCGTTCGCGAGGCGGAAGGGTGTCGTACAAGGCGTCCTGCCGACAGGAGTAGCAACTTTCGGAAGGTGTCGTCACGCCCACGAGCGTAGGCGGCGCGTGAAACCACGAAAAGGGGAAGTCCCTTTCCTGACTACCCTGGTGCGCGGTCGCGCGTTGTCGCACAACGCGCCGATTTCGCCCAACACCGGCACGGACCCCTCACGTTCGAGCAGTGCGCGAGGACCGGGACCACCCCGGCGGACATCCGAGCGCCATTCCGGGCGAGAAGCGCCTCTTACCGGACACCGGGGTCGCGCCGCACCCCGCCGATCTCGGCGAAGCCGACTGGCAGCGGACCGGCCACGACGGGCCGTCGGGTCGCTGCACCACACGGTTTGGGCGCCGTCGACGCGGACGTCGCGGCAGAGCAGACCGAACCCCGACCGGCCGGCGCTTGTCCACCAAGGCCAAGCCGCTGCGGCTTCGGCCCACGAGCGCCGGGCCTGTGTCGACGCAGGCGGAAGGCGTCGAGTCGGCGACCGTCACGGTTCACCGTGGGCCCGCGAGGTCAGCGCGTCGTCCCGGATCCACAACCGGGAGCGGAAGTCGCCACCCGCGACGTCCGGACGCGGCGGCGTCCCGCAGTCGCAACCGGTGGCTGCTCCGTTGGTTCGCGTCCGATGCCCGCACGCCGGTTGTCGCGTCGGGGTCGGCTCGCCGCCGAGCCCCGAGCATGGCTTTGTCACCGCCGCTCAGTGGTAGAGATCGTCGACGCCCACGAGGAGTACGTCGCCGTCGTCCGCGGCGTGCTCGCGAAGGTCGGCGGTGAATCCGGCGCCGCTGTAGCAGACGAGTTTCGCGGTCGAGGCGCCGTGGCGGTTCCGGGCGGTGAGCAGGGCCCGGATGTGGCGCAGGCGTTCGAGGTGGGGCAGGCCCATCGTCTCGCCCCACTTGACCTCCCCGATCGCCAGCAGCGGTTGGCGGTTGTCGTCGTCGAGGCCGAAGGCGACGACATCCAGTTCGTGGCTCGTCTTGCGCGCGGGGTCGTTGATCGTTCCGGAACCGATCCGGTAGGGGTGGTCGCCGAGGAGATCGGGGCCCGCGTGGTGGCGGGTCCAGTGGCGGCAGACCTGTTCGTAGTGGGGGCCCATGACGTTGCCGACGAAGCGGCGTTGGCTGCGTTGCCACAGCGCGGTCGCGTCGCGGGTGTGCTCCAGGTCGGACCACAGGGGTCGCATGACGGAGTGGTAGAAGGTGACCAGGGGTTCGGCGATGCGGAACGTGGTGCGGTTGTCCTTGAAGACGTCGGGTTCGCGGGTGATCAGGCCGCAGTCCTCGAGGACGGTCAGCGGATGGGCGAGGTCGCCTGACTTGCGGCCCATGTAGGAGGCGATGCCGCCCCGGTTGTGGTTGCCGGCGGCGATGCCCGCGAGGACGGAGTGGTAGAGAGCCCCGTCGTGCAGATCGGGTTCGTCCGCGAGGAGGTAGCGGGCCTCGCGGAAGAGCGGACTGGACGCGGAGAGTACGGTGCGGATCACCCATGCGTCGAAGTCGTCGGGTCCCGACGGGGTGTCGTCGCGGGCGAATTCGCGGCGGTAGGCGGGTGTGCCGCCCACGATGGCGTTGACCTTCAGGGCGGTCCCGGGGTCGTCGATTCCCCAGAACTCGGCGGCCAGTCGGTAGTCGAGGGTGGGTACGAGCAGTTCCAGTCCCGCGCGACCGCGCAGAGGCGCGTTGCCGCTGAGGAGGCGGCCCATGAAGGACATCGCCGATCCGCACAGCAGCAGCCTGGTGCGGCTGGCGTCGCGTTCCTCGCGTCGGATCTCCTCGACATGGGTCCACCTATCATAACTGGGCTTATGATAAGTCCATCTTTCGGGGTTGCCTGTACTTCGGATCACCACGCGACAGACACGGACACACTCTCCGGCCCGACGTGCACTCCGCCCCCGGCCCGGCGAGACCGGGCATCGTCGGACCCTCCCGGGGCCGGGGATGTCGCCGGGTTGGAGGGCGGCGACGTCGGCGGGGGCCTTTTCGGCACGTTTCGGGGTACGCCTCGCGTTCGGCGTGCTCGGTCGGCGCCCGGTAGATGCCGGCCACGGCCCCGGTGCCTAGCTCGGACACCAGCCGCAAGGTAGGTCGCGGGTAGCCGAACGCGCCCCGTTTTCCGGCCCTGGGCGCGGTCGTTGGTCTGATCGAGTGATCGAGGCCAAAGGGGCGGGCGTGCGGCAAGAGTGGTCGCCAGAGGATCTGTTGGCGAACTGGACGCTGGTAGACGGCGACTGGGACCTGGTGGCGAACAAGAGCGGGACGACCCGGCTCGGCTTCAGCCTGTTGCTGAAGTTCTTCGAGCTGGAAGGCCGGTTCCCGGATGTGCTGGAAGAGATCCCGTCGGTCGCGGTGGAGTACGTCGCCGATCTGGTGAAGGTCCGGCCGCCGACTTCGCGAAGTACACGTTGGTCGGCCGGACTGCCGAGTACCACCGCAAGCAGATCCGTGAGGCGCTCGGGTTCCGGCCGGCGACGCTCGCGGACGAGGAGGCGCTCACCGGGTGGCTGGCTGTGGAGGTGTGCCCGGTCGAGCTGGTGGAGGCCCGGCAGCGCGACGCTCTGCTGGTCGAGTACCGGGCGCGGAAGGTCGAGCCGTCGGGCCGGACCCGCGTCGAAAAGATCCTGGTCGGCGCCCGGGGCCGGTGGGAGTCAGCATTCTGCGCCCGCGTCATCGAGCGCCTAGGCGAGGCGGGTACAGGCCGACTGCTGTGTCTTGTGGCCGAGGACAACGAGACCGGCACCGCCCTGCTGGCCGCGCTCAAGCGCGACCCGGGTGCGGTCGGCCTGGACTCCCTGCTCACCGCGATCACCAAGCTCAACGACGTCCGCAGACTGGGCTTGCCCGAGGGACTGTTCGCGGACTGCTCGGAGAAACTGTTGGCCGCGTGGCGGGCCCGGGCGATCAAGATGTACCCCTCGGACTTCCTCGACACGAGCGCAGACGTGCGGGTCACCCTGCTCGCGGCACTGTGCTGGTCGAGGCAAGCAGAGATCACCGACGCCCTGGCCGAACTGTTGGTCGCCCTGGTCCACAAGGTCAACGCCCGTGCCGAGCGGCGGGTGGAGAAGCAGCTGACGGCCGAGCTGAAGAAGATCCGCGGCAAGGAGGGCATCCTCTTCAAGCCGGCGGCGGCGGCCGTCGACAAGCCCGACGAGGTCGTACGCCGGGCCCTGTTCCCGGTGGTGGGTGAGAAGACGCTGCGTGAGCTGGTGGCTGAGGCGAAGGCGAACGAGAAGGTGTTCAAGGCCAAGGTCCGCACCACCCTGCGCTCCTCCTACAGCTCGTACTACCGGCAGATGCCGCCGCCGCTGCTGAACACGCTGGGCTTCCGGTGTGACGACACCGCCTACCGGCCGGTGATGGACGCGATGAGGCTGCTGAAGAAGTACGCCGATGTCGACGGCACGTTCGCCGCCCGCGATGCCGCCTGGTGGGGTCGCGGCACCGCGTGCGCGTCGGACTCGAAGAAGTTCGGGTCCTGGTCCAGCAACTTCATGACCGAGTACCACGCCCACCACGGCGGCAACGGCGTGATGATCCAGTGGCACGTCGAGCGGAAGAACGTCTGCATCTACTCCCAGCTCAAGTCCTGTTCGTCGTCCGAGGTCGCGGCGATGATCGAGGGCCTGCTGCGGCACTGCACGGACGCCGAGATCGAGTCCCAGTACGTCGACACGCACGGCGCGAGCGTGGTCGGGTTCGCCTTCACCGAACTGCTCAACTTCCGCCTGCTGCCGCGGCTGAAGAACATCGGCAGCATCCGCCTGTACCGCCCGGACGACACCCCAGCCGACTGGCCGGCGCTAGGCGCCTCGCTGACGCGGCCGATCCGCTGGGAACTGATCGAGCAGCAGTACGATCAGATGGTGAAGTACGCGACCGCACTCCGGCTCGGTACCGCCGAGGCCGAACAGGTGCTGAGGCGCTTCACCCGCGGCGGCCCCAAGGACCCCACCTACGCCGCGCTCGAAGAACTCGGCCGCGCGGTCCGCACGGTCTTCGCATGCGACTACCTGGCCAGCCCCGGCCTGCGTCGGGAGATTCACGGCGGCCTTCGGGTCGTGGAGAACTGGAACTCGGCGAACACGGTGCTGCACTACGGCAAGGACGGTGCCCTGACCGGCCCGGACAAGGAGCACGCCGAGACGTCGATGCTCGCCCTGTACCTACTCCAGTCGGCGCTCGTGCACGTCAACACCCTGCTGCTCCAGCAAGTTCTGGACGAGCCGAAGTGGGCGAAGAAGCTCAGCGACGAGGACCGGCGCGGACTGACTGCTCTGTTCTGGTCGAACGTCAACCCCTACGGGGAGGCCAACCTCGACATGGGCGCCCGCCTCAACCTCGCGGCGGCCTCCGTACCGGTCCCCCGGGCCCCGGCCGAACGGGCGGCACAATCCACCGTGGAAAACGAGTGAACCTGTGCCTGTGCAGCACCGGGAGAGGGCCGCACCGGCGTCTCTCATGACGGGACCCGACCCGTGGATGCCCCAGGCGCCCCCGGAGGAGAGAGCACGGGGGCTACGGTGTCAGCACGATCCTGCCGAAGACTTCACCCGCGTCCATCTTCTGGTGCGCCAGCACAGCTTCATCCAGTGGCAGCAGTTCGTGCACCACCGCTTCGATCTCGCCACGGCCGGCAGCGGCGAACTGCTTGCCGCGTACGGCACTCAGGTCGGCTGGGGTGACGGTAGCTGCGCTGAAAGCGGCGAAGGACATCGACTTCTGGAACGCCGTCATGATCCTCGTGCCGAAGTCGGCGGGCGGCTGACCTGCGACAGCGCCCACGGCCACCATGCGGCCGTTCGGGTTGAGCCTGTCGAAGAACGACGGCATGTCCTCACCGGCCACAACGTCGATGATGACGTCATAGCCCGCGGGAGCCTCTTTTCCTCCGTCGCCGGAGCGGTCCAGCACGTGGGTCGCGCCGAGGCGGCGCAGCCGCTCGCCGCGCTCGGATGACGATGTCGTGACCGCCACCGCGGCGGCACCACCGCGAGCCGCGAGCTGGACTGTCATGATCCCGATACTGCCGGCCGCGCCACGCACCAAGACCGTCTCCCCGGGAGCGAAACGGGCGTGGCGAAGCCCGAAGTGGGCCACCGAGCCGGAACTGCCGAGCGTCACCGCGGCAGCGGCGGACAGGCTGCTGGGCAGGGGAAGAATCTGCTCGACCGGCGCGACGGCCTGTTCGACGTAGCCTCCGCCGGTGCCGGTAAAGCCCCACACCCGCCGGCCGATCCACGACGCGTCGACGTCCTCACCGACCGCGGTCACCGTGCCCGCCACCTCGCCACCCGGGATGTGGCCCTCCTTGAAGCCGTAGGCGGCCAGAGCCCCGCTTCGGATCACGGTGTCGACACCACCGACGCCCACCGCCTCGGTGGCTATCAGTACCTGTCCGGCGGCAGGTGCGGGCACCGGCAGGTCGACAACGGCCAGGCCGTCAGGACTTCCGAACGTCTGGATCGAGATTGCCTTCAATGTGGTCTCCAGGTTCTCGGACCGCTCAAGCGCGAGGGCTTCTACGTTTCGGACCGTAACGGACGCCCCCGTCCGCTTAGGTAAAGTGAGAGTGGTGACCGACCGTTTCCCTCATACGTTGCGCTCCGACGCGCTGGACAACCGCGAACGCATCCTCGACGCGGCCCGAGCGCTGTTCTCCGCCGACGGCCTGGACGTGCCGATGCGGGAGGTCGCGCGGCGCGCAGGCGTGGGACCTGCCACCTTGTACCGTCGTTTCCCGACCAAGCAGATGCTGGTCGCCGAGGCCTTCGCGGACCAGTTCCATGAATGTCGCGCCATTGTCGACGAGGGGTGCGCCGATCCTGATCCGTGGCGTGGCCTGTGCCTGGTGATCGAGAGGATCTGTGAGCTGCACGCACGCGATCGGGGCTTCACCCAAGCCTTCCTGTCCACCTACCCGGGGGTGAAGGATGTCGCCGCAGGCCGTGAGTACACGATGAAAGCAGTCGCCGAACTGGCTCAGCGAGCCAAGGAAGCGGGGCACCTGCGGTCCGACTTCGTCCTGGACGACCTGATTCTCGTACTCATGGCCAACAAGGGGATCCACGTCACCTCGACTGCCAGCCAGGTCAAGGCATCCCGACGCTTCGCAGGGCTGGTCATCCAGGCGTTCGAAGCCTGCCCTCAGCACGCACCACTACCACCAGCGGTACGACTGACATCCGCACCAGCCCACGTCCTGTCGCGGTAAATGCCGGATTTACTGCGGCGGAGCCCCTACGGTGATCACCGCGACCTGCGGCCGACGAGGTGCTGTGCCTGAACGTGGAGGACCTCTACCCGCAGGACAAGCGCGGCAGGATCACCGCCAAGGGCGGGGCCACGGAGTGGATTCACTGGCAGTCCGGCACCGCCCAGCTCCTGCCCCGGCTCATCGCCCGCCGCACCCGCAGCCCGCTGTTCCTCACCGACCGCAAGGCCCCGGCCGGGACGCCGACACTCGACGTGTGCCCGGAGACCGGCCGGGCCCGGCCCCACGACGCCGAAGACGGCACCTCCACCTCGATGCTGCTGGCCCGCTCCCGCCACGCGTCTGTCCGCTCCCTGGAGCGATACGCCCGTCCCGGAGTCGACGCGGTCGCCCGTCACGTCGCCGAACGCGACCCCGCCGCACGTCGCCGCACGTGACGTCCGTCGTTTGCGGCCGGTGACAGCGTTCTTACCGGCACCCCGTGTCAGTCCGTTGCCGGTGCCGCGTTCTCTTGTGGTGCGCGGGGACGGGGCAACACGGCCACCGGCTCGTCGGCCAAGTCCAGGTGGGTGTTCATGTCAAGTTCGAATCTGCCGTACGGGTTCACGTGCGCCCTCCTTCAACGGCTGGTCCAGATAACGCTGGAGTAGGTCGATCGCGTCCATCACCGGCCGGTACGCGGTGTTGTTGCACTTCAGGTCCAGCGACTTCAGCAACGGCGCAAGCATGCGCCGCCAGTGTGCCGAGTACGCCGACCGCAACACCGTGCGCACCCGCGCCTTGTACCGGGTCTCGTTCGCCGCCGCCTCGGCGGCCAACGCCTTCAGCGTCCGTTCCCCGCCGACCACGGGGCTCCCGGGCCTTTTCGGAGTATCTGCGGGGTGGTCCCTATGACAGGGTGTTGACGCAGCTGCGCATCGGGCTCCGTGTTCATCTATCGGTCGTTTACCGAACACCCGCCCCCGGCGCCGCCGAACGCCCGAACTTCCACCCCAGTCGTTCATTTTCCCGTTCATCAACTGCTAGGGCCTGTACGGAGTTGTGATCAATCCCGATCGCGAAGTGGTAGAACACTTTCGTGGCGCGACGTTAACTCGACGATGACGAGTGGGAGTTGATCGAGCCGTTCCTGCCGATAGGCGGCTTCGGTCCGTACCCGCAGCGGCTGCGGGAACAGTTCGAGGGTGTCGTCCGGCGGTTCCGCACCGGCAGTCGGTGGCGGGAGATGCCGGGCGAGTTCGGGCCCTGGTCGACGGTGTACGACCGGTTTCGCCAGTGGCGCGACGTCGGCGTGTTCGCCGCGCTGATGGACGCGATGATCGCCGAGGCCGCGGGGCGCGGACAGGTGGACATGTCCCTGGTCGGCGTCG
>NZ_JBSHGZ010000032.1:0-125489 GCF_053618075.1 Embleya sp. NPDC055664
GGTCTCGGAGGCCGACGTCGTCACGTGGACCGATGACGAACGCCGCGCACCGTCACCCACCAACCGATTCGCCCCGCCGGATCCGGGTGGGATCCGACGGGGCGAGGCAACGGGAACCGAATTCAACCAACGGCGTCCGTTTCGATGGTCGGGGCCGATCGCGCGAGCGCCGGCTCCCGGGTCGGCGGGTCGTCAGACCCCGACACGTTCCAGGAGCGAGCGGTGGCCGTCGTCGTGCTGGTAGCCACCGCCGCCGTGGGGGCGGTGGCCATGGGGACGGTGGTGGTCACCCTCGTGGTCGTAGTCCTCGTAATCCTCGTCGTCGTAGTCGTTGTTCTCGATCTCGGCAATGACGCATTCGCTCCCGAACGCCGGGTTGAGCGCGGCGACCGCGTTGGCGGTATTGGCGCACCCCTCGGCCGGCGTATGGAACGGAGACTGGCCGATGTTGCCGGAAAAGACACCCGAGGACTTCACCGCGGCGGCGTCGGCCTCGGAGCTCGCACTCGCGGCACCCGTGCCCGCCATCACGAGAGCGGCGGTACCGACGGCCAGGGCTCCGGCCTTTTTGAACGAGTTCACGACAATCTCCCGTATAGCGCAACATCCGCGCCGCCGGACCGCGACGCGCACTCGGTTCAACGAGAGCACCCGCCTCCGGCAACCACTATCGCCCCGGTTCACCCGAATGACTCACAACCGCGCCTTCCGGACGCCTCGACCTCACCAGAGGGCGGGATACCCGAATCATCCCCGGCGTGAGTGCCGTGAAGCGACCGGTTCGGGATGGACGCGGCCCGACGGTCGGACGGGGGTCAACCGATGTCGGGCCGCGCGGGTGCCGGCCACGGGGGGAGCCGGCACACCCGTACAACTACCCCAGTCACACAGGGCAATACACCAACAACCTTATGTATTCGCGATGTTCGTGATCGCACAACCGGCGGGCGGCGCATCGCGGCGTCAGTCCGTCGGGACCCAGCTCCCGTGGAAGCCGAGCGGGACCCGGACGGGGAGGTGGACGCGCGCCACCGGCTTGCCGGTGAAGTCCTGCGCGGACAGGACGACCAGGTCGGTGGCGTCGCGCTCGGGATTGTTCACGTAGGCGAGGATGTAGCCGTCGTCCTCGGCACGTCCCGCGGACGCGCCCCGCTCGGCCGGAACGAACACCGGCTCGCTCGCGTCCGCGCCGCGCGGAAGGCGGTGCACCGCGGTCGTACCGCGCAGCAGGTCGTGCTTGACCAGCCCATTGCCCGCCCGGATGCCACTCTCGCTCACCGCCGGCCCGTAGGCGCGGTACAGCTCGACGGACGCCGCGGTGTAACCGTATCGGTGGCGCCTACCCAGGTACGCCTCGTTGATCCGGGGGAACTCCTGCGGGCGATCGTCGACACGTTCGGTGCGCACGACCCCGCGCACGGGGTCGATCGTCCAGCGGTGCAGCGAGGGCGGTCCGGCCGCGGCCGGACCGCCGAGTCCGCGTCCGGCGGGCTCGAAGGGCGCGGGCATGCGCGTGAAGTCGACGACGACACGGCCGGCGCCGTCGTCGTAGGCGTTGAGCGTGTGCGAGAAGTAGAACGGCGGGATGTCGAACCATGCCGTCGGGCCGCCCGCTCGTGGCAACAGGCCGACGCGCGCCGGGTGTCGTGCGTTCCAGACGTAGGGCACCAGGGCCCCCGCAACGGCGGCGTCGGCGTCGAAGGTGATGGGGTTGTCGAAGAGGACGACGTACTTCTCGGTGAGGCCGAAGTCGTGCATCATCGGCGAGTCCGCCACCGGGACGCGCGTGGTTCGGGCGACGTGGCCGGCCCGGTCCAGCACGATGTGGCGCACGTGGTCCCAGTCGATGGCGTACGTCACCGCGTGCAGTTCGCCGGTGTACGGGTCGAACTTGGTGTGTGCCGCGAAGGATCCGTCGAGGGTGCGGTCGAAGTCGCACAACCCGACGGTGTTCAGATCGCCGTCGAGCGCGTAGGGCAGCGGCCCGCCCTCTTGGCACGCCAGAATACGTCCGCGATACCCGATCACGTGCGTGTTGGCCGGGAAGTCGTCGACGGGGGGCGGCTGGGGGCCCCGGTACGGTTCCCCGAGCCGGGCGGCGACGTCGGCCGAACGCACCCAGCGACTGCGGTACCACTCGGCCCGACCATCACGCAGCCGCACGCCGTGGACCATTCCCGCGCCGATCATCCAGTGGTGCGCCCGGGGGTCTTCCAGGCCCAGGACGTTGGGTCCGTTGCGCAGGTAACGACCGTCGAGCGCGCGCGGCAGACGACCGGTGACGGGCAGGTCGAAGGCGGTGACCTCCTCCCACTGCGGGGCCAACGCCCCTTCCAGAAACGGGAATCGACGACGGTCGACGGCGTCGGGATCGGCCTGCGGCGCGGCGGCGAACGCCGGGCCGGTCGCGCCGAGGGCGCCCGCGGCGATCCCGCCCGCCGCGAGTGCGCCACCGCGCAGGACGGTCCGGCGTGTGGGGCTGCTCATGACGACACTCCGTTTCGTGGGCTGTGCGTCCAGCGTGCCGCCGCCCCGGCACCACGACGATGACGCTGCCCCCCGGACCCCGGTGGGCCTGTACCCACCCCCGGCGGGGCCCGGGCGCCGACGCCCGCCACTTTTCGATCGCATCACTCCCCCGCCTGTTGTCCAGGCCCACGCCCCGCGTGGTTCAGGCGCCCGCCCGCAGAGCGGCGTCGAGGGCGCTCATGAGCTGTCCGACGCGGTTTCTCGAGGTCGGCGCGAGGGGGTATCGCCGCAGTACGGAGACCAGTTCGGGCGTGGCGCGTCGCCGAGCCTGTTCGATCAGCGCGTCCCCGACCGCCGGGTTGCCGCCCGCGCCCAGTTCGCCGATGCGGGCGGCGCTCGCTGCGGCGCGCAGAATGTGTCCGACCTGGGTGGCCCGCGATATCGGGTGCAGGTAGGCGGCGGCGGCCGCGTCGCCGGCGGACCGCGCGGCAAGGCGGGCCGCTTCGATGCCCGCGTCCTTGGCGGCCCGGTGCGCGTCCAGGGACGTGACGCGCTGCAGCCTGGTCCGCCGCGCACCGTCGACGAACTCCCAGGCGGCGTCGAGCGCCGCGCGCGGGCGAGGGTCGCCGGGAACACCCTGCTCGAACACGTGCAGGACGTCCCGCGCGCTCTCCGCCGCATAGCGCGTCACGACGCGCAACTCGTCCATGGTCAGCTCGAAGTCACCGAAAACGCTCGCCATGGCTTCGATCCTGCCACCGCCGGCCGGCGGGCGAGACCCCCGGATACGGGCCCTGCCCGTCGGTATGGTGACGTCCGCAGGTCCGTTCGACACGCCTCTCGGATCGAGTCGACGACCGACCGGGGAAACGACGAGGAGCCAACCATGGCCGCGGACGGTCGGATCGAACGGGCCAAGGGCTCCTACGAACTCAGCGTATTCGGCGGCGACCACGCCGAACTCGATGCCGCCGATCGCGAACTCGACGCGGTGGAAGCCGAGTTGGAGCTGTCTCGCGGACGCGTACGGCACGCCCGGTTCCTGGCCCGGCGGGACGTGGACGCGAGCGAGGACCCGGCCGAACTGCCCGCGTTCGAACGCGCGTTGGCGTTGTTCCGGGCCCTGGGCCAGGTCCGGGGCGAGGCCGAGGTGCTGTTCTGGATCGGCGCCGTCCATCAGGTCGTCCGACGCGACAACGCCACGGCCGTACCGTTCCTCGAACGCTCCCGCGACCTCGCGGCACAGGTCGGCGACCGGGAGACCCTGGCCGAGGCGCTGCGCCACCTCGGCATCGCCGACCACGCCGCCGGTCGCCTGGAGGCGGCCCGGGAGCACCTGACCAGGTCATCCGAGATTCGCCGGACGGCCGGACACCAGGCGGCAGTCGCGGCGAACATGGTGGGCCTCGGCTACATCGCCGCCGCAGCGGGGCGCCGCGACGACGCGCTGCGCATTCTCACCGAGGCGGATGCGCTCGCACGGACCCACGAGGCACACGCCATCGTGCGCCAGGTCGCGCAGGCCCGAGCACACCTTGGCCAGCCACCACCCCAAACCCCGTACGGGGCCGCGATGTGACGGCGTTTCAGGCGTAGCGGGTGGCATTCCGGTCGAGACTCTTCCGGCGCCGTGCGACATGTGCCATGTTACATGTCGCACATCGGAAGGCTGCGTCTCGGTACGCGGCCACAACAGCTCCGGAGGCCCCCGCACATGCGTCTCTCCCGGATATCTACGGCCCACGCGCGAAGACTCCCCGCGCTCGGCGTAGCCCTGTTCCTGACCCTCGGCCTGTTCGCTCCACAGGCCCAGGCCCAGACCCAAGCCCAGGCCCAGGCCCAAGCCGCCACCGCCCCGGCCGCGGCCCGCGCAAGCGCCGGCAAAACCCCGCCCACCGCGCCCCGGTCGATCCCGGTCCCCAAGTCACCCGACGCCCGGGCCGACGCCTCCGGCTTCAACATCTCCTCGCAGGAAGGCACCGAGGAGCACGCCCGGTCGGCCCCGCCGACCACCGAACCCGGCGCGGACGCCAGGCAGTTCTCGGCCGCCGCCAACGGATGCGGCAACCTGTCCGCAGTGATCGACGCGAGCGGCCCCGAGCTGATCCGACAACTGACGGCCCTCCCCGACGTCACGTGCACGTACCCGCTGTTCAACCTCACCGGCCCGACCGCGGGAACGGCCTTCCGCGAAGCCAAGATGGTCACCGTCGCCGACGCGCTCCGCGACGCCTCCGCGGCGTACCCCGGCACCAACGACACCTCCATCGGGCAGCTCGTGCTGTTCCTGCGCGCCGGCTACTACGTGCAGGACAACAACACGAACGCCGTCGGCGCCTACGGCCCGGCACTGGACACCGCCGCCCGCGCCGCACTGGACGCCTTCTTCGCCTCCCCGCACAGCAAGGACGTCACCGACGCCAACGGCGCGACCCTCAACGAGGTCGTCACGCTGATCGACAGCACCGGCACCGCCGGCCGGTACGCCGGCGTCGTCAAGTGGCTCCTCGCAAGCTACGACGCCACATGGCCCGACGCGATGACCCTCGCCGTGGCGCACGTCGAGTGGGTCGCCGAGAACGGCTTCAAGGCCAAGAACGACGCCCGCGGTTGGCGGGCCGCCCTCAAGGCCGACCCCACCATCACGAACACCTGGGCCGACTTCATCACCCGCAACAACGCCCAACTCAACCGCCTGGACGTGGTCAGCAACGTCGGCCGCTTCCTCGGCTACGCCCTCGACATCCCCGAGTTGAAGGATCGGGTCCGACCGCTGCTGAAGGACCTGATCAACCGCTACCCGAACATCGGCCCCACCGGACCGATCACCATGAACCTGGCCTGGTACACCCGCGCGTTCGACCGGAACAACTGTGCGGCGTACGCCATTTGCGACCTGGGTGCCCGGGTGCTCCCGGTCGTGTTGCCGACCCAACACACGTGTAGCCCGAACCTGAAGATCCGCGCCCAGGACATGTCCCCCGCGCAACTGACCGGCACCTGTACCAGTCTGATCAACCAGGACGCCTACTTCCACCGGGTGATCGGCGACAAGGGCGCGATCCCGGGCGATGTGAACACCAACCTCGAGGTCGTCGTCTTCGACGACTACACCCAGTACTCGCTGTACGGCTGGGCCATCTACGACATCGACGTCGACAACGGCGGCACCTACGAGGAGGGCAACCCGAACCTGGCCGGCAACCAGGCCCGCTTCATCGCCCACGAGGCCGACTGGCTGCGTCCGTCCTTCCAGATCTGGAACCTCAATCACGAGTACACCCACTACCTCGACGGCCGCTACAACATGTACGGCGACTTCGAGGCCGGCATGACCACACCGACCATCTGGTGGGTCGAGGGCATCGCCGAGAACATCTCGTACGGCTACCGCAACCAGCGCAACGCCGACGCGATCGCCGCGGCCGGACAGAAGACCTACACGCTCAGCCAACTCTTCGACACCGTCTACGACCAGGACGACAACCCCGACGTCAACTCGGCCCGGGTCTACCGGTGGGGCTGGCTGGCCGTGCGCTACATGCTCCAGGCGCACCCCGCCGACGTCGAGACCGTGCTCGCCAAGTACCGCACCGGCGACTGGGCCGGCGCCCGCACCTTCCTGAAGCAGACCATCGGCACCGGCTACGACGCCGACTTCGCCGGCTGGCTGACGACCACCTGCGCCACCGCCGACTGCGGCCCGCTGCCGGAGGCCGCGGCCGTTGCGCTGTGCACCAACGCCGATCCCCGGCAGTTCGACAAGAACTGCCGCCGGGACAATCTCGCGGCCACCACCGGCAACGCCGCCTACCACTTCCTGTACCTGCCGGCCGGCGTCAAGGAGTTGACCATCACCACCACCGGCGGCACCGGCAACGCCGACCTGTACTACGGCGGCGGCACCTGGGCCACCACCACCGACTACCGGGCGAAGTCCACCAACGCCGGCAACGCCGAGACCCTGACGATCGCCGATCCGCCGTCCGGCTGGGTCTACTTCACCCTCGCCGCCGCACAGAGCTTCACCGGCGTCACCGCGAGCACGCAGTACCGGTGAGCCGGTCCGCCGGCCATCGTTGATCCGGGGTGAGCCGGCACAACCCCGAGCACGACGGCGGTCCCCGCCATCCGATGTCGGATGGCGGGGACCGCCGCGTGGCTCTCCACCGTTACTGCGGCGGAGTGTCCTGATCCCCGCCGAGTCGGTCCTTCAGCTTGTCCTGGGCAGTGTCGACCTGACCGCTGTACCTGCCCTGGGTCTTGTCGTCGACGAAGTCGCCCGCCTTGTCGACGCCCTGCCCGGCCTTGTCCTCGTGGCCCTTCAGCATCTGCTTGAGCTTGTCCATGACGGACATCGTGGCCCTCCTCGAACGTGGTGATCCCGCACTCCAGCGTCACACTCGTTCGAGCGGGGTGCATCCGGAGTCGCCGCCTTCGCGCTGGTGGCCGCGCCGGGCGTCGCGGTCGAAGATGCCCAGGATCTCGCAGGGCCCGCCGGCCGTACCGATCGCGTGCGGCAACATCGTGGGGAACTCGGCGGCCTGATTCGTCTCGATGCGGAGGCGGCGGTGGCCGAGCATCAGGATCGCCGTGCCGGACAGCACGACGAGCCATTCCCGGCCCGGGTGGGCGCGCATCCGCGCGGGATTGTCCGGCGGCGGCTCCGTCATGCGCTGACGCACCACGCTCATGCCCGGATCGCCCTTGATGGGCCAGCGCATCAGGCCGTGCGCGCCGTCGATCATCGGACTGACGACGACGTCGTCGGTGGCGGTCTCCACGAGCTGGTCCAGCGTGGTGTCCAGTGCGCGGGCGAGGGTGACCAGCTGATCCAGCGCGAGCCGGCGCCGCCCGTTCTCGATCCGGCTCAGTGAGGACTGACTGAGGTTGGCGCGCCCGGCCAGCTCCTCCAGGGACCAGCCCTGCGCCACCCGCAGGGCACGGATGCGTTTGCGCACGAGGCTGTCCAGCTCCCCATCTTCTTGCGTCATGGGCAACATCGTATGCCTGTGATGCAAATCGGGCCTAGCGTCGAGAGTGCTTGATCCCCAGCCTTCGGCCCCACCCGCCGGCAACCCGCCACCGGTCCTACCGGCGTCTGTTCGGCATGCCGTTTTCGAGAGGACCCCATGAGTACGAACCAGCCCGAACCGACCGCACCGGCCGGCGGGGGCGGTGTACCCGACGCGCGTCGGCTGCGCGCCATCCTGATCGCCGTATCCGTCGCCCTCATGGCCGTCATCGCCTCGGTGTCCGGGTTGAACGTCGCCCAGACCCACATGGCGGTCGAGTTCGACGCCTCGCAGGGCACGATCCTGTGGATCATCAACATCTACACCCTCGCCCTGGCCGCGCTCCTGCTGCCGCTCGGCGCGATCGGCGACCGCCTGGGCCGCAAACCGATGCTGATCGCCGGGTTGGGCGTCTTCGCCGCCGCGAGCGTCGCGGCGGGCCTGGCCCCGACGGCGGAGGTCATGCTGGCCGCGCGCGTGGCCGCCGGTGTCGGAGCCGCGATGATCATGCCGATCACCCTGGCCGTCATCACCGCCACCTTCCCCGAGGCGCAGCGCGGCAAGGCGATCGGCGTGTGGACCGGTGTCGCCGGGGGCGGCGGCATCCTGGGCATGTTCCTGTCCGCGCTCCTCGTCGATGTCGCGGACTGGCGTTGGTTGTTCGTACTGCCCGTCGTGCTGAGCGTCGTGGCGCTGGCGATGACGCTGAAGTCGGTCCCCGACTCCCGGGAGAAGTCGGCCCATCGTTTCGACACGGTCGGCGCGCTGGTCTCCGTCGTCGCCGTGGTCGGCCTCATCTTCGTCCTGCAGGAGGGTCCCGAGCACGGTTGGACGGCTCCGGCGACGGTGATCGGCCTCGCCGTCGGCGGGATCGCCGCCCTCGGTTTCGTGGCCTGGGAATTGCGCCGGCGGGACGCCTCGCTGCTGGATGTACGGCTGTTCCGCGAGCGTGGCCTCGCGGGCGGGTCGCTGACGCTGCTGGTGGTCTTCGGGGTCCAGGCGGGTATCGCCGTGGTCCTGTTCCCGTTCTTCCAGGCCGTGCTCGGGTGGTCGGGCCTGCTGTCCACGCTCGCGCTGATGCCGATGGCCGTGATGATGATGACGGCCTCGGGCCTGGCCCCCGGGCTCGCGGCACGGATCGGCTCCCGCGCGACGATGGCCGTGGGCATCGCGGTGGCCGGGATCGGCCTGGCCCTGATGGCCCTGTTCGTCTCCGCCACCGGCGGCTATCCGACCGTCCTGCCCGGCATGCTCGCCATGGGGATCGGCATGGGCCTGTCGATGACGCCCTCCACCGAGGCGATCACCGGATCCCTGCCGCGCGAGAAGCAGGGTGTCGCCTCCGCGCTCAACGACGTCACCCGCGAGTTCGGCACCGCCCTCGGCGTGGCCCTGCTCGGCGCGCTGCTGTCCGCGGGCTACCGCAGCGCCATCGCGGACCGGCTGACCGGCATCCCCCAAGGGCCCGCGGACACCGCCCGGGAAGGCATCGCCAACGCCGTCGAGGTGGCGGACGACACCGGCCCGCACGCGCCGGACCTGCTCCACGCCGCCCGGCAGTCCTTCGTCGACGCCTGGCAGCAGGCCATGTGGGCGGGCGCGGCCGTGCTGGGCGCGCTCTTCCTCTACATCGCCCTCCGCGGCCCGCAAACCCAAGCCCCCACCGCCGTACACGAGCCGGAGACCCCCGACACGGTCACCACCCGATGAGCCCCGAAGCGCCGGGGCCGCCCGACCCGCTCCTCGCCGATCAGCCGCCATCGGCCCCCGCCCGGAACACCTGCTCACCACGTTCGCCGAGCACGCCCACCCCACGACCCACCCCCGCCGCTGCTTCACCCCGAGCCGGCAACCGAAGCGACCGCCTCGAAGGCGAACCCGGCCGATATGTACCAGGATGGACCGGGGGGCTCGTCCCGTGAGCGGCCGTCCGCACCCGAGCGGTCGGCCGTCGGCGCGGGACGGACATTCCAGGCCACGCAGTGCTCGTGATCGGAGCCGACATGACCCCGCTTCCCCCGCCGATCAAGCCTTACCTCGAACCCGCCGCGCAGGAGTTGTGCAACGCCACCGCCCCGCATCCGCGAATCTACGAAGTGCCTCCGGAGAAGGGCCGCGAGATCCTGCTGGGGCTGCAGAGCGACCCGACGGTGCCCCGGCCGGACGTCGACGAGGAGTGGGTCGAGGTGGACGCCGGCGAGTGGGGCACCGTCCGCACCCGCATCATCCGGCCCAAGGAAGCCGTCGGCCCGCTGCCCGTGGTCTTCTACATCCACGGCGCCGGCTGGGTCTTCGGCGACGACAAGACGCACGACCGCCTCTTCCGCGAACTCGCCGTCGGCGCCGGCGCCGCGGGCGTCTTCCCCGTGTACGACCGGGCGCCCGAGGCGAAGTACCCCACCCAGGTCGAGCAGAACTACGCCGTGGGGCGGTGGGTCCTGGAGCACGGCGCGGAACACGGCCTGGACACCTCACGGATCGCCGTCACCGGCGAATCGGTCGGCGGCTGCATGTCGACGGTGTTCGCGCTGATGAACAAGGAGCGCGGCGGCATCGACCTCAAGGCCCAGGTCCTGCTCTACCCGGTGACCGACGCCGACTTCGACACCCCCTCGTACCTGCAGTTCGCGGAGGGCTACTACCTCACCCGCGACGGCATGAAGTGGTTCTGGGACGCCTACACCACCGACCCCGCCCAACGCGCCGAACGCCACGCCTCTCCCCTGCGGGCGAGCCTCGACCAGCTCAAGGGCCTCCCGACCACCCTGGTCATCACCGACGAGGCCGACGTGCTGCGCGACGAGGGCGAGCAATACGCCAACAGGCTGCGCGAGGCCGGCGTCGACGTCACCTCCGTCCGCGTGGCGGGCATGGTCCACGACTTCCTCCTCCTGGACAGCCTGCGCGACACCCGCGCCGCGAACGTCGCCCGCACACTCGCCGTCAACGCCCTGCACACAGCCCTGCACGGCAACTGACCCGCCGCGGCGCACCCCACCACACGCCGAGACCGGACCCGGCGCCTTCCCGGGCAAGTCCCGGGCCCGGTCTCGCGGCCCCGTACCGCCACTACGTCGACCGGGTCGACCGCAGGGCGATCGGGGCCGCGGCCCCTACATCTTGATCCACTCGACCGACGTGGTCACCGCGTCGAGGACGTCGGGCAGGGGTTCTACGCCGAGTCCGGGGCCGGTGGGGACGTCGAGGTGGCCGTCGGAGAGCACGAATGGCTTCGTGATGTCGGTGGCGAAGTATCGGCCGGACGCGGATGTGTCGCCCGGGAGGGTGAAGCCGGGCAGCGCGGCCAGGGCCACGTTGGCGGCGCGGCCGAGGCCGGTCTCCAGCATCCCGCCGCACCAGACGGCGACGCCGTGGGCCCGGGCGAGGTCGTGGATGCGGCGGGCTTCGAGATAGCCGCCGACGCGCCCCGGCTTGATGTTGACGACGGAGCAGGCGCCGAGGGAGATGGCCGCCGCCGCGTCGGCCGCGGACGTGATGGATTCGTCCAGGCAGATCGGGGTGCGCAGCCGCTTGGCCAGTGCGGCGTGCCGGACCAGGTCGTCGTTGGCCAGGGGCTGTTCGATCAGCTGGAGGCCGAAGTCGTCCAGTGCGGCGAGGTGTTGCGCGTCCGAGAGGGTGTAGGCCGCGTTGGCGTCGACCTGCAGCGGCAGTTCGTCGCCGAAGCGCTCGCGCACCGCGCGGACCGGAGCGAGGTCCCACCCGGGCTCGATCTTCAGCTTGATCCGCACGTAGCCCTCGGCGATGTACCGCTCCACGGCGTCGAGGAGTTCGGGCACGGAGTCCATGATCCCGACCGAGACACCGCAGGGGACCCGGTCCCGCGCGGCGCCCAGGTAGGAGCCGAAGGACTCGTCGGCGGCGCGCAGATGCGCGTCCAACACCGCCGTCTCCAGCGCGGACTTCGCCATGCGGTGGCCGGTGAAGGGTGCCATGACCCGGGCCGGCTCGTGCACGTTCAGGCCGTCCTTCGGCAGGGCGGGGATCAGGAACCGGCGCAGCACGTGTTGCACGCTGTCCACGTACTCGGAGGAATAGCGCGGCTCGGACATGGCCCCGCACTCGCCCCACCCTTCGTGGTCGGCGGTGACGACGCGGACCAGCAGCACGTCGCGGGTGGTCTCCACGCCGAAGGAGGTGCGGAACGGGGTGACGAGCGGCATCGCGATCCGACGCAGTTCGATGCCGGTGATCTTCGTCTTCATGACTGGTGCTCCTGTACCGGGGGTCGGACACGGGTGGTGCCGGTGGCGGTGGTGCGTTGCACCACGTAGCGGCGGCGTTCGTGGAAGCCGACGACGCGGGCGCCTTCGGCGAGCAGACCGCCCAGGGTGGCCCGTACGGCCAGCCGCCAGGCCCGGGCGGTGCCGGGGTCGGTCAGGCGCAGCGCCTCGATGTCGTCGGGGAGGTCGACGAGTACGGTCTCGGCGTCGGTCGAGGCGATCTCCGGGCGGCCCCGGTGATTGCGCACGCCGTGGGCGGCGCCGAGCGGCGGCTCGACCGCCGCGGGCGGGGTGGGCGCGGTGAGGTCCCAGGCGACCAGGACCCGGTCGGACTCGTCACCGCCGTTGATGGTGTCGTGCATCGCGCCGTAGAAGGACGGCACGTAGTCCTCCGGCAGGGCGCCGAGTTTGGTCAGATTGAAGTGGGCGTTGCGGCGGATGAGCGGGTCGTAGGTCCAGGTGATGCGGCGTAGTCGATGCGCGAGCGCCCACTGCCGCTGGTGCATCTTGAGGGCCAGGCCCACGCCGCGCCCCACGACGGAGCCGGTGATGTGCGAGTGCAGGCTGGTGCCGACGGGTTCGCCGAAGAAGCCGACCGACGCTCCCACCAGGCGGCCGTCCTCGTACGCTCCCGCCACGTAGTTCCCGGTGTGCGCGAGTGCCCGCAGGACCTCGGCGGAGATGGGTGAGTTGCCGGGTCGGGACCCCCAGATGCCGGCATAGAGGAGGCTGACGGCATCGAGGTCCTCCATCATGCGCAGTTCTCGGATTGTGGATCCGTTCATCGCAGTGCTCCGACTGGGTGGGCCGGCGGCCGGGCAGGGGCCGGCACGGTGGCGGTGAGGGCATGTGGGTGATCGGTGTGCGCGGCGCAGCCGGCCGCGCACGGGGCCGCCGGGCGCGGAACACCCCACCCCGGCGGGGTGGTTGCCGTATCGGGCCGCACGGAAGCCGGCCGCCGCGGTGGACCGTGGCCGTACGCGTTCACGTCACTTCCGCAGGTTAAAACCGGCGGGGTTCCGGCGCCTTTGTTTCGGGCTACCGGGATACGCCCGCCGATTTGTACGCCGGAACAATCGGGGCGGGTCGGCCGCGCGGCGGAATTCGTGCGCGCCGGAGATTCGGTATTCCCGTGCCCGCGCGCGGTTCGGGCGCGCGCGTATCCGATAATTCCGGGAGTTTTCCGGGATCCGGGCCCTCGGTATCGCGCCGGCGCGCCTCTTTGGCCGGACATACAAAGCATTCGAGGAATCTCTGGACGGGCATCACATGCCTCCGGCGGATCCAGGGGCCACGCTTTCCGCAGGCACAATCCGGCAAACGTACGGCGGGCCCGTCCCGCCCCGCGGGAGGTGCCGGTGTGAGCGGTGGCGAATCCGCGCTCCGGTCCCGATGGCCGAACTCCGCGGCGCGGTGTGGTCGTCCCGCGCCCGGTGCGCATCCATTACGGTCCGGCCGGCGCCGGTCGAGAGGGGTCCCTGGCAGATGACGGCACCATTGCACGAGCCGACCGCGAAGGCGGCCCCGAACCCGGTCGCGGCAGCGGCCCCCGGCGCGGTCGACGAAGCGGCGGCGGTCGGGGGCGACACCGAGCCCGTACAGGGCCGTTCGCCGGCGCGAATCGCCTGGGAACGGCTCAGGCGGGACAGGTTGGCCCTGGCGGGCGGCGCCGTCATCCTCGCGCTCGTCGTGATCGCGGTGTTCGCGCCGGTGATCTCGAACCTGATCGGACAGGATCCGAACGTCTTCCACGAGAACACGATCGACCCGCTGTTCGGCACCCCCAAGGGATCCCTCGGCGGCATCGGCGGCGAGCACCTGCTGGGCGTGGAGCCGGTCAACGGCCGGGACATCCTCGCCCGTATCCTCCACGGCGCCCGGATCTCGCTGCTCGTCGGCTTCCTGTCCGCCCTCGTGGCGGTCGTCCTGGGCACGGTCCTGGGGATTGTGGCGGGCTTCTTCGGCGGTTGGGTGGACGCGGCCATCAGCCGCGTCATGGACGGTCTGCTCGCCTTCCCACAACTGTTGTTCATCATCGCGCTGGTCTCGGTCATGCCGAACGACATGCTGGGCATGACCGGTTCGAGCGTCCGCGTCTTCGTGATGATCCTGGTCATCGGTTTCTTCGGATGGCCCTACATCGGGCGCGTGGTGCGCGGCCAGACGTTGTCGATGCGCGAACGCGAGTACGTCGAGGCCGCCCGAGCCCTGGGCGCCGGGCGTTTCCACATCCTGGCCAAGGAGTTGCTGCCCAATCTCGTGGCCCCGATCGTCGTCTACACGACGATGATGATCCCCACGAACATCCTGACCGAGGCCGCGCTCAGCTTCCTGGGTGTGGGCGTCAAGCCGCCCACCGCCTCGTGGGGACAGATGCTCTCGAACGCGATCGACTACTACGACTCGGATCCGCTGTACATGATCGTTCCGGGCGTGGCCATCTTCACCACCGTTCTTGCCTTCAACCTCTTCGGCGACGGCGTGCGCGACGCGCTCGACCCCAAGGGCTCGCGCTGAACCGCCGTACCCCAGGCCACCCGAGGCGACCCGCGGCACTTCACCCCGGGTCCCGCACGCAATCCGGAGGATCCGAGATCGTGACTACCCGACACGCCCCAGGGCGACGCACGCAGGCACTGGCCGCCGCGGCCGTGGTCGCAGGACTGCTGACCACGACGGCGTGCGGCGGTGGTGGCGACGACAAGGCGAGCGCGGCCGGCTACGACGCCGCCACCACCAAGGTCGTGAACGCCGCCACGACGAAAGGCGGCACCCTGAGATTCGCCGGCACCCAGGACGGCGACTCGTGGGACACCACCCGCAGTTACTACGGCTTCGCCTGGAACTTCATGCGCTTCTACAGCCGCCAACTGGTCACCTACAAGACCGAACCCGGCAAGGCGGGCGCCGGGCTGACCCCCGACCTCGCCACCGACGGGGGCAGGGTGTCCGACGACGGCAAGACGTACACCTTCACCCTGCGCGACGGGGTCACGTGGGAGGACGGCAAGCCGATCACCGCCAAGGACGTCAAGTACGGCATCGAACGCCAGTGGGCGCAGGACGTGTTGTCGGGTGGTCCGGTCTACCTCAAGGACGTCCTCGACCCCGACGGGGAGTACCACGGCCCCTACCAGGACGAGTCCGCCGACAAACTCGGCCTGAAGGCGATCGAGACGCCCGACGACAGGACGATCGTCTTCCGTCTGCCGCAACCCAACAGCGACTTCCCGCAGATGCTCGCGATCCCGTCGGCGTCCCCGGTGCGCCAGGACAAGGACACCAAGTCCAAGTACGGCCTGCGCCCGTTCTCCAGCGGCCCGTACCGGTTCGAGTCGTACGACCCGGGCAAGGGCCTGGAACTGGTCCGCAATCCGCAGTGGAAGGAGGCCTCGGACCCGGTCCGCAAGGCCTACCCGGACGCCGTGAGTGTCAAGTTCTTCTCCAACGCCAACGACATGGACCAGCGGCTGATCGCCGGCGACTACGACCTGGACCTCGGCCAGTCCGGCCTGTCGCCGCAGGGCCGCCAGATCGCGCTCAAGCAGCACAAGGGCAACCTGGACAACCCGCTCTCCGGCTACGTCCGCTACGCGACCTTCCCGCAGAACGTGAAGCCGTTCGACAACGAGCACTGCCGCAAGGCGGTCATCCACGGGGCCGACCACCTGTCGCTGCAGACCGCGCGCGGCGGCCCCGTGGCCGGCGGCGACATCGGGACCAACATGTTGCCGCCGACGGTCCCGGGCTCCCAGGGCGTCACGTACGACCCATTCGACATGGCGGGCACCGACCGCAACGGCAACGTCGCCAAGGCCAAGCGGGAGTTGGCGGCCTGCGGCAAGCCGGACGGCTTCACCACCACCATCGCCGTCCGCAACAACAAGCCGGTCGAGGTGGCCACCGCCCAGTCCCTGCAGGCGTCGTTGAAGAAGATCGGCATCGACGCGCAGATCGACCAGTACGACGGCTCGCAGACCTCCGGCATCGTCGGCAGCCCCGACAACGTGGCGAAGAAGGGCTACGGCATCGTCATCGACGGCTGGGCCGCCGACTTCCCGTCCGTCCAGGGCTTCGGCCGGCCGCTGTGGGACGGCAAGTACGTGCTGGAGAGCGGCAACGTCAACTACGCCCTGATCAAGGACCAGGCGATCGACGACCTCTTCGACGCCTACGCCAAGGAGCCCGACGAGGGCAACAAGGGCCGGATCGCCGCGCAGATCAACCACAGGGTCATGGAGGGCGGGTACTACCTGCCCTTCACCTACGAGAAGTATCTGAACTGGCGCGGCGGCCGACTCACCAACGTCTACATGACGGACGCCTACAACGGCTACGACTTCGTCAGCCTCGGTCTGCACTCCACGAAGTCCGCCGACTCCGCCAACTCAGCGAACTCCGCGCAGTCGTCGAAGACTTCGCAGTGAACCCCCGGCCACCCGTCGAACGGCACGAAAGGCAGGTGAAGGCCGGCGCGGCATGACCGCGGGCCGTCAGCTGTGCTCACTTACCTGATCAGGCGGCTGTTCGCCGCCGCAGTGATGCTGGTGGTCATCATCATGGTGGTCTTCGGCATCTTCTTCCTCGTCCCCAAGTGGACGGGCGTCGACATCGCCGCGAGCTTCGTGGGCAAGCAGGCCGACCCCGCCGCCGTCGAGGCCGTGCGGGACAAGCTCGGCCTGAGCGAGCCCATCCACGTCCAGGCGTGGGAGTTCTTCAAGGGCATCTTCGCGGGCCGCACCTACTCGACCGGCGGTGACGTCGTGCACTGCTCCGCGCCGTGCTTCGGCTACTCGTTCAAGAGCGAACAGGCCGTCTGGCCGGTGTTGACCGACCGTTTCCCGGTGACCCTGGGACTCGCGCTCGGCGCCGCCGTGTTGTGGCTGGTCTTCGGTGTCGCGGCGGGCGTGCTCTCCGCGCTCAAGCGCGGCAGCCTGTGGGACCGCGGCGCGATGGTCGCCGCCCTCGCGGGGGTGTCCCTGCCCATCTACTTCACCGGCATGCTCTCCCTGGCGACCTTCGCGTTCGGACTCGAGTGGCTCGACGCGCAGTACGTGCCGTTCGGCCGGGATCCCGGCGGCTGGTTCGGCGGCATGATCCTGCCGTGGATCACCCTCGCCTTCCTGTACGCGGCGATGTACGCGCGGATCACCCGCGCCACGATGATGGAGGTCCTGGGCGAGGACTACATCCGTACCGCGCGCGCCAAGGGCCTGCCGGAGCGGACCGTCATCGGCAAGCACGCCATGCGCTCCACGATGACGCCGATCCTGACCATGCTGGGCATGGACCTCGGCGCGCTCATCGGCGGCGCGATCCTCACCGAGTCGACGTTCAACCTGCCCGGCCTCGGCCAGGCAGTGCTGAACGCCATCCGAAACCAGGACCTGCCGATCATCCTGGGCGTCGTCCTGATCACCTCCCTCTCGGTGCTGCTGGCCAACCTCCTGGTGGACGTGCTCTACGCCGTGATCGACCCCCGAGTGAGGCTCGCATGACCATCCCCGACACGAGCACCGCCGTATCCGACCGGCCCGCCGGCGCCTCGACCGCGCCGCGCCCCTTCCTGGACGTGCGCGACCTGCGGGTGCACTTCCCGACCGACGACGGCCTGGTCAAGTCCGTCGACGGGCTCAGCTTCCACCTGGAGAAGGGCCGGACCCTGGGCATCGTCGGCGAATCGGGCTCCGGCAAGTCGGTGACCTCGCTCGGCATCATGGGCCTGCACACGACCGGGCAGTACGGCAGGCGCAAGGCGCGGATCTCCGGCGAGATCTGGCTGGACGGCACCGAGTTGTTGTCGGCCGGACCCGAACACGTACGCAAGCTGCGGGGCCGGCGGATGGCGATGATCTTCCAGGATCCGTTGTCCGCGCTGCACCCGTACTACACGATCGGCCGGCAGATCGTCGAGGCGTACCGGATCCACCACGACGTCGACCGCAAGACCGCCCGCAAACGGGCGGTGGAGATGCTCGACCGGGTCGGCATCCCGCAGCCGGACAAGCGGGTCGACGCCTACCCGCACGAGTTCTCCGGCGGCATGCGCCAGCGCGCGATGATCGCGATGTCCCTGGTGAACAACCCCGAACTGCTCATCGCGGACGAGCCCACCACCGCCCTCGACGTCACCGTCCAGGCGCAGATCCTCGACCTCGTCCTGGACCTGCAGAAGGAGTTCGGCTCCGCGGTCATCGTGATCACCCACGACTTGGGCGTCGTCGCCGAACTCGCCGACGACATCCTGGTGATGTATGCCGGCCGCTGTGTCGAACGCGGCCCGGCGGAACGGGTGTTCCACGAACCCAGGCACCCCTACACCTGGGGTCTGCTCGGCTCGATGCCGCGCCTGGACCGCGAGCAGCAGGACCGGCTCGTCCCGGTCGAGGGCTCCCCGCCGTCCCTGATCAACCTGCCGTCCGGCTGCGCCTTCCACCCGCGTTGCCGTTACGCGGACGTGCCGAAGGACGACATCACCCGCACGATCCGCCCCGAACCCACCGAGGTCGGCGAGCGGCACTGGGTCGCCTGCCTTCTGACCCGGGAGCAGCGGGAGCGGATCCGGGCCGAAGAGATTGCGCCGAGGTCGTGAGCGAGAACGCGGAGGACGACGCAGTGAGCAACCGTGTGCAGGGCGACGGCGAACGGGCCGGTGGGGTCGGCTCGTTCGACACCGGCGGTAGGGCCGGCCGCGCCGAGGACGCGGCACCCGGCGAGGTCCTGCTGAAGGTGACCGGGCTGCAGAAGCACTTCCCGATCCGCAAGGGCCTCTTCCGGCGCCGGGCCGGCGCGGTGCGCGCCGTCGACGGCATCGACTTCGAGGTGCGCTCGGGCGAAACGCTCGGGGTGGTGGGCGAATCGGGCTGCGGCAAGTCGACGATGGGCCGGTTGATCACCCGCCTGCTCGAACCGACTTCGGGCACGATCGAGTTCGAGGGCGAGGACATCACGCGCCTCGGCGTGCGGGGCATGCGCCCGCTGCGCCGGGACGTGCAGATGATCTTCCAGGACCCGTACTCGTCGTTGAACCCGCGCCACACCACCGGCACGATCATCGGCGCGCCCTTCCGGCTCCAAGGGGTCGAGCCCGAGGGCGGCATCAAGAAGGAGGTACAGCGACTGTTGTCGGTGGTCGGCCTCAGTCCCGAGCACTACAACCGCTACCCGAACGAGTTCTCCGGCGGTCAGCGCCAGCGCATCGGCATCGCCCGCGCGCTGGCCCTCAGGCCGAAGCTGGTGGTGGCGGACGAGCCGGTGTCGGCGCTCGACGTGTCGATCCAGGCCCAGGTCGTCAACCTCATGGACGACCTGCAGCGCGAACTGGGCCTGACCTACGTGATCATCGCGCACGACCTGTCCGTGGTCCGGCACGTCTCGGACCGGATCGCGGTGATGTATCTCGGCAGGATCGTCGAACTCGCCGATCGGGAACTGCTCTACCGGGCGCCGATGCACCCGTACACCAAGGCGCTGATGTCGGCCGTCCCGATCCCGGACCCGCGGCGCAGAAGGGATCGGAGCGAGCGCGTGCGGCTCGAAGGCGACGTACCCTCGCCGATCGACCCGCCCAGCGGCTGCCGCTTCCACACCCGGTGCTGGAAGGCGACGTGGGTCTGTACGACGGCCGAGCCGCCGTTGGAGGAGCTGCGGCCGGGGCAACAGGTGGCCTGCCATCACCCGGAGAACACCACCGAGCAGGCCCCGCAGGACACCGGCGCGGCCACGCCGGCACGGGTGGCGCCGACTCGTCGGTAACACCCGTGCGGGCGGGGCCGAGGGCCCCGGATAAGTTGACCTTCGTGCTCCACGGACGAACGCCCCACACCGCCGCCCTCGAAGCCCTGGTCCGCGCCGCGGCCCGGGGCCGCGGGGGCGCGGTCGTGCTGGTCGGCGACATCGGCACCGGAAAAAGCGCCCTGCTCGACGCCGCCGCCGAGGCCGCGAGGGGACTGGGGGAGCTGCGCGACGCCGGGGCGGAGGCCGGGACGGGGCTGCCGGTGCTGCGCGACGCCGGGACGGAGGCCGGAACCGGACTTCCCGTGCTGCGCGGTGCCGGGGCGGAGGCTGGGACCGGGGCGCGCGTACCGCGTGGCGCCGACGCCGACGCCGGGACCGGGGTGCGCGTGGCGCGGAGTGCCGGCGTGGAGGCCGAGACCGGGGTGCGGGTGGTGCGGGGTGCCGATGGGGTGGGCGGGGTGCGGGTGTTGCGGGGGGCCGGGGTCGAGTCGGAGGCTCGGTTGCCGTATGCGGGGCTGCATGTCGTGCTTCGGGAGGCGCTGCATCTGGCCGACCGGCTTCCCCGGCATCAGGCCGAGGCGCTGCGCCACGCCGTGCACGGAACCGCCGCGGATCCGGCCGCGCCGGGCGATTACGACCGGTTCCTCGTCGGCGCCGCCGCGCTCAGCCTGCTCGGCGAACTCGCCGACGAGCAGCCGCTGCTCGTGCTCGTCGACGACGCCCACTGGCTCGACCAGGAAAGCGCCGACGCCCTGCTGTTCGCCGCGCGCCGGCTCGCGGCCGAGCCCGTGGCGATCGTCTTCGCCGCGCGCGAAGGGTCGGCCGACTTCGACGCGCCGGGGCTGCCCGTGCACCGCCTGGAGCCGCTCGACGACGACGCCGGCACCGCGCTGCTCGACCGGCACGCCCCCGGCCTCACCCCGGCCGTGCGCCGCAGGCTGCTACGCCGGGCGGCCGGGAATCCGCTCGCCCTGGTCGAACTCGCCGCCGCGCTCACGCCCGGCCTGCGCCCCGAGGCGGACCTGCTGGACGACCACGAGATCGCCGTGCTGCCCGCGTCCTGGCGGGTGCGACGCCTGTACGACGAACGGATCGCGACCCTGCCCGCCGCCACCCGCACCCTCCTCACCCTCGCCGCGGCCGACGACACCGGCGACCCCGCGCTCGTACTGCGCGCGGGACGCGAACTCGGCGCCGTGCCCGACGATCTCGAACCCGCCGAACAGGCGGGGCTGATCCACCTCACCGCCACGCATCTCGCCTTCCACCATCCGCTCGCCCGCGCGGCGGCCTATCACGGCGCCACCCTCGGCCGGCGCAACGCCGCCCACCACGCGCTCGCCGCGGCGCTGCCCGAGAGCGACCGCGACCGGCAGACCTGGCACCTGGCCGCCGCCACGGTCGGCCACGACGCCGCCGTGGCCGACCGGCTCGAGGAAACGGCCGAACACTTCCGCGCCCGGGGTGGGCGGGCGACGGTCGCCACCGCGTACCGGCGAGCGGCCCAACTCACCGAGGACCCGCGACTGCGCGCCCACCGGCTCACCCAGGCCGCGCTCGCCGCCGCCGAGGCGGGCCGGCCCGAGACCGCCGCCGCGCTCGCCGAGGCCGCCGCGCCGTACGCCGACGATCCGGCGGTGACCGCCAGGCTCGCGTCGATCCGCGCCACCGTCGAACACACCGCCGGACGCCCCGACGCCGCCCGCCTCATCCTCGTCGAGGCCGCCCGCACCACCGCGCCACACGACCCGGACACCGCCGCCGGAATCCTCTTCGAGGCCGTCGCCGCCGCCTGGGACACCCCGGATCCCGCCGGCGCCACCACCGGCATCCTCGACACGCTCGCGGGCCTCGACTTCGGCGCCGGTCCCGCGCACACCGGCGCCCTCGCCCTCCACCACCTCGCCACCGGAAACCCCGAGGCCGGCCACCCCCTCCTGCGTCGTTTCACCGACGGCACGCGGGCCGCGGGCGGCACCCGCCCGCTCGCGGACGAAACCCGCCTCCAGGGCTGGGACATGCTCCTCGGCGACTACCGGGGCGTGCACGACCGGGCCGAAGTCCTCGAACGGCGGGCCCGCGAGCAGGGCGCGATCGGCATCCTGCCCACGCTGCTGCTCCGGCTCGCCCGCTGCCGCCTGTTCCTCGGCCGCCACGAGCACGCGCACAGCACCGCCGTCGAGGGTCTCGACATCGCCCGAAGCACCGCCAACCACCACCACGAGGCCATGCTCCACGGCGTGCTCGCCGTCCTCGCCGCGATCGACGGCGACGAGGACGGGTATCACGCCGCCGCCCGCCACGCCGGCGCCGGCGGCGGGCCAGCCGTCTGGACGGCCTGCGCGGAAGCCCTCCTCGACCTCGGTCGGGGCCGCCACGAAACCGCGCTGACCCGGCTCACCGACATCGCCGACGGCCCCCGCGCCCACGTCGCCGTCGCCATCCACGGCCTGGCCGACCACGTCGAGGCCGCCGCCCGTCTCGGCCGCCCCGACGAAGCCCGGCGCACCGCCGAACGGTTCACCACGTGGGCGCACGGCACCGGCACCCCGTGGGCGCACGCCGTCGCGCTGCGCTGCCGGGCCCTCCTCGCCGCCGACGACACCGCCGGCGACCTGTACCGGTCCGCCCTCGAAGCCCACCGCGGCGACGGCCGGCCCTTCGAAGCCGCCCGCACCGAACTCCTCTACGGCGAATGGCTGCGCCGCAACCGGCAGCGCGCCGCCGCCCGCACCCACCTCACGGCCGCCCTCACCGCCTTCGAAACGCTCCGGGCCGGCCCGTGGCAGCACCGCGCCGCCGCCGAACTCCGCGCCGTCGGCGCCCCCGCGGCCGGCCCGGTCGACACCGGCGGCCACGCCGACGCCACCGCGCGGCTCACCCCGCAGGAGCTGCACGTCGCCCGCCTGGCCGCCACCGGGCTCAGCAACCGCGACATCGGCGCCCGCCTGTTCCTCAGCCCCCGCACCGTCGCCTACCACCTCTCCAACGCCTACCCCAAACTCGGCATCACCTCCCGCGCAGCGCTGGGCAGCCTCGACTGGCCGACCGCCTGACCCGCCGCCCGGGAGATCGCAAAGGCGTCCGCGACGATCGACAGCACCCCGGCAGCCCGGTACCCACCCCGGTCATTCGACGGATCCGCCGCGCCCCGCGCGCCCCTACTGTCGTGCTCGCAACGCCGATCACCACATCGGCCCACGAACCCACACGCACCAGGGGCACACCATGAAGGTCCTCGTCCTCGGCTCCACCGGCTACATCGGCACCGCCGTCACCCGCCGCCTCATCGAGGACGGCCACACCGTCGTCCCGTTCCTCAAGACCGGCACCCCCTCCGAGCCCGGCGTCGACGCGCGCTTCGGCGACCTCACCGACCCGGACAGCCTCATCGACGCCGTCACCGACGACATCGAGGCCGTCGTCAACCTCGCCACTCCCACCGGCGACGAACAGGCCGACGCCGCCGCCGTGGACGCCCTCACCTCACCGCTGCACGGCACCGGCCGCGCCTTCGTCTACACCAGCGGCATCTGGGTGCTCGGCGCCACCGGCGACCACGCCGTCGACGAGGACGCCCCCACCAACGCGATCGACATCGTCGGTTACCGCCCCCGCATCGAGCAGCAGGTCCTGGCCGCCGCCCGGAACGACGTGCGCAGCGCCGTCATCCGCCCCGGCATCGCGTACGGCCACGGCGGCGGCATACCCGCCCTCATGCTCGGCTGGGCCAAGGAGCACGGCACCGGCCGCTACGTCGGAACGCCCGGCACCCGCTGGCCGATGGTCCACATCGACGACCTCGCCGCCCTGTACTCCCTCGTCCTCACCAAGGCCGACGCCGGCACCCTCTGGCACGGCGTCGCCGTCCAGGCCGTCGCCACCCCGGCGCTCGCCGCAGCCGTCGACGTCGCCGCCGGCGGTGTCGGCCGCGCCGAGCCCTGGCCGCTCGAACAGGCCGCCGAAGCCCTCGGGTTCCCGTTCGCCGAGGCGCTCGCGCTCGACCAGACCGTCTCCGGCGAGCGCGCCGTGCGCCTGCTCGGCTGGCGGCCCACCCAGGCCCACCCGACCACCGACCTCACCGCCGGCACCCGTGCCTGAGGTCGACAACGCACCGGCCGCCACATCCGCCCGGCGCAGCTTTCCCGGTGCCCATCTCCCCATCTGCACCGCCTGCGGCACCCAGTACGCCGGCCCCCGTCCCGACTGCCCCGTCTGTCGGGACGACCGCCAGTACGTCCCCGTCGCCGGCCAGCGGTGGACCACCCTCGCCGAGCTGCACGCCGCGGGCCACACCGCGAAGTTCGCCGAACAGGGCCCCGACGTCCTCGGCATCGGCACCACGGAGTCCATCGCCATCGGCCAACGCGCACTGCTGCTGCGCACCACCGAGGGCAACATCCTCTGGGACTGCCCGTCCTACCTCGACGACTCCATGGTCGAGGCCGTCGCCGACCTCGGCGGCATCACCGCCATCGCGATCAGCCACCCCCACTTCTACTCCGTGATGGTCGAGTGGGCGCACGCCTTCGACGCACCCGTCTACCTGCATGAAGCGGACCGCTCCTGGGTCGGGCGCCCCGACCCCGCGCTGCGTTTCTGGTCCGGCGAGACCCATCGGCTGACCGACGAACTCACGCTGATCAACCCGAGGATCCACTTCCCGGGCAGCGCCGTCCTGCACTGGAGCGCGGGCGGCGGGGCGCTGTTCTCGGGCGACGTCCTCAACGTCTGCCCGGACTGCCGCTGGATCACCGTGATGCACAGCTACGCCAACCACATCCCCGAACACCCCGACGCCGTCCGCCACGCCGCCGAACTGCTCGGCCGTCACCGCTTCGAACGCATCTACGGCGCCTGGTGGGACCGCGTGGTCACCGCCGACGGCAACGCGGTCCTGCGCCGCTCCGTCGAGCGCTACCTCGCCTGGGAGGGCGCCACGACGGACCGTACCGCCTGACCGCACCACCCGACACGCGTCGTCGCGGCGGAGCCGAAACCGGCCCCGCCGCGACGATGTCGCCGTCAGCGCAGGTCGCGCAGGAGCCTGCTCATGATGGCGTCGACGCGGTCCGAGTCGAACGACTCCGAGCCGATCAGCAGCGTCACCGCCCGTCGGCCGTCGTCGGTGACGGCGTTCCGGAACTTGTGGCCGCTGGACATGCTGCCGCTGTGTCCCCACAACACGAAGCCCGGGTAGGGCTCGTGGCGCTCGACGCCCAGCCCGTAGCGCTCGTTCGCGACGTCCTCCGCGACCGTCCGCTTCAGCTCCGCGAGTTGGGCCGGGGCCAGCAGCTTCCCGGTCAACAGCGCGGTCCAAAAGGCGGTGGTGTCCGCGCCGTCGGAGATCAGCGCGCCCGACGCGTCGGCCTCCGAGGTGTTCCATTCGGTCCGATCCACCAGGGTCTTGCCCCGCTGCGCGTAGCCGCGCAGCTCCGGCTCGGGCAAGGTGGTGCGATCGCCGGCCCACTGGGTCTCGCACAGTCCGAGCGGTCGGATGATCCGCTCCTCGATCTCGGTGGCGATGCCGCGGCCCGTGACCTCCTTGACGATCAGACCGACCAGGTTGTAGTTCGTGTTGGAGTAGGCGAAGCCCGACGGCGCGCGCTCGGGCCTGGGCAGGGCGAGCGCCTGCCGGACCGTCTGCAGGGGCTCGATGTGATCCCAGCGGTGCGCGTCCTCGTCCTCCCAGAACGGCGCGTCCAGGTAGTCGGGCAGGCCGCTGGTGTGCTGCAGAAGCTGTCGGATCGTGATGGTGCGCCCGTCGTAGAGCCTGGTGCGGATCAGACCCGGCAGGTAGTCGTCCACGGTGTCGTCGAGGGCGATCCGGCCCTCCCCGACGAGTTGCAGCACGACCGTGGCCGTCCAGGTCTTGGTGTCGCTGCCGATGCGGCTGTGCTCGTCGCCGACGACCTTGCGGCCCGTTCCACGATCGGCGACACCGACACCACCCGTTCGGACCCCGCAGTTCGGGCTCTTCACCGTCACGCTCATCCCCGTGGCGCCGACACCCTCCAGTGCCTTCATCGCCGTCCGGATGGGCGTGGTGTCACACTGCGGCGCCGCGCCCGCCTTGGCCGGCACCGTCAACAAAGACGCCGCACACGCCAAGGCCACGACCGCACTCGTCCTATATCGCACAATGTCTCCTTCTGCAGCACTTATACGTGTGCCGTAATCGATAACGCCCGACGGATACGGATTTCGATATCGGTGAGCGGGCAAACAGTCGACGGTCACCCGCGGCATTCGGCTCGTCACGGCCGGCTGCGGCCGGTTGCGCCCCATGGGGTCACAGCAGGTACGGTCACCGGAAGTGCCCGCCGCACGCCTGCCGAATTGTGCATGCGGAAAGCGTGGCGCCCGGATCGGCCGGGGGCATGTGACGCCGGTCCAGAGATTCCCCGAATGCTTTGTGGGTCCGGCCAAAGAGGTGAGAATGCTCGGTACCGGGGTTCCCGATCTCGGACAGGTCCTGGAGGTATTGGGCTCGTCACTGTTGCGGCCGTTGACCGAACCGCCGGAAAAGCCGGTGCCGGTCTCGGGCGTACTCATCCTCGAACGACGCGCCCCGCTCCCCCTCCCCGCCGTCACCGACGCGATCCTGCTCGCCGTCGGTGTGGGGATGGACGAGGCGCGGGCGATGGACCTGATCGGCTCGGCCGCACAGGCCGGGTACACGTGCGTGGTGGTGAAGAGCTTCGGCGAGCCGGTCACCGCGTTGGTGGAGGCCGCCCGGCAGGGCGGCATCGTGCTCCTGGCCGCCAACGAGGCGGTGGCCTGGCACCACCTGGACGCCATGATCTCCTCGGCTCTCACTCCCACCGTGCGCTTCGGACAGGCCGCCGGCGCCCCCGCCTTCGGCGACCTGTTCGCGCTGGCCAACGCGATCGCCGGCATGGTCGGCGGAGCCACCGTGATCGAGGATCCGCACCGGCGCATCCTCGCCTACTCGACCCTGCCCGGCCAGGCCGTCGACGAGGGCCGCCGGCAGGGCATCCTCGGCCTCCAGGTGCCCGACGGCCCGGACTACGACGAGCAGTACCGGGTGCTCACCCGGCTCGGGCGCACCTGCCGATTCCCCGCCGTTCCCGGCGGACTTCCCCGGCTCGGCGTCGCCGTGCGCGTGGGCAGCGAGGTGTTGGGGTCGATCTGGGTCGTCGACGCCGGCGAACACCTGGACTCCGTCGCCGAACAGGCCCTGTCCGATGTGGCGGACAACGTCGCGCTGCACCTGCTCGCGGCCCGCACCACCGAATCCGCCGTCCGGCGCAGGTACGCCGACCTGCTGCGGCGACTGCTGGCCGACCCGAGCAGTGTCACGGCGGTGGCCCCACAACTCGGTCTGGACCCGAACCTGCCCGTTGCCATGGCCGCGTTCGCCGTCGCCTCGGTCGACGCCGAGGACGCGCTCACCGCACACGCGGCCACCCGGCTGGCGGACCTGGTCAGCCTGCACTGCGAGGCGCGCTACGGCAGGCACGGCTGCGCGTTGATCGACGGAACGGTCTACGCGCTGCTCCCGAGCGAACCGTCGCCGAACGCGCACCGCGAACTCGTCGCCTACATCGCGCGGCGGGCGCACAGCGCGCTGCGGGTGCCGGTCCGGGCCGGACTCGGCGCGCTCGTCCAGGAATTGCGCTCGATCGAGAGTTCGCGCGCCGACGCGGATCTGGTGCTGCGTGCGCTGTCCGAGCGGCCGGGTGAGCCGGAGCCGTGCCAGGTGGCCTCGATCGACGAGATGTGGGCCGGCGCGACACTGTCCGCGCTGGCCGCGATGCTGGCCACGCACGAGGTGGTCCCCCACAGGCTCGGGCCGGCGATCCGCGCCCACGACCTCGAACACGGCACCACCTACGCGTCCACCATCCTCGCCTACCTGGACGCCGACGGCGATGTCGCCGCCGCCTCGCAGCTGCTGTCCGTACACCCGAACACGATCCGCTACCGGCTCTCCCGGGCCACGGAGATCTTCGGATTCGATCTCGCCGACCCGGACGAACGCCTGGTGTTGTGGCTGCGATTGCGCCTCGGCGGCCGGCTCGACTGGTAGACCCCCCGCCCCGTGGTCACCGGGCTCTGGTAGGCATGGCCCATGTCGAACTACGACGGCGACGAGCGGTTCGCCGGACTGCCCATAGCCGAGCTCCACCCGTCGGCAAATCCCAAGGCCACGCGAGCCGAGAACGCGGCGGCGCGGAACGCGAGGCCGCTCCCCGCGGCGGCCGACGCGGCGTGGCGGTTGCGGATCGAGGGGTATCGGAGCACGGAGAAGTTCACCGAGCACGTCGCGCGTTTCCTCGACACCGTCGACACCACGCGGGTCACCGCCCTGCTGGTCGGCATGTGGGAGCCGGGTGAGGACTCGACGGAGGCGGTGCGCGCGCTCGTCGACGCCGCCGACCGGCTGCCCGCGCTGCGCCACCTCTACTTCGGCGACATCGCGCAGGAGGAGAACGAGATCTCGTGGATCCTCCAGTCGGACATCACGCCGCTGTTCGAGACGTTTCCCCGGTTGGAGACGCTGATCGTCCAGGGCGGCCAGGACCTCGTGCTGGAGCCCGTGCGGCACGAGAGCCTGCGGCACCTGGAGTTCCGCACGGGCGGGCTCCCCGCGCGCGTGGTGCGCGCGGTCGGCGCGAGCACCTTCCCGGCGCTGCGCACGCTGGAGCTGTGGTTGGGCACCGACGAGTACGGCGGCGACGCGACCGTCCGCGACATCGAGGGCATCCTGCGCGCCGGCGGCCTGCCCGCGCTCACCCGGCTGGGCCTGATGAACAGCGAGATCCAGGACGAGGTCGCGGCGGCGGTCTCGGCGTCCCCCGTCCTCGGGCGGCTGACCGAACTCGACCTGTCCATGGGCGCGTTGGGCAACGAGGGCGCCGAGGCGCTGCTCCTCGGCCAGCCCCTCGGACACCTGCGGGTGCTCGACCTCAGCCACCACTTCATCACCCCCGCCATGCAGGAGCGACTCACCGCGGCCCTCGCGACACCCGGCCTCAGGCTCGACCTCGGCGACCCGCAGCAGCCCGACGACGACGGCGAGGAGGCCTGGCGCTACATCGCCGTCGCCGAGTAAGCGACCCGCTCGCCCCGCACACCGCCCTCCGGCCGAAGGCACTCCGCCGCCCGGCCGTTCGAACCCGCCCGGAAGCCAGGAACAGCACATGTCACTCTACGAGTTCACCTCACACTTCGGCGGCCTCCCCGTCGCCGACCTGCGGCCCCTCGACTCCACCGCGACGTCGATCACGCCGGGCGACCCGCCGGACGCCGTCGCCTGGCGAATCCGGGTGGACCCGTGGGAACACGAGGAGGCCGAATTCGAAAAGCACTTCCGGTACTTCCTCGACACCGTGGACACCAGCCGGGTCACCGCGCTGCTGTGTGGATGCTGGACCGACGACCTGTCCGCCGAGAGTCCCGCGCTCGGGCTCCTGGTGGAGCACGCGGACCGATTCCCGAATCTGCGTCACCTGTTCCTCGGCGACGTCGTCCAGGAGGAGTCCGAGATCTCGTGGATGAACATCGGCACCCTCACTCCGGTGCTGCACGCATACCCGCGGCTCGAAGAACTCGTCGTGCGGGGCGGCGCCTTCGACGGCAACCCGGATGTCGCGCCGGCGCTGGAGCCGCTGCGGCACGACGCGCTGCGTGCCCTGCGGTTCGAGAGCGGCGGCCTGTCCGCACGCCTCGTCGGCGCCATCGGCCTCTGCGACCTCCCGGCGCTGGAGAACCTGGAACTCTGGCTGGGCGTAAGCCAGTACGACGGCACCGCGACCGTCGACGACCTCGCGGAGTTGTTGTCCGGCGTACGCGTCCCGGCGCTGCGCCGGCTCGGCCTGATGAACAGTGAGATCCAGGACGCCGTGGCCGCGGCCGTGGCCGCCGCGCCGCCGACCGCACGTCTGGAATCCCTCGACCTGTCGATGGGGACCCTGGGCGACGAGGGCGTCGAGGCACTGCTCGCGGGTCAGCCGCTCACCCACCTGAAGACGCTGCGCATCAACCACCACTTCGTGTCCGACACGATGGCCGCGCGCCTGCGCGAGACGCTTGGCCCGCACGGGGTCACCGTCGACATCGACCGCGCCGAGGAACTGCGGGACTGGGGCTCGGGCCGCTATGTCGAGGTCTCCGAATGACCCGCCGCACGGGAGTGGCGGCGTGAGCGAGCGTCCGGCCGTCACCGTCGTGGGCAATCCCGGCCACCGCCGCATGGCCGGGTTCGCGGCGGCGGCCGAAGCTGCGGGGCTGCCGGAGCCGCGGCTGGTCGCCTGGCGCGATGTCCTCACCCGGGAGCCGCTCGCCTTCGCCGCCGGGCCGGTGCGGATCGACTCGCCGGGCGAGGACGCGGACGTGCACACGCTGCTGAGCGGCGCGCCCGCCGACCCGTTCCGGGTCGAGGGCGGCAGCGCCCGACATGCCGCGTTCGTCGCCGCCCTCGGGCGGATCGAGGCGGCCGTGGCGGCCTCCCCCGGGGCGTGGTCGGTGAACGATGCCGGGGAGATCGCGGTGATGTTCGACAAGCGCCGGGCGCACGCGGTGTTGGCGGCGCGCGGCGTTGCGCTGCCGCGCGCGCTGACCGGGCCCGGGGCGGCGCCGGTGCGGTCCTACGCCGATCTGCGGCGGCGGATGGCCGACGCGCGCTGCCCTCGGGTGTTCGTCAAGCCGCCGCACGGGTCGTCGGCGTCCGGTGTGGTGGCCCTGGAGACGCACGGGACGACGCGCGTCCAGGCGACGACGTCCGTCGAACTCGTGCGCGAGGCGGGCAGCGTCGCCCTGTACAACTCGCTGCGGATCAGCAGATATCGGGACGAGGCCGATATCGCGGCGCTCGTGGACGCGCTCGGCGGGGACTGCGACGCGGGCGGCCTGCACGTCGAGGCGTGGTTGCCGAAGCTGACCCTGGACGGGCGCGCGACCGATCTGCGCGTCCTGGTCGTCGCGGGGCGGGCCACGCATGTCGTGGCCCGGTCGAGCCGGTCGCCGATGACAAACCTGCACTTGGGCAACGCGCGCGGCGACGTCGCGGCGGTGCGCGGCGCGGTCGGGGAGGACGCGTGGGCGCGGGCGATGGCGACCTGCGTCCGGGCGGCCGGGTGTTTCCCCCGTACGCTGCACGTCGGCGTCGACCTGCTGTTCGCGGTGGACCGGCGCCGGCACGCCGTGGGCGAGGTCAACGCGTTCGGGGACCTGCTGCCGGGTGTGCTGCATCAGGGTCGGGACACGTGGGGGGAACAGGTCCACGCCGTGGTGGCGGGTTGGCGGCCCGCCGGATCCACCGGGGCGGCGCCACGAGACGAGGATCGAGTTCCGTGTCCGAGATGACGACACCACCATCACCCGACCCCGGGGATCACGCCGGCCGATCCGTGCCCGCGGACATGAACGCCGTCGTCGGCCGGCACGACCTGCTGATGGTGACCCTGGACACGCTGCGCTACGACATCGCCGCCGAACTCGTCGCGGCGGGGCGCCTGCCCAACCTGGCGCGGGTGCTCCCGGACGGCCGGTGGGAGCGCCGGCACACGCCGGGGAGCTTCACGTTCGCCGCGCACACCGCCTTCCTCGCCGGCTTCCTGCCGACGCCGGTGGGCCAGGGGCCGCATCCGCGGTTGTTCGCCGCCCGGTTCGGCGGGAGCGAGTCGACCGCGCCGCACACGTGGGTCTTCGACGACGCGGACCTGCCGACCGCACTGGCCGGGGCCGGCTACCACACGGCCTGTATCGGCGGCGTCGGGTTCTTCAACAAGCGGGGCGCGCTCGGCTCGGTGTTGCCCGACATGTTCGCGGAGAGCCACTGGGATCCGGAACTCGGCGTCGCCTCGCCCACCTCGTTCGAGGCCCAGGTCGCGTGCGCCGAGCGGGTGGTGGGCGCGCTGGACCCCGACCGGAGGCTGTTCCTGCTGGTCAACGTCTCGGCGCTGCACCAGCCGAACTGGTTCCACCTGGCGGGCGCCGACCCGGCCGACGGCGACACCCGGGAAACGCACGCCGCGGCGCTGGAGTACGTGGACCGGCACATCGGCCGGCTGTTCCGGGCGATGAGCAGCCGCCGCCCGTGCTTCGCGATCGTCACGTCCGACCACGGCACGGCCTACGGCGAGGACGGCTACACCGGCCATCGGCTCGGCCACGAAGTGGTGTGGACGGTCCCGTACGCCCACTTCACCCTCGCCCCCGGCCAGTGGTGAGCGCGGGCCCGGACGGACCGAAACGGGCCCGGCCGGCGGCGGTGTCGGGCCCGGGTGCCCGTCGTGTCGGGCCCGCCGCCTAGGCTCGCGGGGTTCGCAGCACCACCCGTCGCACGTCCGGAGGTACCCGTCCATGGCCCCGACCGCCGCCGAGGCCCCGTCCGTGGCCATCGGGTCGCCGTACACCGGATACGTCTACTCGTACCCGCACAAGACCGCCTACCGGCCGCTCGAACCCGCGCCCGCGTTGCGCGAGGTGTGGGCGGGGCAGGATCTGTCCGCGCTGTTCCTGTACCTGCACATACCGTTCTGCGAGATGCGCTGCGGGTTCTGCAACCTGTTCACTCGTACCGGCGCGCCGCACGAGTTGGTGGCGCGCTACCTGGACGCACTGGAGCGGCAGGCGCACGCGGTACGCGAGGCCGTGCCCGACGCGCGGTTCGCGGTCGGGGCGATCGGCGGCGGCACGCCGACCTACCTGGAAGCCGCCGAGCTGACCCGGATGTTCCGCATCGCCGCCGAGGTGATGGGCGCCGAGTTCGGATCCATGCCGCTGTCCGTGGAGACCTCGCCGGCGACCGCGACGCCCGACCGGCTCGCGGTCCTGGCCGCGCACGGCACGACCCGGGTGAGCATCGGCGTGCAGTCGTTCCTCGACGCGGAGGCCAGGGCCGCCGGACGGCCGCAGAAGCGCGCCGAGGTCGAGGCGGCGCTCACCGCGATCCGCGAGGCGGCCGTCCCGACACTGAACATCGACCTGATCTACGGCATCGACGGCCAGACGCCCGCCAGTTGGCTCGGCTCCCTCGACGCGGCGCTCGCCTGGCGGCCCGAGGAGATCTACCTGTATCCGCTGTACGTGCGCCCGCTCACGGGCCTGGGTCGACGCGCCGTCTCGCGCGCCGACTGGGACGACGACCGGCTCGCGCTCTATCGTGCGGGCCGCGACCACCTGCGCGCGGCCGGATACGAGCAGGTGTCGATGCGGATGTTCCGCCGTCCCGGTGCCCCGGCCGACGCGGACACCGGGTACCGGTGCCAGCGCGACGGGATGGTGGGCCTTGGCTGCGGGGCCAGATCGTACACGAGCGAGCTGCACTATTCGTTCGACTACGCGGTGAACGTGGGCGAGGTCCGCGGCATCATCGACGAGTACGTGGCCCTGGACCGGGACGCCTTCTCCCGAGCGCGGTTCGGCTACCGCCTCGACGCGGCCGAGCAACGACGCCGGTACCTGCTGACCTCGCTGCTCCAGGCCGACGGCCTGGACGTCGCCGAGTACCGCGCCCGGTTCGATTCCGACGCCGTCGCGGACTTCGCCCGGGAGCTGGAACCCCTGGCCGACGGCGGCCTGTTGAGCGTCGACGCGGATCGCGTCGTGCTCACCGAGGACGGCCTGGGCTGGTCCGACGCCATCGGCCCGGCGCTGTTCTCCTCGGCCACGGCGGCGCTCATGGACGGGTATCGGGCGCGGTGAGCGTGCCGCTGTCGCTCTCCCTCGCCTCGACCCGGGACACCGCGCGGCCGTTGACGATCCTGTATCGCGGGCCGCTCGCCTCCTGCGACTACGACTGCGGCTACTGCCCGTTCGCCAAACGCCGCGACTCGCGGGCGCGACTCCTGGCCGACCGCGAGGCGTTGGCGCGCTTCGCGGGCTGGATCGCGACGGCCCCGGAGCGGATCTCGGTGTTGTTCACGCCGTGGGGCGAGGCGCTGGTCCGGCCCTGGTATCGGCGTACCCTCGCCGAGTTGACCCACCTGCCGAACGTCGACCGCGTCGCCGTGCAGACCAACCTGGGTGCCCGGCCGTCGTGGACCGAGGCGGCGGACCTGCGGCGGTTGGCGCTGTGGGGGACGTACCACCCGGACCAGGTCCGGTACGAGCGCTTTCTCGATCGTTGCCGCGAACTCCGCGCGCGCGGCGTGCGCTTCGCCGTCGGGATCGTCGGGCTGCCCGAACACCTGGCCGCCGCCCGGAGGTTGCGTGGCGACCTGCCGACCGAGGTGTACCTGTGGGTGAACGCCGCCGAGGGCCGCACGTACACCGACGCCGAGGCCGCGGCATGGACCGACCTCGACCCGCACTTCGGCTTCAGCCGGCACGCCCACGTCTCGGCGGGCGCGGCCTGCCGGACCGGGGACACGGTGGTCAGCGTCGACGGCGACGGCATGGTGCGTCGTTGCCACTTCGTCCCCGAGGTGCTGGGCAACCTCTACGACGGCTCGTTCCGCGCGGCCCTGGGGCGCCGCCCGTGCCCGCGCCCACTGTGCGACTGCCACATCGGCTACGTGCACATGGACGCGCTGCCGCTGTACGACGTCTTCGCGGGCGGGATCCTGGAGCGCATTCCGGCGGGGTACGGCACCGGGCCGCGCCCGGACGGCGACCCGGTCCGACCAACCGGTGCCGGAGCGGAACTCGCTTGATTCCGCTGCCTGTCGCCGCGTCGGCGGCTCAGGTCTCCCGGGCCGGGCGGTATTCCTGTTCGGTCAGGCCGAAGGTCCAGGCGACGCCGGCGCGGGCGGTGCGCGTGGTCGGCGGCACGCGCAGCCAGTAGACGCGGACCGAACCGTCGGGCTCGGGCGTGGAGTTGAGCACCTCGACCATCACGATCGGCTCGTCGCCGGGCAGTTCGATACGCCACAACACGCCGGTCTCGTCGCGGTGCAGCGGGCGGGCGCCGACCTCGGCGAGGTAGCGGTCGTAGCCGTAGATCTCCAGCATCACGCGGCGGAGTTCGGCGTTGTCCTCGTCGCGGATCCGCTGGGCGTTCAGCGCACCGCCGGCCGGGCCGAGGGTGGTCACGAAGTCGGCCGGCACGGGCATGCCGCGCCACGCGTGCAGCGCGAAGCCGTCGGGGAAGGCCAGCGCGGCGCCCTCGCCGTTGTGCAGGCGCGCGGACTCGTCGCGGTGCAGCACGGTGGGGCGTTCGGCGACCAGGACGACGTTCTCGTACGGCCACCACCAGCCCGCGGACCGCGCGACCTCGGCGACCGCGTCCAGCGCCGCCGCCGACGGGGAGTCGTCCAGTCGCGGGAAGCACCGCCGCAGGCCGTCGAACGCGGCGAGCCACGCGGCATCGTGCTGTCCGCCGAGCGCGTCGAGCGTCGCGGCGCGGGCCTCTCGGGCCACGGGAGCCGTCGGGGTGACCGTGCCCCGCCGGGCCGGGCCGCGGTCGGTGCCGGTCGCGGACAGCACGGCCTCCTCGATGCCGTCGCGGATGCGCGCGGACAGGCTCGTGGTCGGGTCCCACAGGCGTTCCGCGATCTCGCCCCACGCCTGCGCCCAGCCGGTGTGCCCGAGCAGCGCGACCGCGTCGGTCCGGGCGCGTTCCCAACTCGCCGACCGGATCCGGTCGCGCACGCTCGCCCCGGCGCGCGATGCCATGGGGGCGCGCACGGGCAGCCGCAGCGCGGCGAGTTCCTGCGGCTTGAACGCGCCGGACACCACGGTCGCGGCCACGGCGGCGGCGAGCGGAGAGTCGTACCACAGGATCTTGCCGGGTTCGGCCAGCCCGGCGGCCCGGTAGGCGGCCCGTATACCGCGCTCGGCGGCGTCCCGATCGGCGGGCCGCGCGGCTGCGGCGGCCTCGGCCCACCCGTCGGCGGACTCGGCGAGGCTCGCCCGGTGCGCGAGCGTGAGCTGCGGGAAAACGGTCGGGACGGCGGTCACGGAAGGCTCCCGGGGAAGTGGCGGGTCGGCGGTCGGGGCGTGGGGGTCAGTCCGCGATGATGCGGACGGCGCCCGGGATGTATTCGCGCTGGCGGACCACCTTGTACCAGCCCTTGGGCAGCGAGATCGTCGCGTGCTCCTCGTGCACGAGCCGGGTCGGCGCGTCGAGCTTGAGGTGGCCGATGGTGGTCGGCTCCGGGTCCAGGAACAACGTGCCGGCCCCCACGACGGCGTGTGCGTGTCCGGTGACCTCACCCAGCGCGAGCACGATCCGACCACGCCCGTCGCGCGGCTTGGCCGGCAATCCGGTCACCCCGACGGGCACCGCGCCCTCGTCGACGGGAAGCAGCAGAATGTCACCCTGGCGATACATGAATTCCCCTCACGGCTCCGCGAATTCGAGGCCCACCCCCGACACCCCGAACGCTACGCGCCCCAACCGACAAGCCACGCGCCGACGAACGCCGCTAGCGCGTGTCCTCCTCGGCGGCGCGGGTGAGCAGGCGTTGCTCCTCGTCCGGTGTGAGCGGGACCTCCAGTACGCGCAGCCAGTCGGCGAGTTCGCCGTCGCGGAGCGGGCGGTGCTCGGTGGGCGCGTCGGTGCGGCGCACCGTGAGCGCGGCGTGGGTGACGGTGACGTGCCGGTCGGGCAGGTGGCGGGTGATCATCAGGGTGCGCTTGAAGTGCGACGTCGGATGGGTGCTCGTGTAGTAGTGGGCGATCTCGACATCGACGGGCAGCACGAGCAGTTCGTCGACGGAGTGCATCATCTGCCAGCCGCCGTCGCGCCAACGGCGCATCCGCCACACCTCGTCCTCGCGGTCGATGCGGTAGCGCCAACCGAGGTGGTCGTCCTGCGCGCCGTGCGCCACGGGCATCGGGCGCAGCACGCTCATCCCGAACCCCGGGTCGCACAGCAGCCGTTGTCCGTCCAGGGCGACCTCGACGGCCATGTGGGTCCGGCCCTGCAGACTGCCGTCGGCCGGATCGCCGACCCGCCCGAGCCGGCGGACCACGTGGTAGCCCAGCCGCTCCAGCGCGGCCGCGAAGAGCGTCGAGTGCTCGAAGCAGTAGCCGCCCCGCCCCCGGCCCACGAACTTCTCCTGCACGGCCGCCAGATCCACCCCGCCGGGCTGCCCGAGGAACACGTCGATGTCGTCGAACGTGAACGTGCGGACATGCGCCTCGTGCAACTCGTCCAACGCCTCCCGCCCCGGCGCCCTCGCCGGGAGACCGAGCCGCCCGAGATAGCCGCCGAGGTCGAGATCGTCCACTTGCCAAACGTCGGTACTCACGGACCCAAGTCAACCAGTGCCGGCCGGCACCGCCCCGGCGGGCCCGCGGAAGCACCTCGTGGTGTCGGGAGGGGCACGGGACGACGACCGAGCGCCGTCAACCGCGACGACCGCCCCCGCCGCTGCCCGCGAGCCGGTCCACCAACGCCTCGACGGGTGCGATGGAGTCCTCCACGGCGAGCCGCGCGGCGATCGCACCGGCACGGTCGCGGTAGCGCGGTTGGCCCGTGGCCGCGACGAGGGCCACCCGAAGCCGGTCCGCCGAGAGCCGGCGCAGCGGCACCGCGCCCGGTGCGACACCGAGTCGCACGAGCCGATCGCTCCAGAAGGCGCCGTCGAGCTGGATCGGCACGGGTACGCTCGGCACGCCCGCACGCAGCCCGGCGGCGGCGGTGCCGGCCCCGGCGTGGTGGACGACCGCGGCCACGCGGGGGAACAGCAGGTGGTGGGGGACGTCGTCGATGGTGAGCATGTCGTCGCCCGTGGCGCCGAGATCGGCCCACCCCCGCTGCACGATCCCGCGCAGACCCGCGGCGCGCAACGCGCGTACCACCTGCTCACTGACCCGTCCGGGATCGGGAACGGTGGCGCTGCCCAGGCCGACGAACACCGGCGGCGGACCGGCCCGGAGGAAATCCTCGACAGTCGGAGGCAGTTCGCGCGCGTCGTACGGCCACCAATACCCGACCGGATCCAACCCCGGACGCCAGTCCGCGGGCCGCCGCACGACGATCGGGCTGTACCCGTACACCACCGACCAGCCTCGACGCTCCCGCGCCCGGCGCGCCGTGGTCGGGCCGGCCGCCGGCAGTCCCAGGCGTTTGCGGAGGTCGCGGGTCACATCGGTGTAGACCCGGTCGAGAGCAACGTCGACGGCACGCGCGGCCAGCCGATTGCCCACCCCGCCCAAAGAGCGTTCCGACACCATCGCCGGTGCGAACTCCCGTGTGGGGTGCAGTGGTTGCAGATAGGCCCCCGCGCACGGCACCCCCAACCCCAGGGCGATCGTGCACGCCGCCGGCGCCAGTGACGCCGACGCCACGATCACGTCGTGCCCCTGCGCGGCCTCGACCAGACCGTCGGCCATCTCGCACGCCAACGACCGGGCCAGCGCGAGAACCCGAATCAGCTTCCCCGCACCGGTGTTGCTGCGATGCAGCGCCCTGCCCTGCTCCGAGTGCATCTGCTCCTGCGGATCGATCGGCAACGCATGGAACCGCATCCCCGTATCCGCCACCAACGGCTCGAACCGCCCGTGCGTCACAAGGGTCACCTTGTGCCCGGCGGCAAGAAGCCCGGCCCCCAGCCCGGTGAACGGAGCGACATCACCCTGGGAACCCGACGTCATGAGAGCAACACGCATAGCGACACTATCCCCCGCCGCCTCCGCCCACCCCAACCCCGACCCACCCCTCACCCACAAGGCAAGTCCCCTGAAAGCAGACCCGTTTCCCCCCTGCGAAGGGTCGTGACAGCGATGCGGTCGGCCGGTTTCGGGCGAGGTGGGGCGCAGGTAGGGGCGGGTCTTCGCGGCATGTCACTCGAAAGTGGGGTTTCGATGGGGTTTGTCGTAGTGAGTCGAGGCGGCGTCGTCACTCTGATGTCATGGGCAACCCTCGATGTGCGGCTCGGTGTCTGGTGGTGGTGTGTGCCTGTCTGCCGTTCCTGGCCGCGGGCGGTGCGGCGTTCGGGGCCTCGGCCGGCGACGCCGTCGCGGTGACCGTGTCGGCCGACGACCGACCACCCGACGGGACTGCGCCCGGCACGACGCGCACAGAGGTACACGCCGGCCGGGTGCACGTCGTGTACCAGCCGGGGGTGGTGACCTCGGTCCGGATCGGCGACGACGTCGCGGTGACCGTACGACCCGGATGCGGGTGCCCGAGCCGGCCGGCCACACCGCCGCCCTCGTCCCGGCCGTCCCGGCCACCGAGCGCCCACCCGCCGTCGACCGAACGGGCCCCGGCCGCACCGATCCGGACCGGAGCGCCGCCTCCCGCCACGCCCGCCGGCGCCAACGCCCCCGCCGAAGCCCCCATCGGGGCGGCCCCCACCCCGGAGCCGCCGAACACCCGGGCGCCCGCTGCCGAACCACCACCCGCGTCCCGGCCCTCGCGACGCGCCGCCGCGCCGCCCGACGACAACGCCACACCCTCGGGCTTCGCCGACGGGTTCACCCCGGCCCTCGTCGTATCGATCCTCCCCGCCGCCCTCGCCGCGCTGCTGCCGGGCCTGAGCCGACGCGGAGTGCGCCCGTGATCCTGTGGATCCTCGCCGCCCTGCTCGGCGCCGGCGTCGCGGCGGGAGCCCTCGTACTCCTGAGCCGCGGCGAGAAGACGAGGTCGAGCGGAACCGACGGTCAACTGTTGTCCTTCTGCGGCGGCGCCGTGTTGTCCTCCTTCGTGCTCCTGACGAGCTTTCAGATCGTCGGCGCGTGGGAACTCCAGGCCACGGTCCGCCAACACGCGAGCGACGAGGCCCGGGTGCTGACCAAGACCTACGCGGCGGCCGGCGCCCTCCCGCCCTCCGATCGCGAGGCCGTGCGCGCCGGACTGCGCGACTACACCCACACCGTGATCGACCAGGAGTGGCCGGCACTGGCCGACGGGCACGACACCCCGCGCGCGTGGCGCCAACTCGACCTGATCGCCTCCCGCGTCGCCGCCCTGGCCGCCACGGCGCACGACCGGACCGCCGACACCGAGGCGGCGGTGGCCGACCTGTACGTCAAACGCCACGCCCGCCTCGCCGACCCGTCCTCGATCAACCCGATCGTGCTCCCGGTCGCCATGATCGTCACCGGCGTCTTCGCGATCGTCTTCCCGGCCCTGGTCGGCCCGACCGCGGACCGCCGCCACACGACCGCCCTGGCCTTCGTCGGCGCGATCATCGCCTTCGCCGTCCTGTTCGTCCTGCAACTCCGCAACCCCTACACCGACCCCCTGGCCGTACACCCGACTTCCTTCCGCACGGCCCTGACCCGCTACACCCAACTGGGCTGACACTCCGCTCCTCACCGGCCGGGTCAGGGCACGTCGGATCACGTCGGGCCGCCTCGACCCGAATCAGGGAACGATCACAACCGTCTTCCCCGGCAGCCGCCCGGCGCCGGCGTCCTCGTGCACCGCGGCCAACTCCGCCACCATGCGGCGGGACGCGATGTGGAGCCGTAGGCTGCCGGCATCCACCTTCGCCACCAGCTCGGCCAGCTGGGCGGCGTCACTGCGGACCCACAGGCTCGCGCTGCGCACCGACCGGGCGGGATCCTCGGGAATCGGCCCGGCCGTACTGGCCGCGACCCCACCGTCGGCGACGTAGTCCGACAACCGCGCGAGCTCCTGCGGCGAGACCCGTACATGGTTGACCACGACGTGGAACGGACCACCCACGGCCGCGGGCCCCTCGGCAAGATCGAGGGGACCGACGACCCGGTCCGCACCGTAGCCCCGAAGCCGCTCCGCATTGTGCGGCGCGTCCACCGCCGTGACAATCGCTCCCGCATCGACCGCGAGCTGCACCACGAGGCTGCCCACCGCGCCGCCCGCCCCGTTGACCAGTACGCTCTGCCCCGGCTTCACCTCGGCGAGCTCGAACACCGTCTGCCAGGCCGCCAGACCGCTCAGCGGCAGCGCCGCGCCGTCGACCAGGTCCACCGTGCGAGGCGCGGGGGCCAAGGACTCGGCCGGCACGAGCACATACTCGGCGGCACCACCGGCACAGTCGAGCGGCAACATCGCCACGACCCGGTCGCCGACCGCGAACCCTCGCACGTCCGCGCCGAGTTCGGCGACGGTGCCCGCCAAGTCGATCCCGGGCACATACGGAAGGCTGATCGGGATCATCTCGGCCAACACACCCGCGCGGATGTGGTCGTCGACCGGGTTGAACGACGTGGCCGCGACCCGCACCCGCACCTGCCCGGGGCCCGGGATCGGATGCTCGACATCCTCGTAGCGCAGGACTTCACTGCCGCCGAACTCGTGGAAACGTATTGCCTTCATGACACTTTCCTCCGATATATATCGATGAGGGAGAGCAAGGGGAAGCAAGAGGAGCAGCCGCAACGCATCGCGCCGTCGGCCGTCAGTTCAGCTGCACGGACCGGGTCGAGTTGCCCATCACCACACGATCGATCGCACTCACGACACTCCCCGGATCGGCCGCGGCGCCGACCGTGAGCAGCAACGGCACGAAGTGCTCGGCCGTCGGGTGGGCGACCGCGGCGCCGGGGGCCTTGTCGCGGTAGTCGACGAGCGCGTCGACGTCGCCCCCGGCGAGTGCGTCGACCGCCCAGGCGTCGAAGGCCGCGGTTTCGGCGGCGAGTTCCGGGCGGTGGAAGACGGCGAAGCTGTGCGTCATGAATCCCGAGCCGAGAATCAGCACACCCTCCGCACGCAACGGCCGCAAAAGCGCCCCGAGTTCGAACAGCGCACCGGGATCGAGGCCGGGCATCGAGAGCTGCACGACCGGCACGTCGGCCGCGGGATACATGGCCATGAGCGGAATGAAGGCCCCGTGGTCGAGCCCGCGGTCGCGGAACTCGTGCACCGTCGTGCGCCCCAGCAGGCCCCTGAGCCGCCGGGCCAGGTCGGTGGCGTCCGGGGTCGCGTAGGGCAGGGTCTTGTACCGGGGGTGGAAACCGCTGAAGTCGTAGTGGAGCGGAGTGCCCGCCGCGGCCCCCGATATCGCCGCCGGCGCGTGCTCCCAGTGCGCCGAGACGACGACGATGGCCCTGGGTTTGGGCATCGACCGGGTCCAGTCGAACAGGTCGCCAAGCCACTGCGGGTCGTCGAGGGTGAACGGGGCTCCATGGCTGACGAACAGGCTCGGCAGCGGCCCGTCGGAGGGGCTCCACACCCGCTGCCCGCGCGCCTCCGGCAGCACCCGAGCCAGGAGTTCGTCGTACGCCGCCGCCGGTGTACGCAACGGATAGGGGGAGGTCAGGCCGTTCGCGGTGACCATCGAATCAGCTCCTTCACTTGCCTCGGCAAGTGTTTTCACTTGCCTGGGCAAGTCACAAGCTAGTCGATGGCGACTTGCCCAGGCAAGTCATGCAAGTTTCCCGGGCAAGTATGATGAGTGCCATGGACACCCAGTCACCATGGCTCGACGAGGACCAGCAGGACGTGTGGCAGGCCCTGCTCACGGTCGTGATCGCACTCCCGGCGGCCCTCGATCGGCAACTGCAACGAGACTCGGGCATCTCCAACTTCGAGTACGGCGTGCTCGCCCGACTGTCCATGGCCGACGAGGTCACGATGCGGCTCAGCGACCTGGCCCGGGAGTGCGACAGCACGCAACCGCGCCTGTCGAAGGCGATGGACCGCTTCGAGGCGCGCGACTGGGTCGTCCGCCGGCCCGACCCCGGCGACGGCCGGTACACCCTCGCCACCCTGACCGACGCCGGCAGGCAAAAGCTCGTCGCGAGCGCGCCGGAACACGTCGCACAGGTGAAGCGGCTCGTGTTCGATCCCCTCGGCACTGCTCAACGCCGCCATCTCGGCGCCGCGCTCACCCGCATCGCCGCCACGGTGCGCGCGGAACTCGAAGGAGGGTGATCACGCCCCCGGCCGGGGGCGTGCGCGCCGCGTCCGACGCGCACGCGCATGCGCGCGGTCAACGAGCGGAGTACCGCACTTGGCGATCCCGGCCCGCGCCGTACCCGGCACCCGCCATCGCGACGCAGAGCACGATCAGGACCACGAGCGGCAGGGTCCAACTGTTCGTGGCGTCGTGCAGGATGCCGAGGAGGAGCGGCCCCGACGCGGCCACCAGGTAGCCGATCGACTGCGCCATGCCCGCCAACGCGGCGACCTCGCCGGCGCTGCCGGCGCGTTGGCTCTGAAAGGTGAGTGCGAGGACGAGGCACACGCCTCCGCCCAGGCCGAGCAGGGTGCACGCGACGACGGACAGCGCGGGCGCGCACAGCAACACCACGAAGCCGGCGGCCAGCACGATCGACCCCCCGGCCGCGGTCCGGCGTTGGTCGCGCCGGCCCCGGGTGAACAGGGGCAGGAGACTGCCGGAGGCCAGTGACATCAGCTGGTAGTAGAAGAGCATCCATCCGGCCGTGGTGCTGCCGGCGCCATGGTGGATCAAGATGCTGGGCAGCCACGCGACGGCGGTGTAGAAGGCCAGGGACTGCAGGCCCATGAACATGCTGACCTGCCAGGCGAGTCGCGACCGCCAGGGGACCGGACTGCGGGTCACGCCGGCGTCGGTCTGCGGCTTGTCCCCCCGCATCCGGGGCAGCCAGACGAAGAACGCCGCGACGCTGAACGCGACGCCCCAGGCCAGAGCGGTGTGCCAGGAACCCGGCAGGGTGTGCGAAAGCGGCGCGGAGATCCCGGAGGAGACCGCGGCCGTGACGCCCATGACCGTGATGTAGAGGGCACTGACGCCCTGAATGCGGTGCGCGGGCACGCTGCGCCTGATCAGCGCGGGCAGCAGCACATTGCCGAACGCGATGGCCGCGGACAGGATCACGGTGCCGGCGAACAGGCAGATCACCGAGGGCAACGAGCGGACCACGGTGCCGACGGTCAGCGCGCCGAGGGCGGCCACCAGCAGGCGCGCGCTGCCGAACCGGTGCGAGGCCCGGGCCACCAGCGGGGATGTCGCGGCGAAGGTCAGCAGCGGGAGGGTGCTCAGCAGGCCGCCCCAGCTCGCGGTCAGGCCGCTGCCGTGCTCGATCGCCGGCAGCAGGGTGCCGACGCCGGTGAGACTAGTGCGCAGGTTCGCCGCCACGAGGCAGATCGCGACGACGAGCCCGATCGACACGGCGGGCAGGGTCCGGTCGGGGGCCGGCGATGTCGAGGGGGTGAGCGGGCGGGCCGTCGACGACCGCGGGTTCACCTCGCCTCCGCCGTTCGGGACGCCTCGGCCTCGTGGTCGCGGGTGAGCCCGACGATCGCCGCCGCCGCGTCGCGGGCGCCGCTCTCGTCCCGGGCCTCGATCGCGTCGACGAGCCGCCGGTGCAGTCCCGCGTGCTTCTCGGCGCCGGCGGCGTCCCAGGACAAGCCGCCGAGGTGGGCGGTGAGGGCCGTACCGAGATGGTCGTACACCTCGATCAGCAGGTCGTTTCCGCTCGCCCGGACGACGGCCCGATGGAACAGCGCGTCGACGTTCCCGGCCGCGGTCACGTCCGCCCCGGCGCAGGCCGCGTCGGCGTCGGCCAACAGCTCCCTGAGTTGGCCCAGTTGCTCCTCGGTGCGGCGCAGCGCGGCGGCTCCCGAGGCGTACTCCTCCAGGACGGTGCGCAGTTCGAGCACGTTGTCCCGCTGCGCGGAACCCGCCCGCCGCACCATGACCGACTGGAGCTCACTCGACGCGCGGACGTAGGTGCCGTCCCCGACCCGGGCTTCCAGCAGGCCCAGGTGCACGAGCGCGCCAAGTGCCTCCCGCAGCGTGCTGCGGCCGACCCCCAGCTCCTCCATGAGGGCCTGCTCCGGCGGGATTCGGGTGCCCACGGGCCATCCCCCCGCCTCGATGTGCGAACGAAGGCTGTCCACGAGCTGCGAGGCCAGGCTCGCGGACCGCCGCGGTGTACTGATGCGCTTCATGGAAAGAGCATACATACAAACGTCAGACATTTGAACATCGCATATATCGAGGCCCGAGCGCCCGCCACTCACCCGAAGAGATCCGGCGCTCCGCCATACCGGCGTATCCGGATGCGATGCGTGCGGGCCCATGTTTGGCTGGACGGGAGTCGCGCCGGTGCGTCGCGTACCGGAACGCGCTTTCGTACGGCCCCGATCGAGTCGCGAGCCTGCTCTCGGGTCGCGGACACGCGGAAGGATCGGCATCGGCGGTGAAGGAGTCCGAGGATCCCACCCGACGCCCGGGGACCGGGCGGAGCAGGCGAGTCGTCGTGGTCTCGGGGTTGTTGGGTGCCCTGCTCGGCGTCGGTGCCGCAGTCGTGGCGCTGCCGGGTTTCGCGCACGCCCACGTGGCACCGAACCCGCCACCGGCGCCACCCCCTCCGCCGCCTCCACCTCCGCCGCCTCCACCGCCACCCCCTCCGCCACCACCTCCACCGGTCACCTATCCGCCGTACAGCCCCTCCCCCGTGGTGCCGCGTCCTCAGGGGACGACGACGCCACCGCCTTCGAAGAGCGCGCCGCCGTCCGGCCGGACCACGCCCCCGACCACCCCCGACCCCCGATCGCGGCCGGCTCTGGTCCTGGCCCCCGCGACGGGTGGCGCCGGTACGACGGTGACGGTCACCGGGTCGGGCTTCCCGGCGTGTGGTCCCGGGTCCCGGGTCGACGTCCTGTGGGACGGTGCCGCGATCGCCGCCCGCGATGTGCCGGCGGCCCCGAAGGGGGGCGGCTTCAGCGTCCGGCTCGTGGTTCCGAAGGACGCGTCGAAGGGGGCCCACAAGGTTTCGGCGCGATGTGGCGGCGGCGACGCCTCCGCCTCCTTCGGGGTCGGCACGGGTGTCGGACCCGGCTCGTCCCGGCCGACCGCGACCGGTACTTCGTCGTCGGCGACCGCGGTGCCGGGCACCGGTGCCGGCGCGAGTTCGGGCTGGATGATCGGGACGGTGGCGGCCGGCGTGTTCCTGGTGGTGGCCCTCGTGGGCTACGTGGGCGTCTTCCGCCGGGGGCGCGGACCACGCTGGACACGTCGGCACTTCCGCGCCGTCATGCGATCGGGGCTCGTATCCGACGGGGTGCAGGACGTCGCGGACACGGGCGGAACGAGCCGAACGGTGCGGCTGGAACCGCGCTCGGACCCCGGGGAACAGACCATCAAGGAAGTGGATCCATGACCGACACCGTGCCGCTTCCCACATCCGTACGCGAACTGCTGTTCGGTGGCGACGGTGAAGCCGCCGCGGAAACGCTCGTCGACGCGGCTCACGACCACGAGGTCGCCGCGATGCTCGGCCGCGGCGCCCGGGGCCTCACGGACGATGCCGGCCGGACCGTCGAGCGTGAGGTCGCCTCGATGGTCGACGGCTTCCTGAGCATGGATCTCGTCGACCTGCTGGCCGCCGGATGGGTCAAGCACGGCGCGCTCGTCGCGGCGGCGCGACGTACTCGGGCCGCACCGGACACGGAGGAGGTCGTCGCGCTGGCCACCCACCGGGTCACGTCCACGCATCGTCCCTGCGTGGACCTGAAGGTCGACGGCGTCCGGGTCGGCACCCTGGACCTCCGCCTCACCGTCGCGTTCGACGTCGAGGGCATGCTGGCGGTCGTCCGCCGGGCCCGCCTCGAATCGCTGCGCTGCGGCACCTGTACGACCACCGGCACGCTGGCCATGCAGGAGGCGGTCGTCGCCAGTCGCCGATGCGGCCTGGATCTGCCGGGCGCCGTGCGGCTCAGGTCGGGCATCGCCCTGCTCCCGGCGCAGGACCCGGCCGCGCCTCCGGCACCGCGCACCGACCCCGCATAGGGCAGCGCTCGCGTGATGCCCCGTCAGGGGGAGGCGGGCTCGACCGGGTCGACCACGACGAGGTCCTCGATGTGCTCGCCCAGTTGCTCGCGCGCCTCCTGGGGCACACCCGTATCCGTGATCAGCGTGTCGGCGTCGCCGAGTTGGGCGATCGTACTGATCCCGATCAGGCCCCACTTGGTGTGGTCGGCGACCACGACCAGGCGGCGGGCCGCGCGTACGAGGGCGTGATTCGTCTCCGCCTCCAGGAGGTTGGGCGTGGTGAATCCGACGCGCGGGCTGATGCCGTGTACACCCAGCATGAGCATGTCGACGTTGAGGCTGCGCAGGGCCGCGACCGCGACCGGGCCCACCAACGCGTCCGAGGGTGTACGTACGCCACCCACGATCACCACGGTCTGGTCGGAGCGGCCCGATTGGTGGAAGACGTCCGCGACCGGAATCGAGTTGGTGACCACGGTCAGTCCGGGGACGTCGACGAGTTGCCGGGCCAGCGTCCAGGTCGTCGTCCCCGCGGACAGCGCGATGGCGCTGTTGGGCGCGACCATGGCGGCGGCGCGGCGGGCGATCGCCTCCTTCTCCGCGGCCTGGAGTCCGGACTTGCGTACGAACCCCGGTTCCTCGGTCGAGCTGCCGTCCCGCGAGGTCGCGCCGCCGTGCACCTTGGCGATCAGTCCCTGCCCGGCCAGCACCTCGAGGTCGCGTCGAATCGTCATGTCCGAGACGCCGAATTTCCGCACCAGCGTGGCGACCCGGACGGATCCCTGATCGGCGATCATCTCCAAGATCGTGTTTTGTCGCTGCCGTGCCAGCATCCCCGATCCTCCCGCCCCTGGATATCCAACAATTTCCAACATAGCAGTGTTCGTTTATCACACCCGACTTCGGCATCGGGAAATACTCGCGTGCGCACGGCCATTCCCGCACGTGAGGAGCGCTCCCGGCAGGAGTTTTACCAAATCGGGGCTTGTTGGTTAATGTTTGAACTGCTAGATATGTGAGTCGCGTTACGAGTGAATACGGCGCATACCGTGTTCGATTTCAAGATCGACGTTTCCATTACCAGCACATCCCGCTCTTCCGCAGGTCACGGCACTCCCCCGCGGTCCTCGCAGGCCGCCGACCTTCACAGGGGCTGATCATGACGCACCGCAGACGCACCCGGCGGGCGGCCGCGATGGTGGCGGCGTTCGCATTCGCCGCGACGCTCACCGCATGTTCGTCCGGCAAGGACGACAACGCCGGCTCCGGCTCGCCTTCGGGCCCGCCGGCTTCGTTATCCGGCACGATCAAGATCGCTTATCTGCAAAAGCAGGGCGACCAGCAGTACTTCGTCGACGAAGCGGACGGCGCCCGCGCCAAGGCCAAGGAACTCGGCGTCGATCTCAAGGTCGTCAACCTCGGCAACGACACCAACAAGGCTGTCAGCGAGGTCCAGGCGGCAATTGCCCAGAAATACAACGGCGTCGTGATCGTCGTGCCCGATCCCGCCGTGGGACCGCAGGTCGTCGACATCGCCGGCAAGGGCGGCGCGCCCCTGCTCGCGTCCGACGACCAGATCTGCCTCACCGGCCCCGACCCGACCAAGTGCGCCAAGGACAAACTCGTCTCGCGCGTGGGCTTCAGCGGCCCCCAGATGGGCACCCAGGTGGGCGGGCGCGCCGCCGACGAATTCAAGAAGTCGGGCTGGAATCCCGCCGACACCGCGATCATCGCCACCTGGAAACAGGACGTGACCGTGTGCACCGACCGGGTCGACGCCGCCCGTGAAGCCTTCAAGCAGGCGACCGGCGCGGACATCAAGGTGCTCAAGGTCGGCACCGACAACACCCCTCCCGACGCGCAGAACAAGACGGCGGCCACGATGAGCGGCAATCGCTCGGTGAAGCACTGGATCGTGTGGGGCTGCAACGACGAGAACGTCACCGGCGCGGTCACCGCGCTGCAAAACGGCGGCTACGGCGCCGCCGACGTGATCGGCGTGGGACTGGGCGGCTATCTGGCGTGCAAGGACTGGGGTTCCGGCAAGCCGAGCGGGATGAAGGCCGCGCTGTTCATCAACGGCTACGAGGTCGGCGGCCTCGCCGTACAGACCATGGTCGATCGGCTCAAAAACGGAAAACCCTTCCCCGCCGAGGCGTTCGCGACGACGAAGATGGTCGACCCCGCCGACTGGCAACAATCCGGCCTCAAGTGCACGTGAGCGGGCCCGACATGCAACCGCGCCGTCCCGCCCGTCGTCGCCCCTGACCGGGTCGCGGCGACCCGGCGCCCCCCACGGGCCGCCGCGACCTCCCGAGACGCCCTCGAGGTCCAGCCATGACGAAGAACCCATCCCCCGACCTCCCGGGCCCAGCGCTCGCCGTCGAGGACATCCACAAGGACTTCGCCGGAGTCCACGCCCTGCGGGGCATCACGCTGGACTTCCCCCGCGGCACCGTCACCGCGCTCATGGGGGAGAACGGCGCCGGCAAGTCCACCCTCATCAAAATCATCAACGGCGACCATCGACCCGGCCGCGGCCGGGTCCTCGTCGCCGGCATCCCTCGCGTACTGCACAGCCCCGCCGACGCCCGCCGGCACGGCATCCGCGTCATCCCCCAGGAACCCGAGATCGTCCCGCACGTCAGCGTCGCGGAGAACGTCTACATCGGCGCGCTGCCCCGCAAACCGGGCCGCCTCCTCGACCGCGCCACCCTGTACCGGCGTATGCGCTCCGACCTGGAACGCCTGGGATTCGCACACGCCATCGCCCCCGAAACCCTCGGCTCGCGGCTGTCCCCCGCGCAGCGCCAACTCGTCGAGATCCTGCGCGCCCTCACCACCGAGGCCGCCGTGCTGGCCTTCGACGAGCCGACCTCGTCGCTGTCCGAACACGAGGTGGAAACGCTCTTCGGCCTCATTCGGCGCCTGCGCGACCGGGGGTTGGCCATCGTCTACGTCTCGCACCGCATGCAGGAGATCTTCCGCCTCGCCGACCGCGTCGCGGTCCTGCGCGACGGCGAGTTGGCCGGCATCCGCGACGCCGCACGCACCGACGAGGGCGAGGTGGTACGCCTGATGGTCGGACGCGACCTGTCGGCGCTGTTCGCCCGCAACCGCAGTGCACGCGACCGGGTCGTCCTGGAGGTGCGCGACGTCGGTACCGACGACGTGTCGCACATACACCTCGACGTCCGCGAGGGCGAAGTCGTCGCCCTGGCCGGGCTGGTCGGCGCCGGTCGATCCGAACTCGCCGCCGCACTGGTCGGCGACGTGCCGATCCGCTCCGGCGAGATACGCGTCGACGGCCGGCCGCTGCGCCTGCGCATGCCCCGCGACGCGGTGCGCGCGGGCATCGGCTACGCACCCGAGGAGCGCAAGGCGCAGGCACTGTTCCTGACCGGCTCGGTTCGCTACAACATCGGCGTCGCGGTCCTCGACCGGCTGCGCCGCTTCCGCTTCGTCGGCGCGCGCCGCGAACGGCGCCTCGCCCGGGAGTTCGTCGACCGCCTCGAAATACGAACCCCGTCCCTCGACCACGAGGTACGCAAACTGTCCGGCGGCAACCAGCAGAAGGTCGTACTCGCCCGCTGGCTCGCCCGCCGGCCCGAGATCCTGATCCTGGACGAGCCCACACGCGGCATCGACATCGGCGCCAAGGCCGAAATCTACCGCCTGATCGACGAGTTGGCCGCGGCCGGCGTCGCCATCCTCGTCATCTCCTCCGAACTGCCCGAGGTACTCGGCCTCGCGGACCGCATCGTCGTGATGCAAAACGGCAGGATCACCGGCGAACTCGACCGCGCCGACGCCGACGAGGAGGCCGTCCTCGCCCTCGCCATGGCATTCGACCTCGCCGAACCTACCCAGGGGAACCCGACATGACCACCACGACCGACGCGCCGCCGCCGATGCCCGCCACATCCACCGGCGGCGCCCATGCCCGCGCGCTGCCCCGCCGGGTCGCCGGCGCCGTCGGCGCACAGAACACCAGCCTCATCGGCGCGCTCATCGTCGTCGTCGGCACGTTCACCTGGCTCGACGACGGCTATCTGACCCGGGCCAACATGACCGTCATCGGCGACACGGTCGCGGTCACCGGTCTGCTCGCCGTGGTCCAGACCGTGGTCATCATCTGCGGCGCGCTCGACATCTCCGTCGGCTCGCAGGCCGGCATCGCCTCCGTCGTCAGCGCGATGGCCTTCACCTCCACCGACGGCAACGCCGCCCTGGGCATCCTCGCCGCGATCGGGGTCGGCATCGCGGCGGGCGTGGTCAACGGGATCGTCATCGTGTACGGCCGGGTCAACCCCGTCATCGCCACTCTCGCCACCCTCGCCGCGTACAAGGGTGTCGCCCAACTCCTCGCGGGCGGCCGGGCCCAGGGCTACGTGCTCGGCGACGACTTCTTCATCTTCGTCGCGCGCGGCAAGATCCTCGGACTGTCCGTCCAGATCTGGACGTTGGCGGTGGTCGCCATCGCCGTGCACGTCCTGCTCAAGTACACCGACATCGGCCGCAACATCTACGCGATCGGCGGCAACGACACCGCCGCGCGCCTCGCGGGCATCAACATCAACAAGTATCTGGTGTCCGTGTACGCCCTCGTCGGCGTCGTCGCGGCGATCGCCGGCGTCATCCTGACCGCGCGCACCGGATCCGGCCAGCCCACGTCCGGCAGTGAGGGCCTGGAGCTCAAGGCCATCACGGCGGCCGCACTGGGTGGTTGCGCCCTCAAGGGCGGCAAGGGCGGCGTCGGCGGCACACTCCTGGCCGTCTTCCTCCTCGGCGCGCTGGAGAACGGCCTCAACGTCGTCGGCGTCAACTCGTTCTGGCAAAACGTCGCGCAGGGCGCCCTCCTCGTCGTCGCCGTCGTCATTCAACAACGCCGCAACGGGGAACGGGCGGTGGGGCTGCCGACGTAGGAACTTCCCGTCGGCGCCCGGTAGTTGCGCCGTTCACTCGGCGCGCCCTCGGCCCGGCCATTCGACCGCATCACCGCGTGACCGCACGACCGCACGACCGCACGACCGAAGGAATCCGCACGAATCCGCACGTACCAACGCACCATTCCGCACCTGCGCTCTCTCGAATCCCCGAGCACTGGAGCCGTCCGTGCACAAGGTACGAACCACCCTCATCCGCCGCCTCGCGGCCACCCTCACCGCACTGCCACTGCTGGCCCCGATGGTGGGCACGGCCGCACTGGCCGGCGTCTCCGTCGTCGCCGCCCCGTCGGCCGCCGCCGCGCCCGACGGCCAGGCCGTCGTCCCCCCGATGGGATTCAACAACTGGAACTCGACCCACTGCCGGGCCGAGTTCGACGAGGCCATGGTCAAGAGCATCGCCGACCTGTTCGTGTCCAAGGGACTCAAAGCCGCCGGCTACCAATACGTCAACCTCGACGACTGCTGGGCCCTGCCCGCCCGGGACGCGGCGGGCAACCTGGTCGCCGATCCGGTGCGCTTCCCGCACGGCATCAAGGCCGTCGCCGACTACGTACACGGCAAGGGCCTCAAGTTCGGCATCTACAGCAGCGCCGGCACCAAGACCTGCAACACCGCCGGATTCCCCGGCGGCCTCGACCACGAGCGCCAGGACGCGAACCTGTTCGCCTCCTTCGGCGTCGACTACCTCAAGTACGACAACTGCAACAACCAGGGCGTGGACGCGAGAAAGCGCTACACCGACATGGCCGACGCCCTGCGCGCCACCGGCCGACCCATCGTCTACTCCATCTGCGACTGGGGCCAGAACAAGGTCTGGGAGTGGGCCGCCCCGATCGCTCACCTGTGGCGCACCACGGGCGACATCTCGGACAACTGGTCCTCGATGATCGGCATCGCCCACCGCAACCAGCCGCTCGCCCCGTACGCCGGCCCCGGTCACTGGAACGACCCGGACATGCTGGAAGTCGGCAACGGCGGCATGACCGCGACCGAGTACCGCACCCACTTCACCCTCTGGTCGATGATGTCCGCGCCCCTGCTGATCGGGACCGATCTGCGCAAGGCGAGCGCGGAAACCCTCTCGATCCTCTCCAATGCCGACGTGATCGCCGTCGACCAGGACCCCCTGGGCAGGCAGGGCACCGTGGTCGCGAACAACTCCGGCCTGGTGGTCATGGTCAAGGAGTTGGCCAACGGCGACCGGGCCGTCTCGCTGACCAATGAGACGGGAAGTACCGCCACGATCTCCACCACCGCGGACGCGCTGGGCATCGCCAACCGCGGGCCGTACCGGCTGAAGGACCTGTGGACCAAGGTCGCTTCCACGAACACCACCGGCACGTTCGGCGCCTCCGTACCCGCCCACGGCACGGTCGCGTACCGAATCACCCCCGGCCCGGCCCCACTTCCGCCCGCCGGCACCTCCCACCTGTCCGACCTCCCCTGGACGGGCATGCTCAACGGTTGGGGGCCGGTGGAGAAGGACCGCAGCAACGGTGAGCGGGCGGCCGGCGACGGCAGGGCACTGACCATCAACGGCACCGTCTACGCCAAGGGCCTCGGCGCACACGCCGTAGGCACCATCACCTACCACCTCGGCGCCCGCTGCACCGGCCTGACCGTGGACGTCGGCGTCGACGACGAAAGCACCTCGACCGGGGCGGTCGTCTTTCGGATCTACCGGGACGAGACGAAGGTCGCGGACAGCGGGGTACTGACCACGTCGGACGGGGCCAAAACACTCACCGCCGACCTGACCGGGGGCCGAACACTGACCCTCGCCGTCACCGACGGCGGCAACGGCATCGACCACGACCACGCCGACTGGGCGGCACCGAGGCTCACCTGCATCTGACCCCTCCCGACGGGGCCGTTGTCGGCAGGGATCGCGTCGAGCAGACCCGGGATCAAAAGCGGTTGCGCGAAGGCTCGGGTTGGCGATGCTGTCGGGATGAGCGAAACGATCTCCTACGCCTGGCGCGATCCCATCACCGACGACGAGATGGTCGACCTCGTCCGATCACACGGGGGCAATGCCGTTGCCGGCTGGTGGAGCCGGATCGAGCCGCACAGCCTCGGCTGGGTGAGCGCCCGTGACGGCGCGGGACTCCTGGTCGGCTTCGTGAACGTGGCATGGGATGGCGAGGACCACGCGTTCCTGATCGACACCAAGACGCGGGGCTCGTACCAGCATCGCGGCATCGGAACGGCCGTCGTCCGCCTCGCGGCGGAGCAGGCACGCGCGGCGGGCTGCGAGTGGCTGCATGTCGATTTCGAACCGGAGTTGCGACGCTTCTACTTCGATGCCTGCGGCTTCCGCGGCACCGATGCGGGACTGATCCATCTGCCCACGGGGCCGTAGCGCGGGTGCCCGCACCCTTCTCGAAGATACGATTTGCATCGTACCTTCATGATCACTAACGTCTCCAAGGTACGAGATACGTCTTACCTTCGAGAAGGGGACCCCCGTGGGACAGCCATTCACCCTGGTCGGTATCGCCAGGCCCAAGCCGGAGCGCGCGGAGGAGTTGCGCCGGCTGCTGCTGTCGTTCGTCGAGCCGACCCGGCGCGAGCCCGGCTGCCTGGAGTACCACTTCCACGAAGACCTCGACGCGCCGGGCGTGTTCGTCTTCTACGAGGCTTGGCGCAGCCGAGCGGATCTGGACGCCCACCTGGCCCTGCCTCATCTCCAGGATTTCTGGGAGCACCGGATGGACTACCTGGAGCAGGACTTGGAGATCCGCTACCTCACGATGCACAGCCCGTACGAGGAGCGCGGTCGGGGCTGAGACGACGACGGGCCGCCGGCCCCGAACGGCCCTCCCCGCGCCCCCGCCGTTGCCGGTCACGACATCCCCACCGCCTGCCGCTCCGCCTCGATGATCGCGACGACACGCCGTTGGTCTCGCGAGTACGGCCGACCGATGTACTTGGCGGCCACGCGGTCGACCACCGCCCAGCCCGCGTCGCCGTCGAGCCATTCGACGACCCGGCCGCGGATGGCGATCGGGCGGAACGGGTCGTCGTCCGGCGTCAGGGACAGCGCGACTCGGGGGTCGCGGCGCAGGTTTCGGGCCTTGCGGCTGTCCGGGCCGGTCAAAATCACGATGTGGTCGCCGTGCGTACCGATCCACACGGGGACCGAATGCGGGGCGCCGTCCGGGAGGACGGTGGCGAGGTGGGCGATCGGGGTTCCGTCGAGTACGCGGCGCACTTCGGGGTCGAGCATGGCGGTGGTCTCCTCGGGTCGGTTCCGGTTGGGCTTCTCGTGTTCGTACTCGTACTCGTGGTCGTGCTCGTGGTCGGCGAGCGGTGCGATCGGGTCGGCGGCGGGGGTCACCGCTCCACCGCGTAGTGGAGGTGGGTGACGCCGGGCGCCGGGACGGCATCGACCAGACGCAGGCGCACGTGTTCGGGCAACTCCCGGAAGAACGGCCGGCCTTCACCGAGCAGGACCGGCACCTGATGGAGGATCACCTCGTCGACGAGCCCCGCCGTCAACCCCTCGGCCAGGACGCCGCCGCCCATGAGCGCGACGTCCTTGTCGCCGGCGGCCTCGCGGGCCGCGGCGATCGCGTCGGCGATTCCGGTGGCGATCAGGGTCTGCCGCTCGGTGATCTCCGGCGCGGGGCGGTGGCTGAGGACGAACAGCCGGGCCGCCGGGTGGGGGCTGCCGCCGCCGAAGTGGTCGGAGTCCTCGTAGGTGTTGCGCCCGGCCACGACCGCGCCGATCCGCCCGGCGAGGGCGTCGAAGACCCGCGCGCTCGGCTCGCTCTGCCGGAAGCCGTCGAACACCCGGCTGGGCGTTTCGCCGTCGAAGTACCAGTCGAAGAGCATCGCCCCGGCACCGAGCCCGCGCCCCGGGCCGGGCTCGCGACCGGTGATGTAGCCGTCGACCGACACCGCGTGGCTGCTGATGACCTTGCTCATCTTCGGCATCCCTCTCTGGAGTTCCTTCAGGAGACGCTGAAACCGTAGCAGCTCAAGTTCCTTCAGGGAACTCCGATTGCTAGACTGCTCTCATGCAGCGGACGGACTTCAGCAAAATGGCGTGCTCGATCGCCCGAACCCTCGATGTCATCGGCGAGCCCTGGTCGCCGCTGGTGCTGCGCGACGTATGGGTCGGGCTCACCCGCTTCGAACAGCTTCAGGCCGACCTCGGGATCTCCCGCAAGGTCCTGACGGAGCGGCTGAACCACCTGGTCGAACACGGTGTACTGGAGCGGCGCCCCTACGACCGGCGACCGCGCTACGAATACGTTCTGACCGAGAAGGGCACCGAGTTGGTCGACCTGCTCATGGTCATGACCGGCTGGGGCGACAAATGGCTCGCGGGCGAGGCGGGCCCACCGGTGCTGTACCGCCACCACACGTGCGGCGAAATCAGCACCGCCGAACTACGTTGCACCCACTGCGGGAACCCCATGCACGCAACCAACATCGACCCCCTACCGGGCCCGGGCGCAGCCGCGTAGGGATCTGCACCCTTCGGATCACCATCACCAACTTTCGCGGGTTACGCCGCCATGGCGGAGGCCGGCACTGTTGACGCATCGAAATCGCGACCACCCGCCCGGTGCGTCATCTCGAAAGGGTCGATCACTCGTGAAGTCACCCCGCATCGCCTTCGCGCTCGCCCTGGCCACCACTCCCCTGCTCGTTCTGATCGGCGCGACGTCGGCGAGCGCGACGCAGGTCTACCCGGCCACGGAATACGACCGATCCGCGCCGATCACGACACCGATAGGCCCGACGGCGGCGCATCCCTCGGTGCAGGCGGGTTGACACGCACGTCCACGACGGTGAGGCGTCTGCCCGAGCCTTCGGGTTAATGGCTGGGGCAGTCCCGCGGTGTCGGCTACGGTGGTGACATGTCTACGCCCCGAATTTCCTAGCGAAGGACTCACTTCCGCGTCAGAAGTGTGTCCTTTTGCTTTTTCGGAGCGTTACTTCATGATCACCGTTCGCGGTGTCGAGCTGCGCGCGGGCGCCCGCCTGCTGCTCTCCGACATCTCCTTCACCGTCTCCCCCGGCGACCGCATCGGCCTGGTCGGCCGCAACGGCGCGGGCAAGACCACCCTCGCGACCGCCCTCGCCGGCCGCTCACGCCCCGCCGCCGGGACGATCACGCACACCGGCCCGGTCGGCTTCCTCGCGCAGGACTCCCGCGCCGCCGATCCCGGCATCACCGTCACCGACCGGATACTGTCCGCCCGCGACCTCGATCGAGCGCTGCGCACGCTGCGCGGGGCCGAGGTCGCGATGGCCGATGCCGACGGGCCCGCCGCGCTGGAGCGGGCGATGCGCGCCTACGACCGCGCCGAGGCCGCCTTCCAGGCCGGTGGGGGCTACGCCGCCGAGGCCGAGGCCGCCCGGGTGGCGGCCGGACTCGGCCTGCCCGAACGGATATTGGGCGAGCCGATCGGCGCGCTCTCCGGCGGACAGCGCCGCCGCGTCGAACTGGCCCGCATCCTGTTCGCGGGCGCCGAGGGCACCCTCCTCCTGGACGAGCCGACCAACCACCTCGACACCGATTCGATCACCTGGCTGCGCACCTTCCTGCGGGGCCGGCGGGGCGGCCTGGTGATCATCAGTCACGACACCGATCTCCTGGCCGCCGTGGTCAACCGCGTCTTCCACCTCGACCCGCAGCGCGCGACGATCGACATCCACAACACCGACTGGGCGACCCACCTGACCCAGCGCGAGGCGGACCGGCGCCGTCGCGCCCGGGAACGGTCGAACGCCGAGCGCAAGGCCGCGTCCCTGCACGCCCAGGCGGACCGGATGAAGGCGCGCGCGGCCACCGCCGTCACCGCCAGGAGCATGGCGCGGCGTGCCGACCGGATGCTCGCCGCACTGGAACCCACCCGGCCGACGGAGAAGACCGCGCACATCCGGCTGCCCGAACCCGCCCCGTGCGGCCGCATACCACTCGGCGCCGTCAGCCTCACCAAGTCCTACGGCGAACACCGGGTCCTGAACGGCGTGGATCTGGCCGTCGACCGCGGCAGCCGCCTGGTGATCCTCGGACCCAACGGCGCGGGCAAGACCACGCTGCTGCGCATCCTGGCCGGCCACGAACAACCGGACGTGGGCCGGGTGGTATCCGGACACGGCCTACGCCTCGGCTACTTCGCCCAGGAACACGACACCCTCGACACCACCCGCACGGTCCGGGCCAACCTCGCCGCCGCGGCCCCACACCTGACCGACGGCGAAGTGCGGCACGTACTGGGCGCGTTCCTGTTTCCCGCAGACAACGCCGACAAGCCCGCCGGAGTCCTCTCGGGCGGGGAGAAGACCCGCCTGGCCCTGGCCGGACTGGTCCACTCCGGCACCAATGTCCTGCTCCTCGACGAACCCACCAACAACCTCGACCCCGCGTCCCGCACCGAGGTCCTGGCCGCGATCGGCACCTACCCGGGCGCGATCGTGATGGTCACCCACGACCCGTCCGCCATCGACGCCCTGCGCCCCGACCGCGTCCTGCTGCTCCCCGACGCGGACGAGGACCTGTGGAGCGACACCTACCTCGACCTGATCACCCTCACCTGACCGCACACGGACACACCATCGCACAGTGATACGCCCCGCCGCCCCCGCCCGGATCCAGCTCCGGCGCGCGGGTGTGGCGGGGCGTGGGGTTCGGCTCAGTCGTCCTGCTTGAGGCCGGAGGGCTCCTGGGTTCGGGTGTACTCGGCGATCAGGCGGGGGGCCGCAGCGTCGATGAGGAGTCTGCCGTCGGCGACGACGTTGACGCATGCGATCGGGTCGTAGTGGTGTTCGGGCAACCGCGACCGATGCTGCTCGGTGGGAAGTTCCGCGCGGCGCCCGAGAATCAAGGGAGTCGACATGGGTGTCCTGTCTTCGCGTAACCGGAAGCGCGGGTCTGCGTTCCTCGGCTACCCGGTAACTCCGCTCCCATGCCTGGAAGTTCCGACCCCACGCCCGCGGAGGACAATCAACGGGATCCCCGGAGGACGCACCACTGGAAAGTACCTCGCATGCACCTGGATCCGGCCATCCGGCCATCCGTCATCGGACCGGGCCGATCCGAACACGGCCGAGCGGAATCGCGGTTTCCGTGTCGGCCGACATGCCGGTCGCTACGCTGGGCCTCAGGGTGGACGGACTTCCGGGGGGATGATCCATGAAGCGCGATCGCGATCTGAAGAATCCGAGCAGTCAGGGCGTCGAAGCGTCGCAGGGCGAGCGAGGCCCGGACGACGACACCAAGCGCGTCCGAACCGACGCACACACCACGGTTCCCGCACCCGCGGCGGACACGCCGGCGGCAGACGTACCGGCACCCCCGCCTCACCCAGCGGCCCCACCGGAGGTCCAACCCGTACCGGGCCCCACACCCCAACCCCAGCCCCACCGCTTCACCAGGCCCGCCAACTTCCTCCTCGCGCAAGAGATGGAGCAAAGGCGCGCCGAGGCCGAGGAGGAAAAGCGGCGGCAAACGCAAGTCCGGGCCGAACGGGCCAAGGCGGAAGCCTCGACCAAGCCCAAACCGCGCACCCCGGCTCCCGTGGCCGAGCCGAAGAAAGGCTCCTCGCCGCTCCCCGATGTGCAGTTCACGGAACTGGGTCCGACGGCGATCGCCCATATGACGCCGGGGCAGCTCACGGAGGCCATCGAGGACCGTATGGACAACTTCGGCGGAGTGACCCCCGACACCCCTCTCCTGACGTTTCGTCAAACCGCGCTCGTACTCGGCAACGACCTGCCCCTGGCCAAAAGCACCATGTGCATCGGCCAGGTGCGGACCTGGCTCCACTCCCGGGCGGCCCTCGTCCCCGACGTGATCGTGCTGTGCGACGCGAAGGCGGCCAAGCTCGCGGCACCCGCGACCCCGGCACCGACCCTCGCCGAACTGACCGCGGTGTGGCGCGCACTCACGGGCGCGCTGGTCGTCCCGCGGAGCGCGACGCAGGACGGCTGTGAATTCCTCGCGCACGCCGTCTGCGAATGGTTCGAGAACACTCACCCGGACTGGGCCCGGTTGCACCTGTGCAAACGCTGGGTGGTGGCGCCCAGCGGCGGCGGCATGCACCCGCCCTACCACTGGAAGCACCACGTCGCTCCCCAAATCACGTGCGCCGAGGGCCTGTTCGTGATCGACCTGCTCCTGGGCGCGCAGGCGCCGATGGCCCACAAGGCGTGGGTGACGGCCGCCAAGGGCACCTCCGCACCCGCCGACACGTTCGATGCGACCGCCCCCTGGGAACTGCTCGGCGCTCCCGCCTCCGCGACGGCCGACTTCGTCCCCGAGACGTTGACCCCGATCGGCGCGACCCTGCGCACGAACATCGAAGCCTGCAAACGCGGTTGGTGACCAGGGCGCGGTCGACCGGGCGGCATCTTGTTCGCCGTCGCCGGTCGGCCGTACCTTGCCGGGCATGGACATGGAACTACGCCATCTGCGCACCATTCGGGCCATCGCCGATGCGGGCAGTCTGACCCGCGCGTCCGCCGTGCTGGGCCTGGCTCAGCCGGCACTGAGTACGCAACTCAAACGGATCGAAAAGGCGTTGGGCGGCGCGCTGTTCGAGCGCGGCCGCGAAGGGGTCACGTTGACTCCGCTCGGCGAACTGGTGCTGGACCGGGCCCGAATGTTGTTACCCGCTGCCCGGGAACTCCAGGAGGAAGCCGTACGGTTCGCCAATCGGGCGGGGGCGACACCCAGATTTCGCCTCGGCGGCACGCACGGACCGCTGTTCGGCGGTCTGGTCGACCGACTCGCCGAGGAACATCGCGCCGACACGGTGAGCACACACATGTCGTGGTCCAACCGGGAGTTGACCGCCATGGTGGCAACCGGGCGACTGGACTACGTACTGCTCGGCGCGTGCGGCGAGAGCCGCCCGGCGTACGGCGGGGGGCTGGCGTGGCGCGAGGTGGGCACGGATCCGGTCTTCCTGATGCTCGCGCACGACCACCGGCTCGCCGGCGAGCGAGAGGTGGATCTCGCCGCGTTCGCCGACGACAGCTGGGCCGCCGTTCCCGGCGAAGGGTGCTTCGAGGACTGCTTCTTCACCGCGTGCGCGCGGGCGGGCTTCACCCCGCGGGCGGTCTACGAGACGGACGTGGCCGCGTGCGTGTACCTCAGCCAGGTCGGCCGTGCCGTCGGCCTGTGTCGGGCGACAATGCCGCCGACGCCGGGCATCGCCCGGGTGGCGCTGGCCGGCACGCCGCTCTCGTGGCGGCACCTGATCGGCTGGCATCCGCACGCCCCCGCCGCGCGCACCGCGTCCCTGGTGACCGAACAGGCCCGTGCCGCACACGCGGCGGCGGTCCGCGAGGCCCCGGACTATGCCGACTGGCTCACCGACCACGAGGGCTACGGAACGGCGAACTGACCCCGGCCCATCAGCGCAACAGCCCGTCCATATCACCGTGTTAGGGGTCGATTGACAGGTACCTCGTCACGTCGCTCGCAGATACGTTTCTGTCGTCCCCCTCGACAGGAGTCCCCATGCGTCTCAAGCATGTCGCGGCCGCGTCCTGTGCCGCTTTGCTCACTGTCCTGTCCCTAGGCGGCACCGCAACCGCAACCGCCGACCCGACTCCCCCCTCCTCCGGCGACGACGCCCTCGTCGTCCCCGTCGGGCCCGCCCCCGCCGCCCCCGAAGGCATCGTCGAGGCCCTCCAACGCGACCTCGGTCTCACTCCGGATGTCGCCACATCCCGCCTGGCGAACGAATATCGGGCCGCCGTCCAGGAACCGCTCCTGCGCCAACGCCTCGGCGCGCACTGGGCCGGAGCCTGGCTGAGCGGCGACACCGCGCAGTTCGTGATCGCCACCACCGACCGACACGACGTGCGAGCCATCGAGGCCAACGGCGCCACCGCGCGCGTGGTTCCGCACTCGCTCGCCGACCTCGATCGGGTCCGCGAGGCACTCGACCGCTCCGCACGGCGTCGGGCCCCTGCCGACACACCGCTGTGGTACGTCGACGTCGCGACCAACAAGGTTGTGATCCAGTCCCACGACCCCGCCCGCACCCGCGCGTTCGTCGCGGACAGCGGAGTCGAGGCCGCCGCGGTCGAGATCCTGCCCTCCGCCGTACAGCCGCGCGTACTGGCCGATCTGCGCGGCGGCGACGCGTACAACATCAACGGCAACACCCGCTGCTCCATCGGATTCCCGATCACCCGCGGCACCCAGGGCGGCTTCGTCACCGCCGGACACTGCGGCCGGGCCGGTTCCACGACCACCGGCAACGGCGCGGCGCAGGGTACGTTCCAGGGATCGTCCTTCCCCGGCAACGACTACGCGTGGGTGGCCACGAACGCCAACTGGACCCCGCGCGCGCTGGTCAACCGCTATCCCGGCACGGTGCCGGTGGCCGGGTCCACCCAGTCGCCGGCCGGATCCTCCATCTGCCGCTCCGGCTCCACGACCGGTTGGCACTGTGGCACGATCCAACAGCACAACACGTCCGTGACCTACCCGCAGGGCACCGTCACCGGCCTCACCCGCACCAACGTATGCGCCGAACCGGGCGACTCCGGTGGGTCGTTCATCTCCGGCAGCCAGGCCCAGGGCGTCACCTCGGGCGGGTCCGGCAACTGCTCGTCCGGCGGCGAGACCTACCACCAGCCGGTCAACGAAATCCTCCAGACCTACGGTCTGACCCTGGCCACGGGCGGCGGCAACCCGCCGACGGGCTGTGCCGGGGCACAGAACACCTACTCCGGCACCCTCGCGTCGGGTGCCCAGGCGATCCAGCCCGACAACTCGTACTACGAGACCACCACGTCCGGCACGCACACCGGTTGCCTGACCGGACCGGCCGGCGCCGACTTCGACCTCACCCTCCAGAAGTGGAACGGCTCCACGTGGAACACGGTGGCCGAAGGCACCACTCCGGAAGCGGACGAGACGATCTCCTACAACGGAACCGCCGGTCGTTACCGCTACATCGTGCTCGCCTACAGCGGCTCGGGCAGCTACACCCTGGGAGTGAGCAAGCCCTGACCCCGACCTGACACCGCCGAACGAAACGCACAACGATTCGGCACCGCACGGGTACGGACGCCCCCCGGGACGTCCGTACCCGTTGCCGCGCCCGAAGGGTGGCCGGCCCACGCCGGAAGGCGCCCCGCTCTCGGCGACCTCGCCCGTCCTACCCCGGCGCCGGGCCGTCGGGGTTGCGGACCAGCGGAAGCAGAACCTCGTCGACGACCTGTTCGATGAACGCGTCGTCGAGACCGTCCCGGCCCGTGAGGTTCTGGTACACGACGACCGCGATGCCGACCCGGGCGATCAGCGGGGTCGCCGCGCCCGGCCGCACCTCGCCGCGGGCCTCGCCGGCCCGGAGCACGTCGAGCATCATTTGTCGGGCCGGCGCGGATACCCGCGCGCGGACCACGTCGTGGGTGGCGTCGGCCTCCGCCTTGGCCAGTTGCAGCGCCGGATCGCCGGTCACCGTACAGGCGCTGAACATGAACCGCAGCACCGCCAGCAGGTCGCAGCGCAGATCCCCGACGATCTCGACGTCGTCGGCGTTCGGGAGCCGATCGCGGAGGGCGTCGGACAGCAGCGCCTGCTTGTCCGACCAGCGGCGGTACAGCGGCGCCTTGCCGGTCCCGGCCGCCGCCGCCACGCCGTCCATGGTCAGGCCCGCGTAGCCGACCTCGAGGAGCTGGTCGAACACCGCCTGGTAGATGGCCTGTTCGAGCGCCCGGCCACGCCGCCGCACGGGCGGGGCGTCGTGACCGGTCGGCTCGTGGGTACCCGGGCGGTCGGGAGCGGAGGCCAAGGCGGATCACCTCTCTCAAGTCGTGCACCGATTATCGCCGAAGACTTGTAAGAGACCAAAGAGTCTCCTAATCTCGTCGTGTCACTAGAGACGCCAACGTCTCTAATACGGCGTTGCGCTCGTGCGCGCCGTCACCCCACGCCCGCGCCGGCATGCCGTGCCCATTGGCATGCCCGCATCCGCGACCACACTTCGGGGGAATCACCATGTCCACGTCCGCCACCGCGCCCACCACCGGGCAACCGCCCCACGAATCCGCGCCGCCCGCGCCCCGACCCGGGCTCGTACTGGCCGTCGTCACCGGATTCATGCTGCTGATCGGCATCGACGTCACGGTGGTCAACCTCGCGCTCCCGCGCATGGGCGGCGCCCTCGACATGTCGCGCACGTCCGTGTCGTGGGTGCTCAACGCCTACACCCTGGCCTTCGGCGGCTCCCTGCTGCTCGCCGGACGGCTCGGCGACGTGTTCGGCCGCAAACGCGCCTTCCTCGCCGGCGCAACCGTGTTCACCGGCGCCTCTCTACTCGCCGGCTGCGCCCCGTGGGCCTGGTGGCTGATCACCGCGCGTGTCCTCCAGGGCCTCGGCGGCGCGCTCGCGGGCCCGAGCACCATGGCCCTGATCGTCAGCACGTTCGACGGCCATGCTCGCGCCCGGGCCATCTCCTGGTACTCCGCCGTCCTGGGCGGCGGCGCCTCCGTCGGGCTCGTCCTGGGCGGCGTGATCACCGATCTCGCCTCGTGGCGCTGGGTGTTCCTGATCAATGTGCCCCTGGGCGCGCTGATGATCGGGCTCGCGGCGCGGTTGATCACCGAGCCGGTGCGGGCCCGAACCGATCGGCCACGACGGTTCGACGTCGCGGGCGCGCTGACCGCGACGGCCGGAATGGGCGCCCTGGTCTACGCGTTCATCCGCGCCGCCGCGCACGAGTGGCGCGACGCCCGCACGATCGGGTCGCTGATCGCCGCCGCCGTATTGTTGATCGTGTTCGTGTGCGTCGAGAGGCGTGCCGCCGAACCGCTCACTCCGCTGCGCCTGGCCACCCGTGGCACGCTGGCGCGCGTACTACCCACGATCACGGCGGCGGGAGCCGCGATGTTCAGCGTGTTGTTCCTGCTGGCGCAGTACTTCCAGGACGTGCGCGGCTTCGGCCCGGTCCGGGCGGGCCTGGCGTTCCTGCCGCTGATGGTCGCCCAGTTCACCGTCGCGCGCCTGTCCCCGGCACTGGTGCGCCGAGTCGGCACCGCATGGCCCGCCGTGCTCGGATTGGCGCTGGTGGCCACGGGGTTGGCGTGGCTCGGGCGGCTCGACGAGCACGACACCTATGTCGGCGGTGTGCTGGGGCCGCTGTTGGCGATCGGCATCGGGATCGGCGCGGCGATGCCGACGATGAACACCTACGGGATGTCCGGCGTCGACCCGCGCGAGTCCGGGGCCGCGTCGGGTCTGCTCCAGACCATGCAGTGGATCGGGGGCACACTCGGCCTCGCCGTGTGGGTGACCGTGTTCGGTGCCGCGACCCGCGGCGGGTCCTCGGACGGCAGCCCCGAACACGTCCTGACGCATGGCATCGCGACGGCGTTCGCGGCGGCGGCCCTGTGCGCCGCCGCCGCATTCGCCGCGGCACTCCCCCTGTTCCACCGCCGGCTTCGGGACTGACACACGATTCCCGGCGCCCGATCCGGGTCGAAAACACGAACGCGCTTTCCACAACGGCAGATTCGCGCCATCCAGCCGATCTGACCGGCTCGATGGCGGTGGATCACGGGCGGGCCGGATCCGCGAAGGGGCGGATCAGGTCCTCGGGGGTGTGCACTTCGCCGTTCTTCACCACCATGCGGATGTCCGCCAAGGCGGCGATGTCGTGGGACGGGTCACCGCCGGTGATCGCGAGATCGGCGAGCTTGCCCGGTTCGACGCTGCCCAGGTCGTCGGCCACGCCGAGCTGTTGCGCGGGCAGCAGGGTCGCGCTCTGCAGCGCCTGGAACGGGGTCATGCCGTACGTGACCATGGCCCGCAGGTTCAGGTGCAGCGCGACGGCGGTGGAATCGAGCGGCGCGTCGGTGCCGGCAAGTACCGTACCGCCGGCGGCGATCAGCCGTTTGGCCACACCGACATCGCGGCGCGCCTGCTCCGGTGTGCCGTCCAGGAACCCGCACGGTCCCCGGCCCAGCGCGCACAACACCTTGGCGTGCAACGCCTGGCGCTCCAACGCGGGGTACAGCGCCCGCACGCGCGGGTCCTGCTCGATGCCCGGGTCGTCGGCGAGCAGCGAACCGGAGCTGAACAGCGTGGAGCTGACCGGCATCCCACCGGCTGCCTCCAGCTTGACGACGTCCTCGTAGACGTTGCCGAGGGAGGATTCCCGGGCGAACCCGAACCCCCACTTGGACGGTGCGGCCAGGTGCTCCTTCATGTCGACGCCGATCCCGACGGCGGGGTAGAGGTAGTGCGAGGTGGTCGGGATGCCCAGGCGGTGTGCCTGCTCGGTGACCCTGGCCTGCCAGTCCACCCGGAATCGTTCGTAGGTCTTGACCAGGTCGTAGTCGAGCGCCCGCACCCGGGACAGTTCCAGGTCGAGTTGCCGTTCGTCGCGTACCGGGCGGGCGAACTCCCAGTTGAATCGGGTGCCTTCGAGCATCTCGCCGGTCGCGAAGAACCTCGGTCCGAGCCGGGCGCCGGAGTCCAGCGACTCGCGGTCCTCCAGCGCGCGGTAGGCGGGGTCGCCGGTCGAGCGGGTGGTGGTGATGCCGTAGGACAGCAGCAGCCGGCCCTGGCGGTCGCCGAAGGACTTCGAGCGCATCTCCTGATGGTTGTGCATGTCGGTGAGGCCGGGGGTGACGGTGAGCGTGCTCGCGTCGACGAACCGCCAGTCCTTGCCGGGGCGATGCGCACGATGGGGTTCGACGGCACGGATCCGGTTGTCCACCACCACGATGTCGACGTCGGTACGCACGTCCGGGCTGCGGCCGTCCCAGAGCCGGCCGGCATGGATCACCATGCGGGTATCGGGTTGGTCACGGGTGTAGGTGAGTTGCACGGGGATGTCGCGGGTACGGCCCGCGGCGTCGGCGGCATCCGCCGGGGCGGCGGTGCCGGCGTCCAGGGTCGTGGTGCGCAGTGTGCCGTTGTGCAGGTACAGCAGCGTTTGCGAGTCGCCGCTCCAGCTCGGCGCGTCGCCGCCGTCCCGGGTGACGCGGCGGGCCGGGCCCGTGGGATTGCCCGCCGGGTCGACCGGCAGCACGTGGATCGCGCCGTCCATGGTGAAGGCGAGTCGGCGCCCGTCCGGGGACCAGACCGGGCCGTCGTCGCCTCGGGTGGTGATCGAGCCGAGCGGGGCGGGGTCGACGATGCGGGTGGCGCCCGACGAGACGTCGGCGAGCATGATCCGGTTGCGTTCGGCGTCGTTGACGGTGAGCGCCAGGGTCCTGCCGTCCGCCGACCAGCTCGGGCGACCGGGCACGTTCGGCAGGGCCGGGGCCGGCACGGGGGTGACCGCGCCGGTGGTCGTGTCCACGGTCAGGGTGCGGTAGACCTCGTCCTGGAAGGCCAGGGTGTGGCCGTCGGGGGACCAGGCGGGAGCGAACTCGGTGCCGGGCAGGCTGGTGACCCGGCTTTCCCGACCGTCGGCGAGGTCGAGTACGTACAGGTCCTCGGTGCCGGCCTTGTCGGACGCGTAGGCGATGCGGGTCCCGTCCCGCGACCAGGCCGGGTCGACCTCGTAGAAGGCGTCCTGGGTCAGCCGTCGGGGCCGGCCGCCGATGGGCAGCAGCCACAGGTCGTTGAGCGCCTTGAACACCACCGAGCGGCCGTCGGGGGACAACGCCGGGCCGACGATGCCGCGCACGGTGCGCGGCGCGCGGGAGTCGAAGTCGTGCTTCTTGGGCGGGTAGTGGGGCCGCTTCAGTCGGAAGGTCGCGGAGAACGGCACGGTGCGGTCGGCCCCGGCGCTGCGATCGGCCCCGGCGCCGGCGGTCGTGGTCCCGTCCGTCTCGGCGCCGAGGTGCGAGACCGCGAGCCGGCCGTTGGCGCCGTAGGCCAGTTCGTCGGCGGACAACCACTGGGCCGGGAAGGGGAACACGTCGTCGTACCCGCCCACTCGGCGGATCGCGCCGGTCTCGATCTCGGCGACGGACAATGTGCCGCCGGAGCGGTCGTTTCGCACGAACGAGATCCGGCGCCCGTCCGGGGACCAGGACGGCGCGGTGACGAACGACGTGCCGGCGGCCGGGACCACGGTGCGTACGGTCCCGGTCTCCAGGTCGACGCTCTCCACCGTGTTGCCCTGGACGTAGGCGATGGCGCGACCGTCCGGCGACCAGGTGGGCTGGGTCTCCTGGGTCGGCGTGGTGGTGACCCGGCGCGGTTCGCCGCCGCGCCTGTCCACGGTCCAGATGTCCTGCCCGCCGGCGCGGTCGGACACGAACGCGATCCGGGTGCCGTCCGGGGACCACGCGGGATGCAGGTCGTCGTGGTCGCCGAAGGTGAGCTGCCGCGAGCCGTGGCCGTCGACTCCGACGATCCGGATGTGGAACATGCCGTCGGCGAAGGACTGCACCGCCACGCGCCGGCCGTCCGGCGACATTGCGGGCCGGAACGGGTCGAGCAGCTTGTCGGCGATCGGCGTCGCGGTGCCGCCCTCGCGGGGCAGCGAGAACAGTTGCCCCTGGAGATCGAGGACGAACGGACCGTTTCCGGGGGCCGCCGCCACGGCGAGGTTGGTGCCCTCGGTGACCGTGACCTCGGTGGTATCCGCCGCCGGATCGGTCCCCTGCGGCTTCCCGGCCGCCGCGGTGGTGGTGGCGATCAATACGACGGCCAGGGCGCACACCGGCGCCGCGCGGGAAAAGCGTGGACGCCGCATGGCGCGGCTCACAGCCCGAAGGCGAGCAACACGGTGCCGTGCTCGCTCGGATAGCCGGGGTAGTAACCGGACTGGACGTACAACATGCCGTCGGCGATCACCGCGCCGCCGTTGCCCGAGATCGCGCTGCCGAATCCGGTGAGGCCGTTGACCCCGGCGAAGTCGCGAATGGTGTCGAAGGTCCACAGGACCTTGCCGTCACGAGCGTCGTAGATCCGCATCTTGCCGTCGTTGCTTCCCTCGTACACGAGCCCGTGGGTGCTGCTGACGGCCGGGGTATGCGCGAGTCGGCATACGTTGGGGAACTTCGCGGCGCCGCCCGTGGTGCAGCCGTCGGCCGGATTGGGCGTCTGCCATCGCACGTCGCCGTTGGCCGGGTTCAAGGCGAACAGTGTGCCGGGATTGGCCTGATAGGTGGCCATGTACAGGGACTTGCCGTCGTAGCTGCTCCCCCACTGCAGCCCGGAGAGCCCGCCGCCGGGCATCGGCACGGACAGTTGCCGGCGCCACTTGACCTCGCCGGTGCGCGCGTCGAACGCGTGGTAGACGCCGCTCTTCTGGCCGACGCCGACCATGGTGCGCCCGTTGACCCTGAACAGGTTCGGGGTCGCGCCGATGTCGAAGTCCAGTGCGGTGCCGTCCCGTTGCCCCGGGCAGTACCCGTCGTTGTCCGGGAAACCGCACAACAGTCGCCAGGTGTCGGCCTTGGTCACCTGCTGCTTCCAACGCACCGCGCCCGAGCGCGCGTCGAGCGCGAGCAGCGAGTCGAAGTCGCCGGTGGTGCCGGAGTAGAGCTGGCCGGTGCCGACGTACAGGGTGTCGGTGCGCGGATCGATGATCGGCGAACTCCACACGCCCGCGCCGGACGGCTCGAAGCGGGTCGCCCCGCTGGGCCAGGTACCGACCGCCTGGGGTTCGGGCACCGTGTAGTGGCGCCAGGCGAGTTCGCCGGTGTCCGCGTCGAAGGCGTCGATGTGGCCCCGGAAGGTGCAGCACGGATAGTTGCGATCCGGGTTGATGTTCTCGCCACTGGACGCGCCGACGTAGATGCGCCCGTTGTGGTAGACGGGCGAACTGGTGTGCATTCCGGCCGCGTGCGGTTCGGTGTTCGCGGCCCAGGCGACTCGCCCGGTCCTGCGGTCGAGTGCGTACAGGAAGCCCCGGTTGTCGCCGAAGAAGACCTTGCCCCGCGCGACCGTCGGGCCGTCGATGACCACGCCGTTCGGATCGACCGTGTTCAGGTCGAAACTCCACTCCGTGGCACCGGACTTGGCGTTCAGGGCATGGAACTTCCCATCGGGACTGCCGAAGTAGATCGAACCGTCGACCACGGCGGGCTGGCTCTTCGCCGGGAAGCCGGTCTTGGAATAGGCGAACGCCCACTTCAGGTTCAGCTTGCCCGCGGTGTGCGCATTGATCCGCCACTCCGCCGCGTTGTGCCGGGAACCGGTGCGGTCCCCCTGCCAGGTCGGCCAGTCGCCCGGACGACCGTACGATTCCTCGGCGCCGTCGGCGGCCCCGGTGCCGGAGAACAACAGCGCCGCGACGGCGACCATCGCTGCGATGCGTCCTCTCCCCTTGAACACAGGCACGTCCACTCCCGTCCTGAGGCACTGGCGAGTCACGAGTCGCCTCAGGTTTCCGTCATCCGACATCGTGTGAACCATGCCGAAAGGGAGATGGGGTCCGCGCTATGTCGCGGCGCGGCGTGCCCGGCCCCAGTCCGCGCCGGGCCGGGGCGGGGCGGTGGACGCCGCCGCGGGGGTCAGATCGCGACCGGGGCCTTGATGGCCGGGTGGTGGCGGTAGTCGACCACCTCCACGTCGGCGTAGGTGTAGTCGAAGAGGGAGTCGGCTCGACGCAGGCGCAGGGTGGGGAACTCGAACGGGGTGCGGGAGAGCTGCTCGGTCACCTGCTCGACGTGGTTGTCGTAGATGTGGCAGTCGCCGCCGGTCCAGATGAAGTCGCCCGGTTCGAGGTCGACCTGCTGCGCCACCATGTGGGTGAGCAGGGCGTAGCTCGCGATGTTGAACGGGACGCCGAGGAACAGGTCCGCGCTGCGCTGGTACAGCTGGCAGGAGAGTCTGCCGTCGGCGACGTGGAACTGGAAGAAGGCGTGGCACGGCGCGAGGGCCATGTTCGCCAGCTCGCCGACGTTCCAGGCGGAGACGATCATCCGCCGGGAGTCGGGGTCCCGGCGCAGGGTGTCGAGCACCTCGGCGATCTGGTCGATGTGCCGGCCGTCCGGCGTGGGCCAGGTGCGCCACTGGACGCCGTAGACGGGTCCGAGGTCGCCGTTCGCGTCGGCCCATTCGTCCCAGATGGTGACGCCGTGCTCCCGGAGCCAGCCGACGTTCGAGTCGCCGCGCAGGAACCACAGGAGTTCGTACACGATCGACTTGAGGTGCACCTTCTTGGTCGTGACCAGCGGGAATCCCCGCGAGAGGTCGTAGCGCAGTTGGTGCCCGAACACACTTCGGGTACCGGTGCCCGTCCGGTCGGCTTTGGCCGTCCCGGAGTCGAGTACCAGGCGCAACAGGTCTTCGTACTGGGTGTCTGACACAGCCGTCGAGTCTATGGGCCGTCCGCGCGGCGCGATGTCAGGGGCGGTGGGCGGTGACGAGCCAGGCGTGGGAGTCGAAGTACACGCCGGTGCCGGTGTCGTGGGCGGCCAGGGTGGCGCGTAGGCGGGTGCGGGCCTGCTCCGCCGTGGTGGGGTCGAGGCCGGCGAGGCGGTCGTCGAATTCCTTCAGACGGCGGACGGCCTCGAAGGCGGTGGCGCTGTCGGGGCCGTAGTAGACGGGTTCGTGTACGTCCGTGAAGGTGACGTCGGTGAAGCCGGCGGCCGTCAGGACACGTTCGGTGACGGCCGGGTCGGCGAGGGAGAAGGCGTCCGGGCCGCCGGTGGGCGGGGTGGGTGCGGGCGTCGCGTCGGGGAGGCTTCGGCGGATGGCGGTGGCCCATTCGTTGTGGTCGCGGTCCTGCCAGACCAGCAGTACCAGGCGGGCGGCCGGGCGCAGGGCGCGGCCGATGTTGGTGAAGGCGGCGACCGGGTCGGCGAAGAACATGGTGCCGAATCTGCTGATGCAGGTGTCGAAGTGTGCCGGGGGGAAGCGGTGGGTCTGGGCGTCGGCCTGTTCGTAGGTGACGTTGGTCAGTCCCTGGTCGTGGCTGAGCCGACGGGCCTGGTCGAGCATGCGGGCGGAGACGTCGACGCCCAGCGCGCTGCCTGCGACGGCGGCGCGGGCGGCCTCGCGGGTGGTCCGGCCCGTGCCGCAGCCGATGTCGAGGACGTGGTCGCGGGGGCCGATGCGGGCGGCGGCGCGGAGGTGGTCGTTGTGCGGGCGCAGCTCGGCGTCGTAGTCGAAGAGGTTGGTGTCTCCGGTGGGATGTTCGTCGGCGGGCGGCCGGGTGTCGGGCGCTGTCCGGGTGGGGCGGTTCCGGTCGGGCATGGTTGTCACCGGCTTCTTTCGTCACGGGTTTCGATGTGTTCGACGGGTTTCGATGTGTTCGTCGGCACGTGGGAGGCGGTGCCTCAGGGCCGTATCGGGCCGTCGCGGAGTACGCCTCGCACCTGGTCCACCGACACCGTCTCCGGCGCGAACTCCGCCAGCCACCACGTGGCGCCCGCGTCGGCGTAGGGCGTCGGGTCGGTGCCGGACGGGAGGGCTACGGCGATGTCGTACGGGGTGGTACTCGGCGGGCGGAGGTCGGCGAGGGTGGCGACGATGTCGGCGAGACGGTCCGGGTGGTCGAGGTTGATCGGGAAGAAGCCGTCGTGCCGGGCGGCGCGGCGCAGCGGTTTGGCGTTGCCGGGGAATCCGGCCGCCCATACCGGTATGCCGGGCCGCTGCACCGGTCGGGGCAGGAAGGTCATGTCGTCGACGGTGTAGTGCCGGCCGTGGTGCCGCACCGGGTCGCCGGACCACGCGGCGGTGAGGATCTCCAGCGACTCGTCGAGCATCTGCCCGCGCCGCACGGGGTCGGTTTCGTCGCCGGTGGCGCGCAGTTCGTCGGCGAAGCGGTCGCTGCCGAGACCGACGCCGAGGGTGAGGCGGCCGCCACCGAGCCGGTCGAGCGTCGCGGTTTCCCTGGCCACCTTGGTCGGCCGGCGGCGGGCGAGCGGGGTGACCATGGGGCCGAACCGAAGGGTGTCGGTGGCGGCGGCGATCGCGGTCAGCGTGATCCACGGGTCGGCCACGTCGCGGATCGGCGACCGCCAACTCAGGTGGTCCCAGACGAACAGGCCGTGCCAACCGGCCTCCTCGGCCTCGGCGGCCAGGCGGGCGACCACCGCCGGTTCGGCCAGCTTGTCGAACAGCGGCAACCACAACGCCGAACGCAGCCCGCTCACGGCCGGCCGCCCCGGGTCCGCGGGGGCGGCGGGGGCGGCAGGGGCGGCGCGGTCCGCGCCGGTCTCGACGTGCGACTCGGCGTCGGGGGTCTCGGCCGGCTTGTCGTCGTGGGTGGTCCGAGGGGTGTCGTGATCGCTCATGTGGGCCACGCTAGACCGGGGATTCCATCGCGAAAAGCGATGGTTTCCGATCGACTCGATCGCTTCAGGCGATGTTCACGGACTAGGGTGAGGCCCATGCGGGACATGGAGTTGCGGTATCTCGCCGCGATGGCCGCCGTCGCCGACGAGGGCTCGTTCGGGCGGGCGGCCGTGCGGCTCGGATACACCCAGTCGACGGTGAGTCAGCAGATCGCGGCCCTGGAGAAGGTCGTCGGAGGTGCCGTGTTCGACCGGCCCGGCGGGCCGAAGGCGGTGCGGCTGACCCCGCTCGGCGTGGTGGTCCTGGAACACGCCCGTGCACTGCTCGCGCAGGCCCGGGCGATGACGGCCGCCGTGGACCGCTTCAAGGCCGGCGACGGCCGGGTCGACATCGGCACGTTCCAGAGCGTGTCCAACGTGATCCTGCCGCCGATCGTCCGCACGCTGCGGGACGAGCACCCCGGCTGCGACATCAGGCTGTTCGAGGAGGAGGCCGACACGCCGCAACTGCGCGACCTCGACCTGATGTTCTTCGACGGCCGCGGCGACGGCGACGTCGAACACCTCAAACTGCTCGACGATCCCTACGTGCTCGTGGCCCGCCGCGGCACCTTCCCCGACGGCCCGGTACGCCCGGCCCACCTCGACGGCGCGCCGATGGTGGCGCACCCGCCGATCTGCGACCAGGCCCGGATGGAGCGGGAACTCGCCCGCCGCGGCGTCCGGCCGCGGATCGTCTTCCGTACCGCGGGCAACGAAAGTGTGCTGTCGATGGTGCGCGCCGGCATGGGCTCGGCGATCCTGCCCCGGCTCGTCGTGCACGGCGGCGACGTCCGCGCCGACGACACGCTGTGTCTGCACGAACTGCGACCCTCGCTCCCGGCCCGCGAGATCTTCCTGCTCTGGCAGGCCGGCCGCACCCACTCCCCCCTCGCGACACGGGCCATCGAGATCGCCGTGCGGGTCGCCGACACGATCACCCGATCCGGGTAAGCGCATCGGATCGCCTACCCCGCGCCCGGTGCCGCCCGCGGGTCGGGCAGGTGTTCGTGGGCGATCACCCGCCCCATCGCGCGCAGCAGCGAGGCGGCCTCGGCGATCGAGCGGGCCGGATCGGGTTCGAGGCTGCCCAGGCTGTAGCCGGCCAGGAACCCCGCCGCGACAACCTGGTCGCGGGTCAGGCTCAGCCGCCCGCACACGGCGACGACCGGCACGCGGGCGAGGCCGGCACGGCGGGCGACGCCGAGTGGGGCCTTGCCCTGGAGCGTCTGTGCGTCCATCGCGCCCTCGCCGGTGACGACCAGCGTCGCCGCGCGCAGTTCCCGGTCGAGCCCCACCGCGTCCAGGACCAGGTCGACGCCCGGGCGGCGCCGCGCGCCCAGGCCGACCAGCGCCCCGAAGCCCGCGCCACCGGCGGCTCCCGCACCGGGCAGCGTCGCCATCCGCGTGGCACGCGCACCCACGGTCGCCGTCAGGACGTCGAGCAGTCGCCCGAGGCCGGCCTCCAGCACGGCGACGTCCTCGGGCCCGGCACCCTTCTGCGGGCCGTACAGGGCGGCGGCCCCGCCGGGCCCGAGCAAGGGCGCGTCCACGTCGCCGGCCACCACGAACTCGGTGGCCGCCAACCGCGCGTCCAGGCCGGACAGGTCGGCGCCGGCCAGGCCGAGCAGACCCGCGCCGCCGTCGGGTATCGCCCGCCCGTCGGCGGCGGTGAACCGGGCCCCCAGGGCGCCGAGCAGGCCCACTCCCCCATCGGTACAGGCGCTGCCACCCAGGCCCAGCACGACGGTGCGCGCGCCGGCATCCAGCGCGGCCCGCACCACCTCGCCCGCTCCCCGACTGCTCGCGGTGAGCGGCGCCGGGACGTGGTCGGGCAGCAGCGACAGGCCGCAGCTCTGGGCGAGTTCCACCACGGCAGTGGTGCCGCGATGGGCGAAGGCGGCGCGGACGGGCCGGCCGGTGGGCCCGCCGACGGTGACCACCCGGCGCCGGAATCCGCGCCGGACCAGCGCGTCCACGGTGCCCTCGCCACCGTCCGCGACGGGCAGTTCCGCGACCGACAGGCCGGGGCGGGCCCGGCGCAAACCGGCCGCGAGGTGCCGGGCCACCTCGGTCGCGCCGAGCGAGCCCTTGAACTTGTCCGGAGCGAGCAACACATGGGGCACCGGCTCCCCGAGCGCCCGCGCGCCCGGCGCGGCGTCGGTGCCGCCGTCCGGGTCACGCGTTCGCGGCACGAAGCGGGTCCCGGTCATCCGAGGTATCGCCCGGTCGGCGGCTCGACGGGACCCCGCGACCAGGGCTCGCCGCGCAGGGCGGCCTGTACCAGGTCCATCAACTGCTGCTGGTCGTCCACCTCCTGCCGGCGGCTGCTGGTCTCGTGGCCGCCGCTGAACCAGTCCAGCCGGACGTCCCCGCCCGCGTCCTGGAGGGCCTTGGCGTACCCGTACGCCTGCCTGGGCGGGGTTCGGGTGTCGTGGGTCGCCTGCACGATGCACACGGGTGCGCGTACCGACGCGACGTAGGTGATCGGCGACGAGTGCCGGAAGCGGTCCGGGTCGAGGCCGGGGTCGGCGCCGAAGAACGCCTTCCAGGCCGCGCGCAGCGCCGGATTCATGTCCTCGTACGCGCCCACCCAGTCGGCCATCGGCACGAAGGCCATCGCCCCCGCGAACAGCTTCGGCGACCGGCCGACGGACAGCAGCGACAGGAAACCGCCGTAGGAGGCGCCGGTGACGAAGACCCGGTCGGCGTCGGCGACGCGGTCGGCCACCAGTCGGCGCACCGCAGACTCGATGTCCTCCAGTTCGCGGTCGCCGATGGAGCCGATGAAGCCTTCGCGGAACCGGCGGCCGAAGGTGACGGATCCCCGGTAGTTCAACGACGCGTACGCGACCCCCGAGGCGACCCACGCCTGCGCCTGCGGGTTGTAGGAGTCGACGGATACGAGGTTCGGACCGCCGTGCAGATTCAGCACCAGCGGCAGCGGCCCCTCGGTGTTCGGGGGCCGGCACACCCACAGTTGCAGGGGGGTGCCGTCCGTGGAGTACACGATGACCGAGTCGGCCCGCACACCCGGCACCGGGGGCGTGGCCGGATCGACCGCGGCGACCTCGCCCGTCGAGCGGTCCACGTACCGGACCGTCAGGGGCTGGTCGAAGCGCTGGTGCAGCAGCCGGATGCGTCCGTCGGCGGCGTAGTGCGAGGCCCACTGGTTCAGGTGGGCCGCGGCGACGTCGGGCTCGAAGTACGCCCCGTCCGGGTGCGCGATCGCCGTCAACTCCCGTCGGAGCAGGTCGAATTCCAGGATTCGGTGCAGGCCGCGGTCGACGTGCGCGAGCAGGATCCGGGTGCCGTCGTCGGACCAGTCCAGCGCGACCAGGTCGCCGTGCAGATCCGGGGCGTCCACGTCTATCCGGCCGCCGTCGGCGGGGTCCCAGACGCACGGACGGGCGAAGCCGGTGCGTTCGGTCGACACGAGCAGGCGGTCGTCGCCCGCGACCGGGGAGAACCGTACCGCTCGCACGGGTGCCTCGGGCCCGTCGGTGAGCCGGCCGAGCATCGCTCCCGTATCGGTCGCCACGACGGTGACGGCGAAGCGGCGCACGCCGGGGTTGTGGTCGGTGGTGTCGATGCTCGCGATCCGCCCGTCGGCGGAGATCAGGCCGTTCCACGCCTCGTGCGGGGAGGTGAACAGCCGCCGGGGCGCGGGGGTACCGCGGTCGTGCAGGTGCCAGAGGCTGAAGCCGTCGGGGGCCGCGGCGGTGATCACGATGTCGTCGCCTTGCCGGGCGGTGTCGATGCCCCGGAGGGCGTAGGGCGCGAGGTCGGGGGTCAGGTCGCGGCGGTCGGTCCCGTCCACGGAGGTGGCCCACACGTGCCCAACCTCGGAGCCGTTGTCGTCGTGCAGGCTGAGCACTCGCTCGCCGTCCGCGCTGAGCACCGCCTCGCCCGGGTCGCCGACGTCGCCCGGGAGGGGCAGGCCGATGCCTCGCTCGGCGTCCCAACGGGCGAGCGTCCGGCCCTGCTCGGTGTCCTCGACCACCAGGCACTGGTCGCGCTCGCCCCGGCCGCGGCGCATGGACAGGATGCGGTCGGCGGTGAAGAAACGATGCCAGGACGCGGTCATGAGGCGGGCCTTTCGGGGGTGTCGGCGTGCGGGTGCGGCGCGGCGGGGGTGCCGCGGCTCGGGCGCGGCGCCGCGAGCGCGTCGAGGCTCGGGCGCGCCGCGCCGGACGGGTCGGGGTCCGTGTCCGGGAGGACTTCGGGGAAGTGGCAGGCCGTACGGTGTCCGTCGCCCGACTCGGCGAACGGCGGGGTCACCTCCGCGCAGATCTCCCGCGCCTTCCAGCAGCGGGTGCGGAACCGGCAGCCGGAGGGCGGGGCCAGCGGACTGGGTATGTCGCCTTCCAGCACGATGCGCTTGCGGGTGCGCTGGATCCGTGGGTCCGGGATCGGCACGGCGGACAGCAGCGCCTGCGTGTAGGGGTGTCGCGCGGCCTCGAACAGGGCGTCCACCGGCGCGTGTTCGACGATCCGGCCGAGGTACATCACCGCGACCTCGTCGCTGATCTGGCGGACCACGGACAGGTCGTGGGCGATGAACAGGTAGGTCAGCCCCAGCTGTTCCTGAAGGTCTTCCAACAGGTTCACCACCCCGGCCTGGACGCTGACGTCCAGTGCGCTCACCGGTTCGTCCAGGACCAGGACGTCGGGTTCCACGGCCAGGGCCCGGGCGATCCCGATGCGCTGGCGCTGCCCGCCGGAGAACTGGTGCGGGAAGCGGTGGGCGTGCGCGGGGTCGAGGCCGACCAGGTCGAGGAGTTCGTGCACCCGCTCGCGTTCGTGCCCGGGGTGCAGGCCGTGGATCCGCAGCGGCTCGGCGAGGATGGCCTGCACGCTCATCTGCGGGTTGAGCGAGGAGTAGGGGTCCTGGAAGACGAGTTGCACCCGGCGGCGCAGGTCCGACAGGGCCCGCCGGTTCGCGGTGGCGATGTCGGTACCGTCGAGCAGGACCCGGCCGCCGGCGGGGGTGACCAGGCGCACCAGGCAGCGACCGAGGGTGCTCTTGCCACAGCCGGTCTCGCCGACCAGGCCCAGGGTGCGCCCGCGCGGGATGACGAAGTCCACGCCGGAGACGGCCTGTACGACGGCGGCGTTGCGGCCGCGGCCGGTGCGATACTCGGCCACCAGTCCGGTGACGTCCACCGCGGTCGTGGTCATCGCTTCACGCTCCCGATCTCGTGGTGGCGCACGCAGGCCGTGGTGTGCGTCGCGTCGACGGCCAGGAGTGGCGCGTCGGGCTCGCCGCAGACCGAGGGCACCGCGTGCGCGCAGCGGGGCTGGAACGGGCATCCGGTGGGCCGTTCGCTCGGCAGTGGCGGCCGTCCGGGGATCTGCGCGAGTCGTTCGGCGCGCCGATCGATGCGCGGCAGCGACCCGAGCAGGCCGGTCGTGTACGGGTGGGCCGGGTGGTAGAACAGCGGATCCACCGGGCTTTCCTCGAGTTTGCGACCGCAGTACATGACCATCACCCGGTCGGCGATGCCGGCGACCACCCCCAGGTCGTGGGTGATCAGCAGGACGGAGGTGTGGGTGCGGTCCTGGACACGTTCGATCACGTCGAGGACCTGGGCCTGCACGGTCACGTCCAGGGCCGTGGTCGGCTCGTCGGCGATCAACAGGGCGGGCTCGTTGGCGATGGCCATCGCGATCATGACGCGCTGACGCATGCCGCCGGAGAGTTCGTGCGGGTAGCGATCCACCCGCTCGCGCGGGGAGGCGATGCCGACCAGGTCGAGGAGGTCGACGGTGCGCTCGCGCAGGGTCCGGCGATCCCGGCTCGCGTCGTGTACGCCGACGGCCTCGGCGACCTGTGCGCCGATGGTCATCATCGGGTTGAGCGCGGCGAGCGCGTCCTGGAAGACCACGGCGATCTGCTTGCCGCGGATCGGGCGCAGTTCCCGGTCGGAGAGGTCGAGCAGTTCCCGGCCGTGCAGGCGTACCGATCCCTGGGCGCGGGCGTTGCGCGGGAGCAGGCCCATGATCGCCATGGTGGCGGCGCTCTTGCCGGAGCCGGACTCGCCGACGATGCCCAGGGTTTCGCCGGGGGCTACGTCGAAGGAGAGGCGTTCGACCGCGACCACCGGCCCGGAGTCGGTCCGGTAGGTGACGGTGAGGTCGCGCACGGACAGCACGGGGGGCGTGTCGCCGGTCGCCGGCGCGGCCGGGTCACCGCTGGTCGTGGGAGGCGCTTGGGTGTTCATCACTGCCTTCCTTGGGGGTCGAAGGCGTCGCGCAGGCCGTCGCCGACGAAGTTGACGGCGAGCACGGTGATCAGGATCGCCAGGCCCGGTACGTACAGCAGGTAGGCCTGCGAGGTGCCGATCAGTCCGGCGGCCTGGCTGAGCATGTTGCCCCAGCTGGACTGGGGCGGTTGGATGCCGAACCCGAGGAAGCTGGTGGTGGATTCGAGGATGATGGCCGAGGCGACGGCCAGGGACACGTTGACGGCGATCACGCCGGTGAGGTTGGGCAGCAGGTGGCGCACCACGATCCGCGCGTTCGAGGCGCCGATGACCCGGGCGGCCTGGATGAACTCCTTGTTGCGCAGGGTGAGTACCTGTGCGCGCACCACCCGGGCGATCATGGTCCAGCCGAGGGCGGACAGGACCAGGACGATGGTCGTCGGGGAGGGTCCCACCGCCTGGAGTGCCAGGGCCAGCACGGCGATGGCGGGCACGATCAGGAACAGGTCGGTCACCCGCATGATCACCTCGTCGGCCCACCCGCCGGCGAATCCGGCGATCGCGCCGACGGCGGTGCCGACGACGGTGGACAGCAGCGCGACGCAGATGCCGATCGCCAGCGAGACCTGCCCGGCGAACAGCAGTTCGCTGAGGTAGTCGCGACCGAGCGAGTCGGTGCCCAGCCAGTGGCCGGAGGACGGCTGTCGGGCGCCCAGCAGGAGGTCCTGGTGGTTGTGCCCGTAGGGGGCGATCCAGTCGGCGCCGAAACATGCGATCGCCAATGCGATCAGGATGAACAGGCCGACGACGGCCAGGCGGTGGCGCAGGAATCGGGCCAGGACGATCCGGTATCGGGGCTTGTCCGCGGTGCGCGCGGGTACGGTCGGCGCGGGTTCGCCCGCTGCCGGCGTCGGGGCGGTCGATGCCTGGGAGGCGGCGATCCGGGCCGCGGCGGAGTCGGTCATCGCAGGGCCACCCTCGGGTCCAGGAGCGCGTAGGCCACGTCCGCCAGCAGGTTGAAGGCGATCACGGCGACGGCCACCACGAGCATCCACGGGATCAGCACGAACACGTCGCCGGCCAGGATCGAGCTGAGGAAGAGTCGGCCCATGCCGGGGATCGCGTAGATCTGTTCGGTGACGACCAGGCCGCCGACCAGGACGGCCGCGTCCAGGGCCACGACGGTGACGAAGGGGGCGAGCGCGTTGCGCAGCGCGTGCCGGAACAGGATGCGCCGGCGCGGGACACCCTTGGCCCGGGCGGTGCGCACGTAGTCGCTGCCGAGGGCTTCGAGCATCGAGGCGCGGCTGAACCGCGACCAACTGGCGACCAGTCCGATGGTCAGGGTGACGACGGGAAGCGCCAGATGACGGAAGTAGTCGAGATTGATGCCGCTCTCCCCGACCGAGTGCAGTCCGACGAAGTACAGCGGGGGTTCACTCAGGCCGAACTGCTGCCTGGGCCACACCGCCAGGACCTGGATGAGCACCAGACCGAGCCAGAAGGCGGGCATCGCGATGCCGACGTAGGACAGCCCGGTGAGCACGTAGTCCCCGGCCGAGTACTGGCGCGCCGCCGAGTAGATCCCGATGGCGAGGGCGATCACGGCGGCGAACAGCACCCCCCAGAACATCAGTTGCAGGGTGACTTCGAGCGCGGAGCCGATCATCGGCTTTACGGATCCGCTGGTCCGGGTGCTGGTGCCCCAGTCGCCGGTGACGAATGCCTTCATCCAAAGCAGGTATTGCTCGGGCACGGAGCGGTCCAGTCCGAGCAGTTCGGTCTGGCGGCGTACGGCGCCCGGATCGGTGGACTGGCGCAGTTTGGCGAGTGGGTCGAAGGTCGCCCGCACGGCCCAGAACAGGATGTACGAGGCGATCACCAGCACGGGCAGCGAGTAGGCCAGACGGCGCAGGGTGTATCTCAGCATGGGATGTCCTCGGCGAGGGATCGGGCGCCGGTCATTTCGCCAGTCCCCATTCGGCGAGGTTCCAGAACGGGCCCTGGACGGGGTTGATGCTGATCGGGCCGCCGACCTTCTTGCCGGTCAGCAGGATGTTGGGCACGGCCCCGAGCGGCAGCGACGGCACGGATTCGGCGAGCAGCTTCTCGCTCCGGCGGGACGCCTCCAGCCGGGACGCCTCGTCGACGTCGCTGCCGACCCGGCCGAGCAGCGCGTCCAGGCCGGGGATGTTCGCGCGGACGAAGTTGATGCCCGAGTTGCCGTTGGCGTCGCCGGGGATGGATGCCGAGCCGAAGCTGGCGTCCAGGGTGGGTTCGGGGAAGGTGTCGGTCAGGTTCCACAGTCCGAGTTGGAAGTCCCCGGCCGGGGCGACCTTGCCGAACAGGTTCGCGGCGCTGGTGTTCTTGATGGTCATCTTGAATCCGGCCTGACGCAGTTGCGATTGCAGGATCTGCTCGGTGAGTTCGCGGCTCTGGTTGCCGGCGAGGGAGACGATCGTGAACTGTGCGGCGCGGCCGTCCTTGGCCCAGATCCCGTCGCCGTTCTTCGCCCACCCGGCGGCGGTCATGATCTGTCCGACCCTGGTGAGGTCGCGCTGATAGACGGCGAAGTCCTCGGCGGCGAACGCGGACACCAGCGGGGACAGGAAGCTCTGCGCGGGCGCGGTCACGCCCAGCGAGCCGAAGAGTTTGCGCACGATCGCGGCGCGGTCGATGGAGTAGGCGAACGCCTCGCGCACCGCCTTGGAGTCGAACGGGAACGCGGCGTTGTTCATCCACAGTGCCTGGAGGTTGCCGGTGCGGGTCTCCACCTGCATGTCGGCGCTGCCGCCGAGCGAGTTGATCTGGGAGAGCACGTCGAGTTGCGGCGTCGGGTACAGGGCGTCGAGCTGACCGCTGGCGAAGGCTTGGAACTCGGCGGCGGTGTCGGTGGTGAACTGGAACGTCACCTTGTTCAGGTGGGGTTTGGGGCCCCAGTAGCGCTCGTTGGGGACCAGGGTGACGGAGGTGCCCCTGATCCAGGAGGCGATCTTCCACGGCCCGCCGCTGAAGCCGTAGCCGTTCTTCATCACCTCGTTGCGGTCCTTGCCCTCCAGGAGGTGGGCGGGCAGGACGCCGTACTCGGCGCCGAACAGCTGCCGCCAGTTGGCGTAGGGGGACTTGAGGGTGACGATCGCGGTGCGCGCGTCCGGGGTGGCGATCGTGTCGATGAGGTCGTAGCCGGTCTGGGTGAAGACGTCCTTGCCGTCGCGGATCTGCAGCGCGGTGTATTTCAGGTCGGCCGAGGTGATGGGTTGTCCGTCGGACCAGACCGCGGCGGGGTTGAGCGTGTAGGTGATCGTCTGGCGCCCGTCCGCCACCTCGGTGGTGGGCGTACCGGCCATCAGCGGGGAGGCGACGGGCACCCAGTCCTTGCCCCGCTGTACGACGGTGAAGACCTGCGGGATGGTCTGCGCCTGCATGAGGTAGGTGCCCCAGATGGAGCCGGCGCAGGTGGAGATCCAGTCGGCGCAGTCCGGCTCCTGTTCGGCGCCGATCACCAGGCTTCCGCCGTCCTTGACGGGGACATTGCGGATGGAGTTGGTTCCCGGCGCCAGCGCCGGCGCACCGGAGGTGCACGCGGTCGCCACGAGCACGGTCAAGGCGGCGAGGGCACCGGCCACGGGGTTGCGCACTCTTCTGGCTCTGGGCGGCCGATGGCCGGTTCGTTCAGGAATCATGGTGTTCGACCTTCCCTGTACGGGATGTCCCCGGGACTCGAGGATCAAGGGTAAGGAGACGTGAACGGCATAGCAATACACATAGGCTAGGAGTTAGCCGATGAGATTGACTTGAAATGTGGCCATGGCTCCGCCAGGCTCGGAACAAGGGCGCCCACCGGCGCCGACTACCGGGAAGGACCCCGCACATGAGTGCCCCGAACGCCGAGGAACCCTCCGGTGCGCCGGCGAAAACCGCCGGCCCCGGGCGCCGTCGACTGCCCCGGGACACCCTCAGCCGCCAGGTGATCCTGGAGGCCGCCGAGCGGGTCGCCGCCCGGGACGGGCTGGACGCCTTCACCTTCCAGTCGCTCGCCAAGGAGGTGAACGCCCACCCGACGTCGCTCTATCGGCACTTCCGCGACAAGGACCAGTTGGTCCTGGAGCTGATCGACGACCTCCGGGCGCGCTCCTACGGCGGTCGCCTGGAGGCGACCGACTCCTGGCGCGAGGATCTGCGCACGCTGGCCCGCTATGTACACGAACACCTGATGCGCTACCCGCAGTTCGCCGTGCAGATGGCCGCGCGCACCACCCGCAGGCCGACCGAGTTCGCCAATGTCGAGTTCGCCCTGGACGCGCTGTTGCGCGCCGGCCTCGACGAGGAGGACGCGGCCATGTACCTGCGCGTGTTCGGCAACGTGGTGCGCTCGCTGGCGAGCATGGAGGCGGGCATGCTCGTCCTGGACCCGGAGACCCGCGACGGCGACACGCTGGCCTGGCAGTTGGAATACCGCAGGCTGCCGGCCGAGAAGTATCCGCGTATCGCCGCGATGAGCGGGGAGCTGCGGGACATCGGCGACCCCCGGGTCTTCGACACCGCCGTGGACCTGTTCCTCGACGCGATCGAGGCGCGTGCGGCACAGGCCCGGGAGGCGAGGGCCGCCAAGGAGGAGGCCGCGCCGGACGAGAAGGAATGAGCCGACCCGGGCGGGGCGACCGGTGTGCCCCTTGTCAGCCGGCGGTCGTGGTGACCGCCGGCGCCCGGATCAGTCCGGCCACCAGCCTCGCGCGGTCCGGGAGGGAGTCCAGGTCCACCCACTCGTGCCGGGCATGCGCGCCGGCGCCGGCGGGTCCGAGGCCGTCCAGGGTGGGGATGCCCAGTCCGGCGGTGAAGTTTCCGTCGGAGGCGCCGCCCACCCGGGCCTCCCCGAGTGCGGCCAGACCCTGTTCCCGGGCCAGGCGGCGGGCGGCCGACAACAGGTGTACGGACATGCCGCGTTCCAGCGGGGGGCGGTTGATGCCTCCCGCCAGTTCGACCCTGGCCTCGGGCAACCGCGCGCACAGTGCGCTCAGCGCCCGCTCGACGCGTTCCAACTCCCGCCGCTCCCAGGCCCGTACGTCGATCTCGACATGGGCCGACTCGGGCACGGTGTTGGTCGTGGTGCCGGCCGAGCCGACGGTGGGGGTGACGGTCGTGCCACGCCCGGTGTCACCGAGTCCGTCGATCGCCAGCACCTGGTGCGCCAACTCCACGAGGGCGTTGACCCCCGACTCCGGTTCCAGTCCGGCATGGGCCGCGCGCCCGCGTACGGCCAGGCGATACAGCGCCACACCCTTGCGGGCGGTCTTCAGGGCCCCGTCCTGACCGGGTTCGAGGACCAGTACCGCCCGGCAGCCGGCCGCCGCCTCCTCGACCAGCGCGCGCGAGGTGAGCGAGCCGCGCTCCTCGTCGCCGGTGACCAGCATCCGCACGTCGTCGGCGCCTCCCGTCAGCTCCAGCGCGTCCAGCGCCGTGACCAGACCCGCCTTCATGTCGAACACTCCGGGCCCGGTCGCCCGCCCGTCCACCGCGGTGAACGGACGCTCGGCGAGGGTGCCCAGCGGCCACACGGTGTCGGCGTGGCCGAGCAGCAGCACCGGGGCCCGCGCCGGGTCGCGGACCCGCTCGTGCACGTACAGGTGCGGCACCCCGTCGCTGACCACCCGTTCGGCCCGGCCCAGCAGGCCGCTCGACCACGAGGCCAGCAAATCGTACAGCGGGTCCAGCCCCGGGACGTGGCCGGACGGCGTCTCCAGTTCGACCAGTTGCCGCAGTCGGCGCAGGGAGCGCGCGGCGTCGACGTCGTGGAACGTGGCGGTCAACGGGTGCCTCCCGAGTCGGTGGGCCGACAGAGCGACGCCAGGGCCCGCGCCACCTCGTGGGGCGCTTCCTCGCACAGGTAGTGGTCGGCCTCGATCGGCGCCGCGTCGACGTGGCGCGCATACGACCGCCAGACGCCCGGCACGTCGAAGGAGCGCCCCACGTAGCTCTTCGTCCCCCACAGCGCGAGCAGCGGAGCCTCGATCACCCGGCCGCGTTCGCGGTCCCGGCGGTCGTGCACCAGGTCGACGCCGGCCGCGGCACGGTAGTCGGCGCACGACGCGCGCACCGTCTCCGGGTCGAAGCAGCGCGCGTATTCCGCCATCGCCGCCTCGTCGAACGGCGCACCACCCGCGTGCCGACCGGCGAAGCGGCTGCGCAACCAGGCGTCGGTGTCCGCGAGGATCAGCCGCTCGGGCAGGTCGGACTCCAGCGCGAGGAAGAACCAGTGGAAGTAGGTGGAGGCCATCGCCCGATCGACGTTGTCGAACATGTGCAGCGTCGGCACCACGTCCAGCACGGCGACGCACCGCACCCGCTCGGGCGCGTCGAGCGCCATCCGGTGGGCGACGCGGGCGCCCCGGTCGTGGCCGGCGACCGCGAAGCGCGCGAAGCCGAGGGACTGCATCAGCTCGACCTGGTCGGCGGCCATGACCCGCTTGCTGTAGGGCGTATGGGAGGGTGTGTCGGCGGGTTTGTCGCTGTCTCCATAGCCGCGCAGGTCCGCCAGCACGACGGTGTGGCCGGCCGCGATCAGTTCCGGGGCGACCCGGTGCCACATGGCGGAGGTCTGCGGGTAGCCGTGGAGCAGCAGGATCGGGGGGCCGTCGCCGCCGACGAGGGCGTTGATCCGCACGCCGTCGCGGGAGGACCGCACGCGGCGCAGACCCGGCGGCGGGTGGTACATGGTCATGCGGCCGTCCCGGAGCGGCGCAGTTCCTCGATGAAGGCATCGCACACCTCGTCCGTCGACAGCGTGCCGCCGAGGTCGGGGGTGACGGTGCCGGCCGCGACGACCCGATCCAGGGCCCGGACGAGGCGGTCGGCGGCCTCCTTCTCGCCGAGGTGCTCCAACATCAGCGCGCCGGACCAGATCTGGCCGATCGGGTCGGCCGATCCGGTGCCGACGATGTCCGGCGCGGAGCCGTGGATGGGCTCGAACATCGAGGGGTGGCGGCCGGTGGGGTCGATGTTGCCGCAGGGGGCGACGCCGATGCTCCCGGCGAGGGCGGCGGTCAGGTCGCTGAGGATGTCGCCGAACAGGTTGGAGGCGACGATCACGTCGAAGCGGGTGGGGTCCAGGACGAGCAGCGCGGCGAGGGCGTCGACGTGGTACGAGGTCAGCTCGACGTCGGGGAAGTCGGCGGCGACCTCGGCCACCACCTCGTCCCAGAACGGCATGGTGTGCACGATGCCGTTCGACTTGGTCGCGGAGGCCACCCGGCCCGAGCGGGTACGGGCGAGCCCGAACGCATAGCGGGCGATGCGCTCGACGCCCATGCGGGTGAACACGGCTTCCTGCACGGCGAGTTCGTGGGGGCGGCCGCGGTACAACCGGCCACCGACCTCGCCGTACTCGCCCTCGGTGTTCTCCCGCACCACGACCAGATCAAACGCTCGTTCGTCGCGCAGCGGCCCACGGATCCCGGGCAACGAACGCACCGGGCGCAGCGAGACGAACTGGTCGAACTCGCGCCTGATGGGGATCAGCAGCCCCCACAGGGACACGTGGTCGGGAACCTCGGGCGTGCCGACCGCCCCGAGCAGGATCGCGTCGGCGGCGCTCAGCTGTTCGATCCCGTCACTCGGCATCATCGCACCGGTCTCGGCGTGGAACGCACAGCCCCAGGGGTGCTCCGTCCACAACAGCTCGAACCCGTGAGCCGCGGACAACACGTCGAGAACCCGCCGAGCAGCCGCCACGGTCTCCCGACCGATGCCGTCACCGGGGATCGCCGCGATCCGATATGTACGCATACGAACTCCCATCACTCTCACTAGCAACGCACATAGCCTATGAGATAGCCACGATTAATTGCTAGAGGTCCACACGGCAGACCCACCGGCGCCACCACCCGGCCTCCGCCTCGCGCCTGTCTCGGCTTTCGGCCCGCGCCCGCCCGCCTGCCGCGCCGCGCCGCGCCTGCCCCACCCCGCCCCCGTACCTGCGCGTTGCGCCCCCATCTCGGCCCCGCCCTCGCGCCCCGCCGCTCGGACGGCCCACCGTCCACCGCACTGCGGGCCGCCTTACTCGTGTGCTGCTGTCGGGCTTCTCAGGGTTGGCCGGTGAGGCGGGTGTGGATGGCTTGGGCGGTGGTGTGGGCGTGGTGCTCCAGGAGCGTGAAGTGGTTGCCGGGGACGGTGACTTCGGTGTGCGGCAGGCCCCACTTGGGGGCCGGGTCGGTGTCGGGCAGTGGGTCTTCGGCGCGTACGTACAGGGTGGGGCAGGCGAGAGGGGTGGGGGTCCAGTCGGCGAAGAGTTCGAAGTATCGGGCCATGGCGGTGAGCCGGGCGGGGTCGGTAGCGGCGAACTCCGCCGCTTGGCGCAGCATGTCCGAAGCCATCGCGGGGAACGCCCGAGCCTGGTCGCCGTGCACGGGGGGATAGGTGTCCACCAGGACGACGGCCGTCGGGGCGGCCCCCTCGGACGCCAGGCGCTCGGCCACGGCATGGGCCACCCAGCCGCCGGCCGAGCGTCCCAGCAGTACCACCGGGCCGCCGGCCGCAGCGGCGGCCGCGCGAACGGCGGCGGCCTGGGCGGTGACGAGGGCGTCCAGCGTGGCGGGCAGGGCCTCCCGCGCCTCGAACCCCGGGTGCCGCACCGCGGAAACCGGCCGCAACCCGCGCAACGCGACGCCGAGGCGCGCGTACTCCTGCGGTCCGGACAGCGCGCTGAGCGCGGGGACGCAGACGAGCGGGGCTCCCGCGCCGCCCGTCGCGAGCGGGATGGGATCGTGCGCCGCGCCGGGTGCCCCGGCCCGGTCGAAGACCGGACGCAGGCGCGCGGCGATGGTCAGCAACGCCATGCCGTCCCAGCTCCGTCCCCGGGCGCAGGCGGTACGCAGGAGTGCGCCCAGGCGCGCCCGGCGAACACGGCCGCCCAGTCGACGGGCGCCCCATGGGCGTACAGCGCACCCAACGTGTCGAGCAGCGCGTCTGCCTCCGGCCGCGCCCCGGACCGCGTCGAGCAGGGCCGAATGGGTGGTCGGCACCCCGCCGAGCAGGGTGAACGCGGCGTCCTCGCGGCGCAGTTCGCCGAGTACTCCCGCCACCGAGAACCGGGGCAGCACCGTCGCGCTCGCCCCCACGGCGGTGACCCCGAGGAAGCACACGACCTGGCTCATCGCGTGGTGGAGCGGCAACGGCCAGAGCACGTTGTCGTGTTCGGACAACCCCAGGACGCCGACCAGGCCCGCCGCGATCGGCGCGAGGCGGTTGCGCTGGGTCGGCAGGACGCCCTTGGGCGCACCGGAGGAGCCCGACGTGTAGAGCAACCAGGCCACTTCGTCCAGCGCGAGATCGTCCCGAGCCGGCGTGGGCGGCTCGGTGCCCACCAACTCCTCGTACCGCAGGGCCGCATCCGCCGGCCACGCCGAGCCGTCACCCGAGTCACCCGAGTCCTCGGCGCCACCGTCGGCCACCACCAACGTCAACCCGGAGCACACCGACTCCACCCGCCGCCGCGTCAGGCAGGCGACATCGGTGACGAGCACTCGCGCCCCGCTGTCCGCCGGCGAACGGGCCAGTTCCCGGTCCGAGTTCCCGGGATCCAGGAGCACACCCACGCCACTCGCCCGGGTGACGGCAAGCAGGCTCTCGACCGCCTCGACCCGATTCCCGAGCAGCACCGCCACCCGGTCGCCACGCTCCACGCCGAGCCCCGCCAGATGACCGGCCGGCCGCGCGGTCCTGCGCTCCGACTCCCGGTAGGTCACCCGTGTGCGGCGGTCCCGAAACCAGCCCTTGTCCCCGAGCGCCGGGCATGTCGCCCCAGCAACTCGGGCAGCGGCCGGACGATGTCGGCGTGCGCAACCACCCGCATGACCTCCCGGAGACGATCCGCCGCCGAAAACGGCGGCGCCCTCCACGGAGTTCCCTCCCGACACCGAACAAACCCACATCGGGCCCACCGGCGGGCCCTCCCCGCACCCCGGCGCATCGAGGCAGGCAGGCTCCCCGTTCCGACCCACGGGGACGGAACCCACGGGGACGGAACGAGGAACCGTATGCGCCACCTCGGTCAAGCTCAGTCGATACAGAACTCGTTGCCCTCGATGTCCTGCATCCCGATGCACGACTCGTTGAAGTCGTCGGCGAGCAGGACCCGCTCACATATCGCGCCGAGCGCCTCCAGTCGCACCCGCTCGGCCTGGAGCGCGGCAAGGCGCTCCTCACCGACGAGCCCGGTGCCGACCCGCACGTCGAGGTGCACCCGGTTCTTGACGACCTTGCCTTCGGGAACCCGCTGGAAGTACAGGCGCGGGCCCTCGCCCGTGGGATCCATGCAGGCGAATCCCGCACCCTGGCGCTCGGGCGGCAACGAGCGCATGTAGTCGTCCCAGGTGTCGAACCCCTTCGGCGGCGGCGGTACGACATACCCCAACACCTCGCACCAGAAACGGGCGACGCGCTCGGGGTCCGCGCAGTCGAAGGTGACTTGGAACTTCTTGATCGATGCCATCGCTCCACCGTAGCGACGGACCCCGAATACCCGCCCTGCGGGTGCCACCGGCCCAGCCCGCCGCGCATGTACGCATCACGAGACCGAATTGCATAGTCATGCGCAATCCTGTATATCTTTCCCATGTCCAAGGTTCTCACCTCCCTGCCCACCGGCGAACGCGTCGGTATCGCCTTCTCCGGCGGCCTCGACACCTCCGTCGCCGTCGCGTGGATGCGCGACAAGGGTGCCGTCCCGTGCACCTACACCGCCGATATCGGCCAGTACGACGAGCCCGACATCGCCTCGGTGCCCGGCCGCGCGCGGACCTACGGCGCGGAGATCGCCCGCCTGGTCGACTGCCGGGCGGCGCTGGTCGAGGAGGGCCTGGCCGCACTCGCCTGCGGCGCGTTCCACATCCGCTCGGGCGGGCGCGCCTACTTCAACACCACCCCGCTCGGCCGCGCCGTCACCGGCACGTTGCTGGTGCGGGCGATGCTGGAGGACGACGTCCAGATCTGGGGCGACGGGTCGACGTTCAAGGGCAACGACATCGAGCGGTTCTACCGCTACGGCCTACTCGCGAACCCGCACCTGCGCATCTACAAGCCGTGGCTCGACGCCGACTTCGTCACCGAGCTGGGCGGCCGCAAGGAGATGTCGGAGTGGCTGGTGGCCCACGGGCTGCCCTACCGCGACAGCGCCGAGAAGGCCTACTCGACGGATGCCAACATCTGGGGCGCCACCCACGAGGCCAAGACACTCGAACACCTGGACACCGGCGTCGAGACGGTCGAGCCGATCATGGGCGTGCGGTTCTGGGACCCGACCGTGAAGATCGCCCCCGAAGACGTCACGATCGGATTCGACCAGGGCCGCCCCGTCAGCATCAACGGCAAGCGGTTCGCCTCGGCCGTCGACCTGGTGATGGAGGCCAACGCCACCGGCGGCCGGCACGGCCTGGGCATGTCGGACCAGATCGAGAACCGGATCATCGAGGCGAAGAGCCGCGGCATCTACGAGGCGCCCGGCATGGCGCTGCTGCACATCGCGTACGAGCGCCTCGTCAACGCCATCCACAACGAGGACACCCTCGCGCACTACCAGTTCGAGGGCCGCCGGCTGGGCCGGCTGATGTACGAGGGCCGCTGGCTGGACCCGCAGGCGCTGATGATCCGCGAGGCGCTGCAGCGCTGGGTCGGCTCCGCGGTGACGGGCGAGGTGACCCTGCGGCTTCGGCGCGGCGAGGACTACTCGATCCTCGACACCACCGGGCCCGCCTTCAGCTACCACCCGGACAAGCTGTCGATGGAGCGCACCGAAGACTCGGCGTTCGGCCCGGTGGACCGGATCGGCCAGCTCACCATGCGCAACCTCGACATCGCCGACTCGCGCGCCAAGCTGGAGCAGTACGCCGGCCTCGGCATCGTCGGCACCACCCACCCCGCGCTCATCGGCGCCCTCCAGGCCCCGCCGACCGCCCTGATCGAAGACATGCCGGAAGGCGGCGCCGAAGCCATCGCCTCCCGCGGCGAGGTATCCGAGGACGATCAACTCCTCGACCGCGCAGCCATGGAACTCGGCACCGACTGACCCCCACCCGAACCAAGGGCCCGCCCCGAACAGCGAACAGGGGCGGGCCCGCCCGGCGCGCAACCTACGACGCCCGGTCTCCCGTCGCACGGGGGCGCAGAACCATGAGCGAGTCTTCCAAGGCCGCCACCATGGCAAAGGGGAACCGGTCGAGTTCGAGACACAGTGCAACGTCATCGGGATGGACTCCTTGACGCACGCCCTCCGTGAGCTCGGCGGCGGCGCGCGACGCACCGGCACGGCGGAGAAACCCGCCGGCATCCGTGTCGGCCCCGACGGCTCTCCGAGCGATGTACTGGGCACACGCCAAATCCTCGTCGGCCCGCCCATCCTCACCGGTGACCACGAACGTGACCCCGTCGCTCCCGCGCACCCGCAGGAGCCGAGCAGTTGCCTCCGCCACCACGAAGCCGGCGCACAACACCAACGTCGCGTCCTTGACCGCGAGGGCACCGACCGTCCCCGCCGTGGTCTTGTGCACGACGGTCCGCCCACCGAGGTCGACCGAGCGCAGCAACCCCGGCGAGTTGACGAAGTCGAACCCCGGCGCGGGCGGACCATCCTTGATCGCCACCCAATCCGGATGCCGCGCCTTGAGCGCCAGAGCCTCGGCCGGCGACTCCGCGAGAACGATTCGATCCGCCCCCCGAGCAAAGACCCAGCCGGCCACGGTAAAGGCACGCATCACGTCGACCACGACGGCCACGGACGGGACTTCACCCAGATCACCAATGCCGAGAAACCGAACATCCATCCGAGCATGATTGCGCACTGCCACCCGACGCCACCCGCTCGGGACGGTGCTGGGGGTCAGTTCAGGCCGGTGAGGAATTCGGTGAAGAGGTGGTTGGCGGTCTTCGAGGTGTACAGGCGGTCGAATTCGGCGTGGGCCAGGTGGCGGCGGAAGTGGCCTCGGTAGGAGGCGTCTCCCGCGTCGTGCATGAGGTCGGTGAACCAGGCGGCGAATGCCTGATAGTTCCAGACGTGCTTCAGACACGTGGCGGAGTAGGTCTCCAGCAGGCTCCCGTCCTGTTCCCTGACCTGCTTCAGGACGGCCGCGGCGAATACGTCGGCGTCGTGCAGGGCCAGGTTCATGCCCTTGGCGCTCATGGGCGGCACGATGTGCGCGGCGTCGCCGAGGAGGTACAGGCGGCCGTGGCTCATCGGGTCGTAAACCACGCTGCGCAGCGGCACCAACGTCTTGCTCACGATGCGCCCCTTCACGGTGACCGGTTCGCCGAAGCGCGCCTCGATCTCCGCCCATATGCGGTCGTCCGTCCACTCCTCGATGGAGGTGTCCAGGGGGCACTGGAGGTAGAAGCGGCTCGCCTGCGGACCCCGGGCGAACCCGCCGGCGAATCCGCGGTCGTGGATCGCCATCATGGACTGGTGGTTGGCCGGGGCGTCGGCCAGGACGGTCAGCCAGGCGTGCCCGTACTCGTGGGAGTGGCGGGTCAGTTCCTCCTCGGGGATGCTCGCCCGGCTGACGCCGCGGTCCCCGTCGCAGCCGGCGATGAAGTCGCAGGCGATGGTGCGGGTCACGCCCGCGTCGTCGCGGTAGCGTACGCGCGGCCGGGGGCCGGTGATGTTCTCGAGTTCCACGTCCTCGGCTTCGAAACGGAGGTCACCGCCGTCGCCGACGAACACGTCGACGAGGTTGCGCACGAGCACCTGCTGCGGGCAGAAGCGTCCGTCGCCGTGGTCGTCGGTCACGTACGCGAAGGGCCGCGTCTCGCCGTCGATGCGGAAGTTCAGCACCGGCTCGAAGGGGACGCCGCCGACGACCCGGTCCGCCAGGCCCCACTCGCGGAACATGCGCACCGCCCGGGAGTCGATGACCCCCGCGCGTTGGCGCTGCTCGACGTACTCGCGGCTGTGCCGCTCAGGGCCACCCACCCCCAGTCGGCGAAGGCACTGATCCCCCGGACCAACCCGGCCGCGCCGGCGCCGCCCACGATCAATCCGTACAGGAAGCAGAGCGTGCCCGCGGCCGTGGTGACGCCCGAGCGATACCGCGGGGGACGCCGGGACGGGCTGCCGCGACGCGGGTCGACGGGCGGGTACGACATGGCACAACCTCCGGAACACGACGGGCACTTGACGAGTCTCGGCAAGCTATCCGCCCCGTTTCGGGAAAGGAGAGGGACTTCCCGGCGCTCCCCCTGCGGGTGCGATGGGGTCGGTCCCGTCGAGAGTGCGCCGATCGCACGGGGGTTCGAGGCGACAGGCCGTGCGTCTGAACGGGCGCCGCTGCGGGTACACGCCGTTGCCCGGCACCGGGACGTGTCCGGTACGGGCGTGCTCCGCCGGTTCCATGTTCAGGGAGAGTTCGTGATGTTCCCATTCGATCCCGAATCACCGACGCCGACACCGACGCATCACGAACCTGCCGCGCCCACCGGGCGTTTCGGGACGTGGGCGACCCCGCCCGACACCGCCGCCACGCCGCCGCGACCCACCGAACCTCCGTCCCGCCCGGAGGCTCGTCCGGAGCATCGCCCGCAGACCCACCCGGAGGATCCGGCACCCGCGTGGCCCGCCTCCGCCTCCGCGCCGGCTCCGATCGCGGCCCCGGCCCCGGAACCCGCTGCGCCGTTCGTCGCGCACCCCGCACCGAGCGCCCCGATCGAGGAACCGTCCGGCTACCCACAAGGGGGCCACAACGAGCCGGCGGACAAACTGCTCCGCATCGCGGCGACGCATCGGTCGATCCCGGATCTCGCCCGGATGATCACGATCCTGGACGACGGTTCGGGAACGGCCGCCGACGACGCGTTGCGGGAAGCGGCGATGACGCGGCCGGTGAGCGATCTGGTACTGCTGACGGATCTGTTGCGGAACCCCACCTACGCCGCGCAGGACGGACGGCCCGCCACCGAGTCCGACCCGCACGCGCCGGGAGGCACCGCCGCGTTCGCGCCCGAATCCGCGCCGCGGCGCTCGGCCGCGGCCGGAGGGGCGGGCCTGCGGTGGGTCACGGCGGTGAGCCTGGCGGTTTCCGGGGTGGCGTTGGGCAGCGCGATTCCCGCGACCTTCCGCACGCCTCCGTACACCGCCGCATGGTTGGCCGCGGTGGCTTTGACCTGCCTGTTCCTGGCCGGACTGACCTCCGTACGCGCCGGCCGGAACGCGCGTCTGGCGGCCCTGGCGGCGGGATGCGCCACCATCGCCACCGCCGTCGTACCGCAACTGACCACCGGACGGCACGCCGCCGCATGGCTCGACACATCGGGCCTGATCGCGCTGGGCGCGGGCTCGATCACCGCCCTGTGTGCGGCGGCGTTCCTCGCCCGGCACATCGACCTGCCGCACTCCCGGCAGCCCAAGCAGCCGGTCGCCTTCGAGCCGTGGGAGGCCACGATGCCGGAGAACCGCGCTCCGAGCAGCACCCGCATGCTCGGCTGACCCCGCAGACCAACCCGGCCGCCCGGGTCGCCTCGACCGCCCGGGCCGCCCGGGTCATCCGGAATCACCCGGGTCACCCGGGTCACCCGGGTCACCCGACACCCCGATGCCCGCCACGGCCGGTTCGAATCCGGTCGTGACGGGCATCCGCGTTCACTCCGCCGGCCGACCGCAACGACGCCCCGCCGCGGTCTCCGGCCGGCAACTCACCGACGTGTCAATGACGTTCGGGCTCCGTACCAGGGCGCTGGGTCTGCACGGTGCGGTCGGGGTCCCTCAGCAAATCGGCCAGCAGTACCAAATCGCGCACCGGCCGGGTCATCGCCGCTTCGCGCAACGCGTCGTCGGCGGCGGCTTCCGAGTAGTCCCTCAGGATCGCCACCATCCGGGCGACTTCGGGAACCGATCGATGGGTCGCCACCAGCCGCAACAGCCGCTCCGCCGCGTCCGCCGGCGGCCCCTGCAGGGGTTCGTGGAACGCATCCTCGACCGCGGCTCCGGGGGCCCCCACCGCCGGCCCCCGGGCGTCCTGCATGGGGTGCCCGGGCATCGGGGTGGGCTGCCGCAGAGTCGGATCCCGCCTCGGCCGGTTGGCCCGCGAGGTATTTCGCGGCAGCAGTACGGGCGGCGCGGGCGGCGGCGCCCACGTCTCGAAGTGCGCGGCGGGCCCGACGGGTTCGTGGCGGGCCGGTGGCGGGGGCGGCGATTGGGGGTCGGATGCGAACGTCACGGCTGTCTCCCTACAGGTGAAAAATCGGCCGGACCTCGCCCGTACCGGACCTGACTCGCCCCCGGCGGCCGGTCGACGGCGTGTACCCGCAACGACAATCACTCAGTCGTACCGGAGTCACCCCGCCGACCGCGAAACTCACACGCGCGACCGAAACCCGGCCATCCGACGCCGACTTCACCACTTCACCGCCGACCTCGACGAGCCCGAGCCCTGCTCGCGATTCGGCCCGGTGTTCGAACCAGGGCGGACGAGGGCCGGCCGATTCGGCACACGGCCTTCACCGCCCCGAGGGGCCGGCCCCGCCGGGTCCCGCGATCCGGTGCGACGCGGTGCGGGAGCGGGTGCACGGGTCCAAGGCCATGGTGTCCTCGATGAGCGCTTCGAGCCGGCGGTCGGCCCACGGTCGCGCCTCGGTCAGCGGCACCCGGCGCCGGCCGCCGACGATGTCCTCCAGGACGTCGGTGGGCATGACACGCGGCCCGACGAAGCGGGGGGTCGCGGGGCCGGCGCCGGTCCATGCCCAGCGCAGCGTGGCGCCGAGGCTGTAGACCTCGGCGGCGTCGGTGAGTTCGAGGTCGACGCCCGCGGCGGTGGTCAGGAGCAGGCGGGCGATCTCGGGGGCGGTGGCCTGATCGCCGCCGCCCCGGTAGGGGCCGGGCAGCGGCAGCAGTTCGCGGTGGTGGGTCAGCTCGAAGTCGATGAACTCGACGTCGTCGTCGGGGCCGCCGATCAGCACGTTGCCCGGGTGCAGGTCTCCGTGGCGCCAGCCGGCCGCGTGCCAGCGGCGCAGGAGGGCGAACGCGCGGTCCGCGATTCGGCGCAGCCGGGGGGCGGCGTCCGCCGGATCGTCGCGGTGGGCGGCGCACCACTCCCACAACGTGGTACCGGGGCTCCAGGCGAGGGCGGTCCACGCCCCGGTGCCGACTCGGGCGTACGCGCCTGTGTGGGAGGTGAGTTTCGCCTCGGACAGCAGGCGTACGGCCCGCGCCTCGTGGAGCAGCGCCGCCGCGGCGGTCGGGTCGTCGGCGGTGCGGATCTTCCAGTCGGCGGTGCGCCAGGCGTGTGTGTGGTGGGGGCTCAGTGGCGCGGGGGGTTCGGTGACGCCCAGGGCCTCGACGGCGGCGGCCAACAGCGGGTCCACGGTGACGTCCTCGTTCTCGGGGCCGGCGGACCCGGGGCGGGTCAGTCGTCCTTCTTCCACCCGAGGGGTTCCTGGGTCTCGGTGTACGCGGCGATCGTGCGCGCGTCGACAACGTGGATCAGGAGTCGGCCGTCGGGCACGACGTTCGCGCAGACGGCGTCGTCGTAGTGGTGCTCGGGCAGCGGACCCGCCGCACGGGCCGGGGGTGCGGCGCGGCGGCCGAGGATCAGCGGTGTCATCGGGGGTTGCGTTCCTTCCGGTATCGGGTTCCGGCTTCTTCGTCTTCCCCGCGTCGCCGGGCAGGCGAACGGGCGACGCCTTGCATTCTGTAACAGGTCTTCACGCTACGGAACCGGGAATCGGTGATTCTTCCGCCGATCGTGATGCGAACCCCGTCGCGTGGCCGGGCCGGTACCCGCCGGCGGGTACCGATCGTCCATCACACGCGCCGGTGAACCGCCGTGGCAATCGGCCGGGTTGCGCGAACGGAATGCCGCTCCCCCACATGCGGTGGACAGCGCATCGGGCACGAATTCGTCGGCACCGTCGTGGCCACCGGCTCCCGGGTGCGCTCGGTGCGCCCCGGCGACCTGGTGCTCGCCCCGTTCACCTGGTCCGATGGGGCCTGTGTCTTTTGTACGGAACGCCTGCCCACCTCCTGTACGAACGGCGGGATGTGGGGCGCGGTCGGGTCCGACGGCGGCCAGGGTGAGGGGGTCCGGGTGCCCTTCGCCGACGGGACCCTGGTCGAGGTGCCCGGCGAGGCCGCCTGGGACGAGCGGCTGCTGCGCGGGCTGCTCGCGCTGACCGACGTCATGGGCACCGGCTACCACGCGGCGGTGAGCGCCGGCGCGCGGCCCGGGGCGACGGTGGCCGTGCCGGTCCTACATCCCCGAGTTGTTGCCGCGCGTGCTCGACGGCATCCTCGACCCCTCACCGGTGTTCGACAGCGTGGTCACGCTCGAATCGATCGCCGACGGATACCGCGCGATGGACGAGCGCAGCGCCCTGAAGGTCCTGGTCACCCCGACGCAACGACCCCGTCGTTGACGACCTGGGTCGCGGCGCGGAGGTTTCGCACCTCGGGGACGGCCAGCGCTCCCACCGTCACCAGCACGATCAGCGCCGCGCACAGCAGCAGCGCGTGATGCGCGCCGACGGCGTCCGCGAGGGGGGCGGCGGCGACGAGGCCGAGCGGGCCGAACATGAAGGAGCCGAGCCCGTCGTACGCCGCCACGCGCGACAGTGCCTCGCGCGGTATCTCCCGCTGCATCGTGGTCTCCCACATCACACCGAAGACGTCGAAGGCCGCGCCGGTGACGAACGCGCCGACGGCGACGACGTACACCGGGGCACCGATGCCCAGCAAAGCGATCGGCAGGGCCACCGCGAAGACCATCGACGTGGCCACCAGCAGGGGCCGTCGGGGACGGAGGCGAATGGCCACGAACACGCCCGCCAGCGTGCCGAGTCCCTGTCCGACCAGGATCGTCGACCAGGCCGGTGCTCCGCCGAGATCGGCCTTCGCCACCACGGGGCCGAGGACGCCGAAGGCGGCCTGCATCGCGGCGATCACGAAGGCGAACTGGAGGACGATCACCCACAACCAGCGGCGGGACGCGAACTCCCGCCAACCTTCCCGGAGATCACTCACCATGGAGGTCCGGCCCCGATCCGTCCCCGGCGTCGGGCGCAGGGCCGCGAGCAGCGCCGCGGACAGCACGAGCCCGACACCGTTGACCGCCAGCGCCCATCCGGCGCCGACCAGTGCCACCGCGCCGCCCGCCGCCGCCATGCCCAGCAGGCGCGCGCTGTTGACACCGAGGCGCAGCACGCCGTTGGCTGTCTGGAGGTGCTCGTCCGGGACGATCTCGGGTACCACGCCGGTGAGCGCCGGGTAGTAGAGGGCGAGTGCGATGCCGGTGGCGGCGGCCAGGAGCGCGATCCCCCACACCGGCGCGTGTCCGGTGACGAACATCGTCGCGAGGCCGAAGAACGCCGCGGCGGAGGCCAGTTCCGCCGTCAGCATCAGCCGGGTGCGGGAGATCCGGTCGGCGACGACCCCGCCGAACAACATCAGGGCGATCTGCGGCACCGTCTGCGCGGTGAGCACGATCGTCAGCGTGGTGGCACCGGCACCCGGCAGGTCCAGGACACCGAAGGCCAGTGCCACGGGGCCGAAGGCGGCGGCCAGTACGGAGATCGTGCGTGCCAGGAAGAGGAGCCGGAACCGCCGGTCGTCGAAGAGGTCCCGGCCCCGCACACCGCCCACCGGCGCCGCATCGCGCACCGCCGTCATGACGGATCGACCACGAGAACGACCTTGCCGCGGCCGTGGCCGGTCTCGACGGCACGATGCGCCCGCGCCGCGTCGGCCAGCGCGTACGTCTCGCGAAGGTGCACGGCGAACCCGCCCCTGCTCCACAACTGGGCGAGTTCCCCCAGCAGTTCGCCGCTGCGTACGCCGCTCCACTCGCGCAGGCCGAGTTCGCGGGCGGCCTCGTCGGAGATCATGGTGAGCACGCGGTCACGGTCCGCGGTGAGTTCGACGGAGTCGCGGAGCGCCTCGGGGCCCGCCGCGTCGAGTGCGGCGTCGACACCGTCCGGGGCGATCGCCCGTACCCGCTCGACCAGGCCGGGGCCGTAGGTGACCGGGACCGCGCCCAGGGAGCGCAGGTAGTCGTGGTTGCGCTCGCTCGCCGTGCCGATCACGGTCGCGGCTCCCCATGCCTTGGCCAGTTGTACGGCGATGGTGCCGAGACCGCCCGCGGCCCCGTTGATCAGCACGATGTCCCCCGGGCCGACCGCGAGTTGCCGCAGGGCCATGTGCGCGCCCTGCCCGTTGCCGGACAGGCCCGCGGCGATCTCCCAGGGCATGCCGGGGGGTTTGCGGGCGACCTGGTCGGCGGGGACGACGATGAACTCGGCGTAGGCCCCCGTGGTCGCGTAACCGAGCACCTCCGTTCCGGGCGGTAGCCCCGCGACCCCCTCGCCGACCTCGTCGACCACGCCCGCGAACTCGTTGCCGGGCACGAGAGGTTCGGCCGGGAAGCGGGGTGTCATCGCAGGCGGGAACCGCCCGGCGCGCAGCGCGGTGTCGAAGGGCATGACGCCGGCCGCGCGCACCCGGACACGCACCCGGCCCGGTCCCGCGTGCGGGGTGGGGATCTCGGCGATGTGCAGGACCTCGGGTCCGCCGAACTCCCTGACGATTGCGGCCTTCATGGCTCCGCCTCCTCGGCGACCGAAGCGGCGGGTCGGACCACGCACGTGGCGTGGACCGGCGCCGCCGGGAAAAAATAACGGAGTGGAATGCTCCGTTAAACTATAACGGAGTGATCCACTCCGCAACGGATATCCTGGTGACCATGAGCACGAGCGAACAGCCGCGCAAACGCGGCCGCCAGGCCGAGGCGGCGCGCAACGACCGGCGAGTGCTCGCCGCGGCGCGCGAGGTCTTCACGACCCAGGGCGCCGACGCGCCGGTGTCCGCGGTCGCCGAGCGCGCGGGCGTGGGCATCGCCACGCTGTACCGGCGGTACGGCACCAAGGAGGAACTGCTCCAGAAACTCACGGTGTCGGCGGCCGAGCAGTATTCGGAGGCCGCGCGGACCGCGCTCGCCGCCGAGGACCCCTGGGAGGGATTGGCCGGTTATATACGTGAATGTGTCGACTTCGGCCCGGGCTCCCTCGCGCCGATCGCCGGGACGATCCGCTTCACGGCGGAGATGGCCGAGGCGGGCCGCGTCTCGGACCGGTTGGCCGAGGAGGTCGTGGCCCGCGCCCACGCCGCGGGCGTCCTGCGCGCCGACGCCACCACCGTCGACATCTTCCGGGTGATCGAGCAGTTCTCCCGACGCCCGCCCGTACCGACTACGGCGGACGCCAACGCCCGCGAGCGCCTGGTCGCCCTGGTCCTCGACGGCCTGCGCGCCCGCCCCGACAACACCGACTTCCCGCTCCCCGGCCGGCCGCCCTCGGCGCAGCGCTACGACGAACTGTGGCGCAAGGGCTGAGCCCCGCGACCCGGCACCGTCGAGCGCCCGGGGCTCGTGCGCGTCGGCCGGCGCGGCCGGGGCCCTCGTTCGGCGCGGCCTCCCGGTGGGCGTACCGCTGCTCGCGCCAGGGATCGCGCCGAGCGGCCGCGCGTGGGGCCGCGTGATGATCGCCGTCGGGGCGTATGGTCGTGCGCATGCGCATTGTCATCGCGGGTGGTCACGGTCAGATCGCGCTGCGGCTCACACGGCTGCTGCATGGGCGTGGAGTCGAGGTCGCGGGGATCATTCGCCGGCCGGAGCAGGCGGGCGACGTGTTGGCGGCGGGCGCCGAACCCGTCGTGTGCGACCTGGAGTCGGCGACGGTCGCGGAGGTCGCCGGGCATCTGCAGGGCGCGGACGCGGCGGTATTCGCCGCCGGCGCCGGGCCGGGCAGCGGGACGGCCCGCAAGGACACGGTCGATCGCGCGGCATGCGCCCTGTTCGCGGACGCGGCCGAGGCGGCAGGCGTACGGCGCTTCGTCGTCGTGTCCGCGATGGGCACGGACGGGGAACCCCCGGAGGGCACCGACCCGGTCTTCGCCGCCTACCTGCGCGCCAAGGGCGCGGCTGACGCCGATGTCCGGTCCCGGGCCGGACTCGACTGGACCATCCTGCGACCGGGGCGCCTGACCGACGAACCGGGCACCGGGACGGTGGAGTTGGCCGCGTCCACCGGGCGCGGGCCCGTCACCCGCGACGACGTGGCGGCCGTACTCGCCGCTCTGCTCGACGCCCCCGAAACGGCCGGCCTGACGCTGGAACTGATCGGTGGGAGTGTGCCGGTGGACAAGGCGGTCAGGACGGTCGCCGGCTGACCCGTCGGGTCGGCACCGCGAACGACACGGGAGCGGGGACGGCGCCGACCGGCCGGTCGGCGCCGTCGTCATCCTCCGCGCACGCGGCCCCGTCGGCGCCGGCCGGTCAGTGCCAGTCGCCGATCCGCACGTCGCGGGGCTCGGGGGCACCCTCGCCCGTCTCCAGGAGTTGCTTGAGGCTCATCAGGAAGACGGCCCATTTCGTGCTGCAGTGGTGCATGAACTCGACCGGCTCACGCCAGCCCTCGTGCTTGAACAGCACGATGGTGAAGTCGCCTTCCTGGCGGAGGTTCCACTCCACACGTGTGCCGACCCACTCCTCCGGCCCGTCGACGACCTCCCAGCGCACGATCCGTCCCGGGTCGAGTTCGACGACCTTCATGTCGAACCCGCCCGGCCCGAACCGGAATTCGAGCACGCCGCCGAGGTCGGTCTCCCCCGATGTCTTCTCGGTCCACCAGCCGGCCAGGCCGGCCACGGTGGTGAGTGCTTCATATACCCGCTCCGGCGAGGCGTGCTCGACGCCGATGCGGTGAAGGATGTCTGCCATGTCGGTGTTCCTCTCTACTGCTTTCCGGTCTCGTCGGTCGATTCCTTGGCGCGCTGGATCGTCTCGGCAATGCGCTTGATGCGCCGCAGGCGGGCGTCCCAGGTGGCGCCGACATCGGCGAGTTGGGCGACGGCGCGGGCGAGTTGGGCCTGATCGACGTGGAACAGCCGCTCGCGGCCGGCGGTGGTGGCGTGTACCAGGCCGACCCGATCGAGCACGACGAGGTGCTTGGCCACCGCCTGGCGGGTCACCGGCAGGTGCTCGCTCAGGCTGGTCGCCGTCCCGCTGCCGTCGTTCAGCAGCAGATCGAGCATGCGGCGCCGGATCGGGTCGCCGACCGCCGACCAGAGGTCGTCGTCCACCACCACGCTCATGCGCCCGCTCCGACTTTCGCGGCATACGTCGGCAGCCGAGGCAGGTAGTGGTCCCAGCCGGTGGTGTGTTCGGCGTACACGGCGGCGACCTTCGCCTCGTCCCAGCCGCGCTCGCGGAAGCCGCTCTCGGTCATCCGCAGGAGCGTCCCCGTCCCGGCGGGTTCGAGGGCGAAGACGACCAGGTTCGAGTTGTCCGAGGCAGCCGTCTCCCCCTCCTGGTGGGTCCACCGGAAGGAGAAGAGTCGCGGCGGCACGGCCTCGACGACCGTGAACCGCATCCAGGTGCCGCCGCCCTGCGCGCAGTCCCCGAAGCCGATCCGCCCCTCTCCCCCGGGTACGGCCGGGAACTCCGCCTCGTCCGGCCACCACTCGCGCAGGTGTTCGGGGCTGCTCACCACGTCGAAGACGACCTCGGGTGAGGCGTCGATGTGGATCTCCCGCTCGATCGTTCCGAATTCCATGTGTGCCACCTTCTGCAACGTTTGGTTGCACATCACCTTAGCCGACACCCGCACAAACATGCAACCATTGGTTGCGCGAGGAAGGGAGCCGCGTGTCGCGTCGGCCGTTTCGCACCCCGCGCGTTCGAGCCGGCTTCCGGCCGAAAGCCGGTGGTAGGCTCGCCGCGCTCGGACGACGTATATACGGGGGTATTGTGAGCGATCAGCCGAAGTGGGCCTGGTGGGTCGTCGGGATCGTGATCCCCGTCGTCGGGATCATCGTGACGGTCCAGGTGGCCACGAAGTCGGATTCCGACGACGGGTCACAGTCGACGAACAACAGCGCCCCGATCAGCACCCCCGCGTCGAGCGGCGGGAACGGGTCGCCCGGGGCCAAACCCGGGACCGACCCGGCGACCTCGTCCGCGCCGAAGGCACCCGCGAAGACGCTCGCCGGACCGGTGAAGATCACCCTCAAGCCGGACGCCCACTACATCGACCTGGACACCTCGTCGCCATTCGGCCAACCCGGATCCAAGGGTGCCGACGCATTCGTCGGGTTCAACCTCCCGGACCTGACACTCGGCCCGATCAAGTCGGCCGACGTCGTGGCCATCGCCCCGCCCGACGGCCCCGAACCGACCCGGGACGACTGCGCCCAGGCGATCGCCAAACGCGGCACCTACACGAGCGGCGAACTGTCCCAGGGCATGCGCGTGTGCGTGCAGACCGACGAAGGCCACACCGCCTACCTGCGCATCACCAGTGTGCCCACCCGCAGCGCGGTCATGTTCGAAGCCACGGTCTGGGAGTAGCCCGCCCGCCGACGGGTCGTCAGATCCGGTCCCACTCGACCGCCGCGTACAGTTCGCCGAGCGTCGCCGTCAGCGCGGTGTCGACGGGGATCGGCACGTCGTCGATCAGCCTGACCGGCGCGATGCCGCGCGAGTTCGTCACGAACGCGGCCCGGAACGAACCCACCTCGGATAGCCGGACCGGGCCGCGCCGCGAGGGCAACGGCCCGGCGGAGAGCGCCCGTTCGAGCAACTGCATGGTGATGCCCTCGAGGACCGGCGCGTTTGGCCAGATCAGCGAAGTGCCGTCGTGGAAGACGATGTTGGTGATCGCGCCCTCCGCGACGACCCCGTCCGGACCGGTCAGGAGCGCCTCGTCGAAGCCCTCGCGGGCGACCAGTCGCCGATAGTGGGCCTGCCCGAAGTCCCCGACCCGCTTGATGTGCGGCACGGACCGCAGGTACGGAACGGACCGCAACGCCTGCGGCGCGCCCGACATGTCCCCCGGTGGCCGCACGGAGACCAGCACCGTGAACGCCCCACCCTCGTCCGCCGCGAACACATGCACCCGCACCGACGCGTCGAGGACATCGTCGGCCAGCGCATGCCGGATATACCGCCGAACCAGTTCCCCGTCCAGGGCGCTGCCGAACAACTCCCGATTGGCCGCGTCGAGCCGCCGAAGATGATCCGCCAGCCCACGCACCCGCCCACCACGCACCTGCATCGCGGTGAAGTGCCCATAGCCCCCCACGGCGACGGCATGCAACCGTTCCACCGTCGTGACCCGACCGTCGACCTCGACCCGCACTCCCACCAGATCACCCATGCCGCCGACAATAGCCACCCGGCCGATTCGGGCCGGCCCGGTGCATGGCGTGTCTTCGAAAACGCGAGGGTTGGCGTCGATGATCGCGGGCAGCCGCAGAAGCGCCCGAACTTCGTTGACACGTCGGAGAGTTGCCCGTCACGGTCGGCGGATTCGGCAGGGAGTCGGCGGGGAGTCGACCGGGAGCGGGAAGCAAGGAGCGGACTGTGAGCGCGATACGTCCCACGATCAATGATCCCGAATCCGCGTCGGGCGGAGGACTGCCCGGTTCCCACACCGGCACGGCGGCGGCGCGAACCGGTGGATTCGTCCGCTACGACCGGGTGTTCTGGTGGCTCGCCCCGATCGTGTGTGTCGTCGCGGCGTATTGCGGTGTGCGGCGGCAGTGGGATCTGCTCGCGGCGATGGCGGGCGTCGGCGTGGTGGCGACGGGCGCGTTGTACATATGCGGCCTGTTCCGGGCCGCGACGCGCTCCGAGGCACGGCGGTGGGCACCGCGCAGGCGGGTGAACCCTCGGGCACGCGCGGTCTCGTTCGCCACCGTCGACGCCATGACGGGCCCCCGATTCGAGGAGCACGTCGCGGAGTTGTGCCGCCGTGACGCCTGCCGCGACGTGGTGGTCAGCGGTGGCGCCGGCGACCTCGGGGCCGACGTCGTCGCCCGGCTGCCCGACGGTCGCAGTCTCGTCGTGCAATGCAAGCGGCTCGGCCGCACCCGCGCCGTGGGCAGTCCCGACATGCAACGCTTCGTCGGTACCGCCCGCCCCGTGCACGCCGCCGACGTCGCGATGCTCGTCACGAACTCCCGCTTCACCGCACCCGCTCGCCGACTCGCCCGAGCCCAGGACATCGTGACCGTCGATCGCCGGGCCCTCGGCCGCTGGATGGCCGGCACCGACCTCCCGACCCTGCTCGGCATGGCGGCGAACCCGCCGACGGAACCCGCCACGGCGACCCTCCCGTACCCCGAGGCCCGGCCCGAGGCGGTTGCCTCCCTCCCCGAGTGACCCATCCCGGATTTGTCGAGCACCGCGCTCGTGCGCCGCGCCGTTCCGGGGTACACGCGCGGGATGGAGACCTTCGAGGTGCTGATCTATCCGTACAACGCGCAGGACATGCCGCCGGCGGCGCGCGGGCCGGCGGTGCGGTCCGCGACGGTCCGGCCCACCGGCGAGGAGGGCGCCACCGGCCATCCGCGCTACGCGGGCGACGGCGTGCAGGCCGACATCGATCCGGCCGGCAGGACGGTCGAGGCCATCACCGTGGACGGAGCCGAGCTGGAGGACGGCTGGAGCGCCCGGATCGCCGACGCGTAGCCCACGCCGGGCAGCGCCGGGTGGGCGGCGAAAGCACCCGCCCCCCGGCGACCACCCCGCGGTTCAGTCGGCCAGGAGCTGGAGACGCAGGGTCGCGACGGTCCGGCTGATCAGCCGGGAGACGTGCATCTGGGAGATGCCGAGGCGCTCGCCGATCTCGGACTGGGTCAACTCCTCGCCGAAGCGCAGGGTCAGGATCTCCCGATCGCGCGGGCCGAGCGCGGCGATCAGCGGCTTGAGGGCGACCAGATTCTCCGTCATCGCATAGCCGGGCTCCACGAACGCCGCCCGGCCCGCCAGGGCCGGGGTGGACCCCTCGTCGTCGGGGGCGGGGGCATCGAGGGACACGGTGGAGTAGGCGGCGGAGGCGATCAGGCCCTCGTCGACCTCCTCCACGCTCACGCCCACCCGTTCCGCGAGTTCGGCGGAGGTGGGCTCCCGGTCGTGTTCGGTCGTGAACGCCTCGCGGGCCCGGGCCAGTTCCAGGCGCAGTTCCTGGAGACGGCGCGGCACGTGGACCGACCACGACGTGTCGCGGAAGAAACGCTTGATCTCGCCGGAGATGGTCGGGATCGCGAACGTGGGGAACTCGACCCCGCGCGCGGGATCGAACCGGTCGATGGCCTTGATCAGCCCGATCGTCCCGGTCTGGACCATCTCCTCGGTGGTCTCGGGACGAGAGCGGAACCGGCCGGCGACGTACCGCACCAGCGGCAGGTTCAGCTCGACCAGGGTGTTGCGCACGTATTGGTACTCGTGCGTGCCCTCCTCCAGCGCCCTCAGCCGCACGAACAACACCTTCGACATCGCGCGCGCGTCGACCGCCCCCACCGCCGTGGGGTCCCCGATCCGCGGGAGTCCGCCGACTGCCCCACCGTCCGGCGTGGCGCTCGCGGAGTCGGCAGAGGTCGACACGCTCACCGTGGACAAGGTCATCTCGGCTCCTTGGGGTCGTCGAATCGGCACGGGCCCCCTACCCGAATCGTTGACCAGTACACCCATTCGAGTGAGGCGCAGACCACACCCCGCGCCGCGGCGCGCCCGCTACCGCTCGTGGTTCAGGCGCAGCCGCACGGTCGTGCCGGAGTCGGTGGAGCGGATCTGGACGAGGTCGCAGAGTTGGTTGGCGATCCACAGGCCGCGCCCGCCCTCGACGTCCGGGTGCGGGATGTGCCGTCCGGCCAGCGGGTCGTCGACCCTGCCCGCGTCGCGGATCTCGCAGACCAGTGTCGTGCCCTCGTTCCACAGGCTGACCTCGCCGTGTCCGCCGCCGTGGATGATGCTGTTGCCGGCGATCTCGGTGACGACCAACAGGGCGTGTCCCACGTACGCCCGAGGAGCCTCGCCCAGTCGACCGCGGACGAAGGCGCGCACGCGCGCGAGTTCCCCGGCGGCGAAGGCGAGGTGTTCGGCGTGCTCGGGCGCGTCCGGAAGCGGCGGTCCGGTCAGTGTCGCGGCGTAGTGGTCCGGACCGGGGTGGGCGTGCCGGTGTTCGGCTCCGGCGTCGAGGACCCGGGGGTGGGAGTGCCGGACGGCGTCGATGACCGAGGGGTCGAGGGTGGTGACGTCGTACGGACACAGGAGTTGCCACGGCACGCCGTCGAACGCGAGGTTGAGCAGGGATTCGTGGTGGCGGCATTCGACGAGTTCGTCCTCGGAGCGGCCCGCCCAGATGGGTTCGCCGATCCCGCGGAACGCCCGGGTGCCCTGGTCGTGGGTCCATTGGCGCCACGCGGGGATGATCCGCGCGGGGTTGCGGCCCACACGTTCCATGTCGATCCAGGTGACGTGCTCGGCGTCGGCGGCCAGTTCCTTGCGCAGGGCACCGGCGCGGGGCTCGATCACCGCGACGGCGACGGCCTCGTCCGCTTCCAGACCCGCGCGGACGAACGTGGCAGTGCGGTCGACGAAGTCGTCGAGACCGGCATAGAGGAGGGCATCGTGACGGAACACGTCCGGTACGGGAACGGTCATCGCCGCACCGCCTTCTCCAGCACCAGCCCGGGCGCCCCACCCCAGCCCGCGAGTGTCACCAGGTCGCACAATTCCGCCGAGGCCGAGCGGACGACCACCGACAGGCCCGAAGGCATGCGCCCCGCCGTCTCCACCAGGGTCCGCACCCCCGCCACGTCGATGAACTCCAGGAACGTCGCGTCCACACACACGTCCCCCGCACAACCGGCCCGCTGGGCGTCCAACGCGGAACGTACGTGCACACAGTTGTCCGCGTCGACCTCCCCCGCCAACCGCACCACCGAGGGCGGCCCGAGTCGCTCGACTCGGAGCACCCCGTCCGCATAGACCATCGCCACGAAAGCTCCACCGCCCTTCCCGGCGGATCCTAGCGCGTGTCTCCAAACCCCCGCCGGGCTCCACCCGGCGGCGCGAACCCCGCCGAACCAGGCCGAAATCATGAGCATCAACCGGTGGGGAACAGCCGTTCCCGGAGGTCGACCCGCACGACCACGACGTCGGAGGTGCGCCGCGGTGCGGAGGCGGCGCCGTCGACGTCGTAGCTCAACCGAATCCGGGAGCCGATGTGGGGCAGCAGCTCGCAGGCGGGGATCCGGAAGACCACCGGATGTCCGACGCCCTTGCCCGGGACGGGCGCGGACTCCTCGAACACTGCCCCGTCGGAACCCTCCCAGCGCACCGTGACGACATCGCCGGCAGCCATCCCGGCGTACGCCGGTACTCGCACCGTCGCGCCCAAGGGCGCCTGGTTGGGGTCGAGTTCGCCGTCCTCGGCCTCGTCGACGAACGGCAGGGCAAGCGGATCGCTCATCTCACGCAGTCCCTTCGGCAGCACATTCTCGGTTGAATCCGAATCGCTCGAACCGTGCGCATGCCCGCTGCCGCGCGTTTCAGGCGTACGGCGACGCCGGACGCCGAGTCGCGTCCGCCGGCGATCGTCAATGCGCCTCGTGTTCGAAGGGCCCCTCGTCCGCCCGCCCCGGCGCTTGACGATCGTCGTGCCCGCCACGGTCGCCGGGCGAATCACGATCCCCGGGCGCGCCGGAGCCGTCGGGGCCGCCGGAAGAGGCCGACGTGCCGGAACCGCCGGGGAATGGCTCCACCGGCAGGTCGAGCGCGTCGGCGACGGCCCGGCCCCGGTCCGCCGGATGCCGCACCTCCGTTCCGGGCACGACCCGGTACGTATTACGCCGTCCGTTGCGCTGCCGGGTCAGGTATCCGCCGGCCTCCAGGTCCGCCAGGATGCCCTGGACGGCGCGCTCGGTCAGCAGGCACACGGCCGCGATGTCGCGCACCCTCGCCTCGGGATCCCTGGCGATCACCGAGAGCACACGGGCGTGGCTGGTGAAAAACGTCCACGACGGTCGGGACGCGTCCGCATCACTCATGAGGCCATCGTAAGGTCGTTCATTCCGGCAACACGATACCTGAAATGAAGTTCCTGAATAACTTGACGCATGTTGGGTTGCGTCGGATCCTTGACGAGAAGGATCGACCCGGGTCGGTCCCCATCATCCCCATCGTCCCGTTTCGCGCTTGCGACCTGTCCCCACCTGTCAGACGTGTGAGGGAACATCCATGTCTTCACGCCGACCCCGCAACCGCCGCCCGGCGCCCGCCGCGACGGCGCGTCGCCCCGGCCGTCGCCATCGGGAAACGGCCACACACCTGCGCGTACGGGTCATGCCGTACGGCGACCGCCTGCTCCTGCGCGTCAGCGGGGAAATCGACATCGACACCGCGCCGCTGCTGCGCTCCGCCCTCGACACCGCGCTGGATCACGGAACATGCCGCGTCGACGTGGACATGCGAGGGGTGACCTTCTGCGACAGCACCGTGCTCCACGTCCTGTTGCACGCGCGGACCAAGGCCGCCGACGGCCGGGTCGAACTCGCCCTCGCGCCCGGCGACCGGCTGCGGCGCATCCTGGCGATCACGAACATGGCACACCTGTTCGCCCCGCTCGCCTTGCCCGTCCGACCGTGACCGGTCACGACCCGATGCCGCCGCAGCCGGGGGCTCACGCGTGCGGCTCATCGGGGGACAGGCCGACGGTATGCGCGATGATCATGCGCGTCAGGCCCGAACGTCCCCCCGCCGCAAGTGCTCGGCGCTGCAGTTCGGCGCCGGTACCCTCGCGCAGGAGCCGCCCGGCCAGGGAGTTCACCCGCCGGGTGTCGCCCGCCCGATCCAATTCCGGTCCGACGTGCGCGAGCAGCGCGGCGACGACCTCGGGGGCCGGTCGCGGGCGGCCGTCGTCGGGGGCGATCAGGGTGCCGGACAGGCCGTGGCGGGCCGCCTGCCAGACGGCCGCGTCCAGGAGTTCGGGCGCGAGAGCGAGTTCCGGGCGGCCCTGCGCCTCCTCGCGCAGCGTCGTGGCCACCAGCGCGCGCACGAGTCCCGCGAGCATCACCGCGTCGTCGGCGCGCAACTGCACGTCCATGGCCCGCACCTCGATGGTGGGGAACCGCTCCGACAGCCGCGCCGACCAGTACACCCGGCCCCGATCGGCCAGCGCGCCGGCTCGGGTGAGCCCGTCCAGCCGCCGATCGTAGTCGTTCGCGTCCCGAAACCGGGGCGGCGTACCGGTGACCGGCCAGCGCCCGAAGACCAGCGTGCGCCAACTGGCGAATCCGGTGTCGTCCCCGTGCCACAGCGGCGAGTTCGCCGACATCGCGAGCAGCACCGACAACCAGGGGCGGATCCGGTTGAGCACGGCGACCCCCGCCTCCCGATCGGGTATGGCCACATGTACGTGCATCCCGTTCATCAACGCCTCGTCCACCAGGCGCGCCGCGTCGACGTGCAGGGATCGGTAACGCTCCTTGTCGGTGACGGGCACCGGCTCGTCCGGCGCGAAGGGCGCGGTGCCGACCGCGGCGAGCCGGCATCCGCACTGCTCCGCGGCCTCGGCCACCGCGTGGCGCAGGCGCAGCAGGTGGCCGCCGATCTCGTCGAGCGTCTCGCACACGGGCGTGGCGACCTCGACCTGTACCTGGAGCAGTTCCGGCTGCACCTCGTCGTCCTCCAGCGCGGCCTGCAACCCCGCCGCCGCGCGCACCGCCGGCGAACGCGGGACGGGCAGACCGCTGTCGTGATCGACGAGGAGGTATTCCTCCTCGACGCCGAGAGTGATCACCGAACAGCTCCTCGCCCTCTGGTTTCGCGACCCCGCCCGAACGAGTCGCCCGGGGGACGCGGGGGGCGCGCTCCCCGGGCGTCTCGAGTCACCGGGCGGATGGTCACGCGACTCCGGACGTCGGCGTCGCGATCGACTGCTTCCCCCCGATGGCGATTCCACTCCGGGCCGAAACCACCGACGCGCGGTTCACAGTCCACGCAGCGCCGGGAGCAGCCTGTCGCGGGCCCAGTCCAGGAACTCGTGCTGCGTATCGCCGCCGACCTGGATGAGGGCGACCTCGGTGAACCCGGCCTCGACGAAGGGGCGTACCGCCTCGACGAACGTGTCCACGTCGTTCCCGCACGGGATCGCCTCGGCCACGTCCTCCGGCCGCACGAACCGCGTCGCGCCCGCGAAGCCCGCCGTACCCGGCAGCTCCGAGTTGACCTTCCACCCCCCGCCGAACCAGCGGAACTGCTCGTGCGCGCGCCGGATCGCCGTGTCCCGATCGGGGTCCCAGCACACCGGAAGTTGCCCCACCCGCGGCTTGCCCGCACCGCCGTGCCGGTCGAACCCGGCCAATAGCTCCGCGTCCGGCTCGGTCGCGATGACCAGGTCGGCCGACCGGCCGGCGAGCGCACAACTCTGCTCGCCGGACACCGCGATCCCGATCGGCGGCGGCCACTCGGGCAGGTCCCACAACTTCGCGGACTCCACGTCGTAGTGGGTGCCGTGGTGATCGACGTAGCCGCCCGCGAACAACGCGCGGATGATCTCCACGGCTTCGGCCAACATCTCCTGCCGCACGTCCACGGCGGGCCAACCGTCGCCCACCACATGCTCGTTGAGGTTCTCGCCGGAGCCCAATCCGAGCCGGAACCGCCCGTCCGACAACAGCTGGAGCGTGGCGGCCTGCTGCGCCACGATCGCCGGGTGGTAGCGCATGGTCGGACAGGTCACGTAGGTCATCAACGGAATCGTCGAGGTGGCCCGCGCGGCGGCACCCAGCACGGTCCACGCGTGCGGCGCGTGCCCCTGGACGTCGAGCCACGGAAAGTAGTGGTCCGACGTCACCGAGAAGTCGAATCCGACCCGCTCGGCATGCACCACGTGCTCGACCAGATCCTTGGGACCGGCCTGCTCGGTCATCATCGTGTAGCCGATTTTCACCATGGGAGGGCCGGTGCCCGGCGAGAGCGACCGAAAACCGGGCGATACCGTCCGGCGGCCATCCGCCTCGCCGTGTCCGCTCGCCCCGAGCGGCACGCACGATGCTAGCTTGCCTTCCCGTGACGGAGCACCGGGACGAGACCAGGGCGGCCTATGACGGCGTCGTCGAGTTGTACGCGTCGCTGTTCGCCGATCGGTTGGAGACACACCCGTTCTCGCGGAACATGATCGGCACCTTCGCCGAGTTGGTGCGCGGGACGGGCAACCCACGGGTGGCCGACGTCGGGTGCGGGCCCGGACATCTGACGGCCATGCTGCACGAACTGGGGCTGGACGCCTTCGGGCTCGACCTTTCCCCGGCCATGGTCGAGCACGCCCGGCGGGCACATCCGACGCTGCGCTTCGACGAGGCTCGGATGGAGGCGCTGCCGGTCGAGAACGCCGCGCTCGGCGGGATACTGGCCCACTACTCGATGATCCACACCCCGCCCGACGAAGTGCCCGCGCTGCTCGCCGAGCAGGTGCGGGTCCTGGCACCGGGCGGCCTGCTCCTGGTCTCGTGCTTCGGGACCGACGGGCCGGAGCCGATCCGCTTCGACCACAAGGTGGCGCCCGCCTACAGCTGGCCTGCGGACCGCTTCGCCGAGCTGCTGGCCGAGGCCGGACTCGTCCCGTTCGCCCGCCTGCTCCACGACCCCGCCACCGAGCGAGGCTTCCTCGACACCCACCTGCTGGCCCGCCGTCCCTAGGGAGAACGCCCGGTGTTGTTCGAACGATTCGCGGACACGCTGGACTACCCCATGTTCGTCGTGACGGCGATCCATCCCGTCACCGGCGAACGATCCGGATGCCTGGTGGGGTTCGCGTCGCAGTGCGGCATGGAGCCGGTGCGATTCCTGGTGTGCGTTTCCGCCGTCAACCACACCCACAAGATCGCGCTCGCCTCGCCGGTACTGGCCGTCCACGCACTGGGAGAGCGGCAGCGCGCGCCGGCCGCGCTGTTCGGGGAGCGTACCGGGGACCGCGTCGACAAGTTCGCCCACTGCGCCTGGGAACCCGGTCCGGCCGGGGTGCCGCTGTTGACGGACTGCCCGGTACGCATCGTCGGCACGGTCCTGCACCGCCTGGATCGGCTCGGCGACCACACCGGATTCGTCCTCGCCCCCATCGAACCCGACGCCGGCACCGACGACGCCGGACCTCCGCCGGAGCACCACGCTCCGCTGATGTTCTCCGCCGTGCGCGACCTGCACCCGGGCCACCCCGCCTGAAGACCCCGCGGCACAAGAATTCTCGACGCCCGTGTCGATCGGGCCCGTTCCCGTTCGTCGTCATGGTGAGGAGGCGGGCACGACCGCCTCCCCGGCCGAGGAGGACCCATGACCACGAACGTTTCCGTCACCACCGGCACCCTCGACGTCCCCGGCGCGCGCCTGCACTACGAGGTACGCGGCACCGGCCCGCTGATCGCGCTCGTCGGCGCCCCGATGGACGCCGCCGCCTTCGCGCCACTGGCCGACCTGCTCGCCGCCGACCACACCGTGCTCACCACCGACCCCAGGGGCATCAACCGCAGCCCCCTCGACGATCCCGACCAGGACTCCACCCCGGAACTGCGCGCCGCCGACCTGGCCCGGCTCATCGGCCGGCTCGACCTCGGCCCCGCCACCGTCGTGGGCTCCAGCGGTGGAGCCGTCACCGCTCTGGCCCTGGCCGGCGCCCACCCCGACCGTGTGCACACCGTCGTCGCCCACGAACCCCCGCTCGTCGAGCTCCTCGACGACCGCGAGCACCTCCACGCCAGCACGGACGACATCATCGCCACCCGCCTGCGCGGCGATGTCACCGGCGCCTGGACCAAGTTCCTGGCCCAGGCCGGCATCGTACTACCCGACGGCGTGGCCGAGACGATGTTCGGCGGGGAACGCACCCCGCGCGAGGAGGCCGACGAACTCCGATGGTTTGCCCACGAGTTGCGGCCCACCACGCACTGGCGCCCGGACCTCGCGGCACTGCGCACGGTGGCCACGCGCATCATCGTCGGCATCGGCGAAGCCTCCACCGGACAACTCTGCGACCGCACCTCCCGAGCCCTCGCCGGCGCCCTCGGCGGCGCACCCGTGCTCTTCCCCGGCGACCACACCGGCTTCGTCGACGACCCCGCCGGGTTCACCGCGCGCCTACAGGAGGTCCTTTGACCCCCACCACGGCCCCGACCGCGCCGCGAGGGCACCAGCACACACGGTGACACGGGGCCCTCCGACGCGGCGTGCGACCGGGGGTCCCGTGTGCCGGTGAGACACTGGACCGTATGGATGTTCGCAGCAGGAACAACGTGACGGCCGCCGGGCTCCCCGACGGGCCGATACTGCTTCTCGCACACGGGTTCGGCTGTGATCAGAACATGTGGCGGCTGGTCGTACCGGCGTTGGCGGAGCAGTATCGGGTGGTGTTGTTCGACTACGTCGGCTCGGGCGGTTCGGACCTGTCGGCCTTCAGCCGGGAACGGTACGCCTCGCTCGCGGGCTACGCCCAAGACGTGGTGGAGATCTGCGACGAGCTGGATGTCGAGGACGTGGTGTTCGTCGGGCATTCGGTGAGCGCCATGGTGGGCATACTCGCCGCACGGATGGCGCCGAGGCGCATCGGGGCATTGGTGATGGTCGCCCCCTCACCCTGCTACATCGACGACGGAGACTATCGGGGCGGCTTCACCGCCGAGGACATCGACGAGCTGCTCGCCTCGCTGGAGTCGAACTACCTGGGCTGGTCGTCCACGATGGCTCCGGTGATCATGGGCAACCCGGAGCGGCCGGAGCTGGGGCAGGAGCTGACCAACAGCTTCTGTGCCACCGATCCCGACATCGCCGCGGTCTTCGCCCGCACCACGTTCCTGTCCGACAGCCGCGCGGACCTGCCCGACGTCACGGTGCCGACCCTGGTCCTCGAGTGCTCGCAGGACGTGATCGCGCCCCGGGAGGTCGGGGCGTACGTGCACGCCGCGATCCCCTCCTCGCGCCTCGTCACGCTCGATGCCGCCGGACACTGCCCGCAGTTGAGCGCGCCGGAGGCCACCGCCGAGGCGATTCTCGGCTTTCTGGCGGCCCACCGGTGATGTGCCGCTCCGGCGACGAGCCGGATCCCGCTCAGGGCGGGGACACCGACGCCGCGTTCACCGCGCTGCTCGAGGACAGTGCCGAGGAGTTGTACGAGGCGGCGCCCTGCGGCTATCTGTCGACGCTGATGGACGGCACCATCGCCAAGATCAACGCCACCCTGCTGGACTGGCTCGGCATGGACCGCGACAAGGTGGTCGGCCGGCTGCGTTTCCCCGATCTGCTCACCGTGGGTGGGAAGCTCTACCACGAAACGCATTTCGCGCCGCTGCTGCGCATGCAGGGCGAACTCCGCGGCGTCGCCTTGGAGCTGAAGGGGACCGACGGGCGTCGCCTGCCGGTGCTGGTCTCCTCGGTGGTCAAGCACGGCGGTGGCGGTGAGCCGCTGCTGATCCGCACCACCGTCTTCGACGCCTCCGACCGGCGCGCGTACGAGCAGGAACTGCTGCGCCGACGCCGGGACGCCGAGCAGGCCCGCGCCGAGGCGCAGCGCGCGCAACTGGAGGCGGAACAGGCCCGCCGGCAGGCCGAGGCGAACCGGGAACGGTTGGCGGACGCGCTCGCCGTACTCCAGCAGTCCCTCGTGCCCTCGTCGCTGCCCACCGTGCCGGGCCTGGAGGCGGCCGGTCACTACCACACCGCGTCGCCCGATCTTCTGGGCGGCGACTTCTACGATCTGTTCCCTCTGGGCGAGGGTCGGTGGGCATTCTTCATGGGCGACGTGTGCGGCAAGGGCCCGCAGGCGGCGTCCGTCACGTCGCTGACCCGCTACACCCTGCGGGCGGCGGCGCTGCACACTCCCGAGCCGACCGCGGTGCTGGCCACACTGAACTCCGTTCTGCACGAGCGATACGCCGCCGGCATCGACCCCCGCTACTGCACCGTCGTCTTCGGGGTCATCGAGCCCGATGCCGACGGCGGCCCGGCCGGCGTACACCTGGCCTCGGGGGGTCATCCCCCCGCCCTTGTGGTGCGGGCCGACGGTCGCGCCGACTTCCTGCCCACGCCCGGTGGGCTCCTCGTCGGTGTTTTCCCCGACGCCGCCTTCGGCTCCGCGCACACCACCCTCGCGCCGGGGGACACGCTCGTGCTCTATACGGACGGCCTGACCGAGGCCCGCACCGGCGCCACGCGCGAGAACCTGCTCGGCGAGGACGCCCTGCTCACCTTCGCCGCCGAGCACGCCCCGGCGACGGCGCAGGCGATGATCGCCGCGATCACCGGGCTGTTGGAGAGCTTCGGCGAGGGTCTGGACGACGACACCGCGCTGCTCGCGCTCGGCGTCCCCGGCCGGCCGTAACGCCCGACCGACCGGGCGCGCGGGTCGGACCGGTTCGGCATCGGCGTGTGCCGCCGGCCGACTCGGCCGCGGCGGCCGGCCTCACCCTCTCGGCGCGGGAGGTGGCGGATCTGCACCTCGACTGAGGCCCCGCCGAGCCGGCTCACACCGCGGTGCGTGGTCCCGGGGCACCGCGGATGCCCCGGGACCACGGGCGCGTGGGTTCCCGTCACCCGTCGGTGAGCACCCACAACTGCCATACGCCGGCGGGGCGGCACTCGTACCTGTTCGCCCCGTTCTCCAGATACCACTGCCCCCACGTGTGGCATCCGCCGAGGTCTTCGGGCGCGAAGTCCCGCACGTGGTGCCAGCCGGGACCGGGCACGGCCGCGGCCGCCTCACCTGCCGCGACGCCGGGTGCCGCGATCAACGCCGCCGCCGCGGCGAACAGCGCGGCTCTCTTCCTGAGCTTCATGTCGTGTTCCCTTCGTTGCCTGCGCACGGGCCGCCACGGGGAGGCCGGCCATCGATACCGGCGTCGTGTGCCCCGTGGGCACGCGCTTCATCCCCGGGGTCCGGCCGGCCCGCGAGCCACGGGCGGCGCCATGCGGAACGTAATGTTCCTAATGGCGTCCTACCGTCGTCGAGCGGGACGAGGACCACGACGAGGTCCTCGCCGTCACGAAAGGGGAACGACGATGATCCTGGTCACCGGAGCCACCGGACACTTCGGCCGGCAGACCGTAGAGGCACTGGCCGCGGCGAAGGTCCCGGTGCGCGCCCTGAGTCGCGACCCCGTGCGGGCCGGGCTGCCGGCGGAGGCAGAGGTGGTTCGCGGCGACTTCACCGATCCCGCCACGCTCACCGAGGCGTTCGACGGGGTGACCGCGCTGTTCCTGACGCTGCCGTACGGAACGGCCCCGGACGCGCTGCTCGACGCCGCCCGCGCGGCCGGGGTGCACCGCATCGTGTTCCTGTCCTCGGGCGCGGTGGTCGACGGCGCGGCGGTCCAACCCAACGTCATCGCCGCCTACCACGCCCGGGTCGAGCAGGCGGTGGCCGCGACGGGGATCGCGCACACGTTCCTGCGGCTGTTCTTCCCGGCGATCAACTCGCTGGCCTTCGCCATGCAGTTGGCCCACGGCGATGTGGTGCAGGCCCCCTACGCGGGCGCGACCACCGCGCCGGTCCACGAGCGTGATGTCGCCGACGCCGCCGTCCGGGTCCTCACCGACGACGGACACGCGGGCCGCGCCTACCTGTTGACCGGCCCCGAGGCGCTGACTCAGGCGGACCAGGTACGGCTGCTCGGGGAGGCGCTCGGGCGACGGCTCGTCTTCGAGGAGGCCGACGCCGCGTCGGTGCGACAAGGGATGGCCACGTTCATGGACGCCGACTTCGTCCACGCCCTCTTCGATCTGATGGAGGAGACCGTCGACGCCCGACCCGAGATCACCTCCACCCTGTCCCGCCTGACGGGCGCCACACCCCGCACCTACGCCCGCTGGGCGGCCGACCACGTCACCGATTTCGCCTGATCCGATCCGGTCCCGCGATCGACACGGCCCTCAGCGCCCGGCCGGCCCCTCGCCCGCCGGGTTCACGAGGGCGTCGATCCGGGTGGCCAGATCCGGGTGGGCGGCGGCCAGGTGCGGACGGGCCGCGCCGAGGGGGTCAAGGAGCGCGGCGGGGTCGTCCGCCCCGAGCGCCCGATCGAGCCTGGCCACGAGGGACCGGGAGCCGGGCGGAAGGTCGGTGAGCGCGGTGATCTGCCCGGCGAGGCGGCGCAGGTCGGCGGCATTGTCGCGGGCCCGGGCGGTGGCGGCGCGGTCGGCGGCCCGGCGTTCGCGGGTGGCGGTGACCCGTTGCTCGCCGGTGCTGCCGACCGGCCCCGGACGCAGGCGCAGATAGCGGCGCTCGGCCGCCTGTCTGCTGGCCACGCCCAGCGGTCCGGCCAGGTCGGCCCAGCTGGCCCCGGCGTCCCGGGCCGTTTCGATCAATCCGCTCTCCCACCCGGCGAGTCGTTCGCGAATCTCGCGCAGCAGCAGGAGCGAGGCCAGCGCCCGATGGGGGTCCGCGTCCGCCCCGGACTGCTTGCCCCGATGCTCCTGCGCGCCGCGGACGGCCTCGTCGATGACCTCCAGGGCCGCCGCGGCGGCGAAAAAGGAGGCCGGCCCCACCCGGTGGGCAACGTCGGCGGGGGGAGCGGTCGATTCGTGCCGAGGGTCGGTCGTATCCATCGGACTCCTCTCGGTTCGTCATCACTCGAATGACCTCCACGTGGTCATCTATCCGACGACCCGATCACCCGTCACTCTTTGGATGACGTCTTTATTTGTCATCGCTTCGACGACATGCTACAACAGTTTCAGGCAGCCCGTCAGGGCGCTTCCGACCGAAACTTTCGGAGGTGTTTTCGCGATGTTGATGCGTACCGACCCCTTCCGCGAGCTCGACCGGCTCGCGCAGCAGCTTCTCGTGCCCGGGACCCCCTCCCGGCCGACGGCGATGGCCATGGACGCCTACCGTGACGGCGAGGAGTACGTGGTCGTCTTCGATCTGCCCGGTGTCACCCGCGAGGCGATCGACATCGACGTCGAACGCAACATGCTCACCGTCAAGGCCCGGCGCGAGCCGATCGCCAGGGGCAACGACGGGGACAAGGGCAGGGATGTACAGATGGAGCTGTCGGAGCGACCCGTCGGCGTCTTCTCCCGGCAGATCGTCCTCGCCGACACGCTCGACACCGAGCGCATCCGCGCCGACTACGAAAGCGGCGTGCTGACCCTGCGGATCCCGATCGCCGAGCGCGCCAAGCCGCGCAAGATCTCGATCGGCGGCGGCGCCGACCACAAGGTCATCACGGCCTGAGCCGGGCGGTGCCCGCACAGCGGCCCAGGGCGCGAGGATCGGGTCGTCGATCGTGGCACCCGTCCTCGCCCCGCCCGCCGTTCATCCGCCTGCCGGACATGGTGTGGCGATCCCGGGGCAACGGGCGGGCATGAGAATGACAACGGCGATCACCACCCGACTGGAGCAGGCCCGGGGCCTCGATCGGCCCGCCTCCCTGCTGCGCGGCCTCGTCGGGCGGGTGCCCGAGGGCAGGATTCGGGACACCGCACACGGGGTCCCCATCGGACACCCCGTGCACCCGCTGCTGGTACAGGTGCCCATCGGCGCCTGGATCTCCGCCTCGGTGCTGGACTTCGTACCGCGCACCGGCCCCGCGTCGGGTGTCCTGATCACCGTCGGTCTGGGCGCCGCGCTGCCCGCCGCCGCGGCCGGGGCGATCGACTGGGCCCAGACCCACGAGCAGCAGCAGCGCGTGGGCCTGGTCCATGCCGCCGCCAACTCGGTCGCCGTCGGGCTCTACGCCGCATCCCTGTGGGCCCGCCTGCGCGGACGGCCGATCCGCGGGCGCCTGTTGGCCCTGACCGGGCTGACCGCCGTGGGCGCCGGCGGCCTGCTCGGCGGGCATCTGGCCTACCGGCAGGCCACCGGCGTCAACCACGCGGAACAGGTGCCCCACGTGGTGGGCGACGGGTCGCGGTGGCACCCGATCGGCCTGTTGTCCGCGTTGCCGCTCGGCACGCCGGTGCGCCGATTCGTCGGCGAGACGCCGGTGTTGGTGGTGCGCGGCACGGATCGGATCGACGTCCTGGCCGATCGTTGCGCGCATCTGTCCGGTCCCCTGTCCGAGGGCGAGGTCCGCGACGGTCGGGTGACCTGCCCATGGCACGACAGCGTGTTCGAGTTGTGCTCCGGGGAGGTCGTGCACGGCCCGGCGACCGCCCCGCAACCGGTCTTCGAGACGCGTGTGGACGGGGACGAACTCCGCGTACGCCTCCCCGGCGCCGGCTGACGCCGCGCTCCCCGGCCCCATTCGACCCGGCCGCAGCGCATGCCTGCCGTCACCCCGGGTAGTCGCCTTGCGTCGATGGCCCGGATCCGGCAAGGAGCTGACGTGGACCCACGTACGTGGTGGCGCGACTGGCCGGTGCGGCGCCAGGTCGTCGGAGCCGATCGGCTCGGCCGCGGCGCGGCGGCGCGTTCGACCGCGACCGCCGAGCTGCGGCCGCGGATCGCCGACGCCGATCGGGTGGTGCGTTCGGTGTGCCCGTACTGCGCGGTGGGCTGCGGACAGCAGGTCTACGTCAAGGACGAACGGGTGGTCCAGGTCGAGGGCGACCCGGACTCGCCGATCAGCCGGGGCCGATTGTGTCCCAAGGGTTCGGCCACGCTTCAGCTGACCACGGGTTCGGCCCGCCGCGACCGGGTCCTGTACCGGGCGCCGTACGCGAGCGACTGGGGCGAACTCGACCTGGACACCGCGATGCGCATGGTCGCCGAACGGGTCGTGCGCACCCGGCGCGAGACCTGGCAGTGGGAGCACGACGACATGCGCGTCGCCCGCACGCTCGGCATCGCCAGTCTGGGCGGGGCGACGCTGGACAACGAGGAGAACTACCTGATCAAAAAGCTGTTCACGGGTCTGGGCGTGGTGCAGGTGGAGAACCAGGCCCGGGTCTGTCACAGCTCGACGGTCGCGGGTCTGGGGACCACGTTCGGTCGCGGCGGCGCGACGATGTTCATGCAAGACCTCCAGCACTCCGACTGCATCGTGATCCAGGGCTCGAACTACGCCGAGGCGCATCCGGTGGGTTTCCAGTGGGTGATGGAGGCCAGGAAGCGCGGCGCGACGGTGATCCACATCGATCCCCGGTTCACCCGCACCAGTGCACTCGCCGACCTGCACGTACCGATCCGCGCGGGCTCCGACATCGCGTTCCTGGGCGGCGTGATCAATCATGTGCTCACCGAGGGCAAGGACTTCCGGGAGTTCGTGCTCGCGTACACCAACGCCGCGACGCTGGTGAGCGAGGACTTCCGGGACACCGAGGACCTGGGCGGCGTGTTCTCCGGCCTCGACGCCGAGCATCGGCACTACGACCAGAAGTCGTGGGCCTACGAGGGTGGTTCGGTCGAGCCGGCCGTGGGCGACCGCGACGCGCGCCACGACGAGCTGGTGGGCGAGGAACGGGAGTCGGTCGCGGCGGCCGGTCGCGGCGAGTCGCACGGTTCGGGCGGCGCGCAGATGCACGCGGACGCGCCGCGCGACGAGACGCTGACCCATCCGCGCTGCGTGTACCAGATCCTGAAGCGCCATTTCGCGCGCTACACCCCGGAGTTCGTCGAACGCACCTGCGGTGTCTCGCGGGAGGCGTTCGCGACGGTGTGTCGTGCACTGACCGAGAACTCCGGGCGGGAGCGCACGTCGGCCTTCGTCTACGCGGTGGGCTGGACGCAGCACTCGGTGGGCGCGCAGTACATCCGCACCGCGTCGATCCTGCAGCTCCTGCTGGGCAATGTGGGTCGGCCCGGCGGCGGCATCCAGGCCCTGCGCGGGCATGCGAGCATCCAGGGATCCAGCGACATCCCGACCCTGTTCGATCTGCTGCCCGGCTACCTGCCGATGCCGCACGCGCACGCCGACGAGGATCTGGACACCTACATCGCGACCATGGTGGCCGACAAGGGCTACTGGGCCGACATGCGCAAGTACACGGTGAGCCTGCTCAAGGCGTATTACGGCGACGCGGCGACCGCCGACAACGACTTCTGCTTCGGGCATCTGCCGCGCCTGACCGGCTCGCACAGCACCTACGACACGGTGATGGCGCAACTGGACGGGATCTGCAAGGGCTTCTTCCTGATGGGCGAGAACCCGGCGGTCGGTTCGGCGAACGCGCGCATGCAGCGGTTGGGCATGGCCGAGTTGGACTGGCTCGTGGTACGCGACTTCTCACTGATCGAGTCGGCCACGTGGTGGAAGGACGGCCCGGAGATCGAGACGGGCGAGTTGCGCACCGAGGAGATCGGCACCGAGGTGTTCTTCTTCCCGGCCGCGGCACACACGGAGAAGTCCGGCTCGTTCACCAATACCAACCGCTGGTTGCAGTGGCATCACCAGGCGGTCGAGCCGCGCGGCGACGTGCGCAGCGACCTGTGGTTCATGTATCACCTGGGCCGGCTGATCCGAGCCGAACTCGCGGGTTCCGTCGACCCGATGGACCGCGCGGTGCTGGATCTGACCTGGGACTACCCGACCGAGGGACGCTACGACGACCCGAGTGCGGAGGCCGTGCTCGCGGAGATCAACGGCTTCGGACCGAAGGGCGAACACCTGTCCGCCTACACCGAGTTGGCCGACGACGGGTCCACCTCGTGCGGGTGCTGGATCTACTGCGGCGTGTACGCCGACGGCGTCAACCAGGCCGCGCGGCGCCGGCCGCACACCGAGCAGGACTGGCTCGCGGCCGAGTGGGCCTGGGCGTGGCCGGCGAATCGGCGCATCCTGTACAACCGCGCCTCCGCCGACCCGGAGGGCCGGCCGTGGAGCGAGCGCAAGGCGCTGCTGCGGTGGGACGCGGACGCGGGGAGATGGACCGGGCCCGACGTTCCGGACTTCCCGCCGGACAAGGCCCCCGACTATCGCCCTCCCGAAGGGGCGCGCGGCGTCGAGGCGTTGGCGGGGAACGATCCATTCATCATGCAGTCGGACGGCAAGGGCTGGTTGTACGCGCCGGGCGGGTTGGTGGACGGTCCGCTGCCCACGCACTACGAGCCGCAGGACTCGCCGTTCACCAATCCGCTGCACCCGGAGCACTCGCGCAACCCGGTCCGCCAGGTGTTCAGCCGGCGGCACAACCGCTCCCATCCCAGCGGGGACGAGCCGGGCAGCGAGGTGTTCCCGTACGTGGTGACCACGCACCGGCTCACCGAGCACTTCACCGCGGGCGGGATGAGCCGCTGGGTGCCGTATCTGGCCGAGCTGCAACCGGAGTTCTTCTGCGAGGTCTCCCCCGAACTGGCGGCCGAACGCGGACTCGACCACATGGGGTGGGCGACGATCGTGACCGCGCGCACCGCCATCGAGGCCCGGGTGATGGTCACGCGCCGCATGCGTCCGCTGACCGTGGACGGGCACACGCTGCACCAGATCGGGCTGCCGTTCCACTGGGGTCCCAACGGGATGAGTCGCGGCGACGCGGCCAACGAACTGGCGTCGATCACGCTCGATCCCAACGTGCACATCCAGGAGGTCAAGGCGATGAGCGCGGACATCCGACCGGGTCGACGCCCGCGCGGGCCGGAGTTGTTGCGGTTCGTCGCCGACTACCGGCAGCGGGCCGGGATCACCGAGCAGACCGGGACGGAGATCTGAGATGGCCGAGTTCATCGGCGGGATCGGACGCGGACCGGGCGACCCGGCGGGCGAGGCCGGGTGGGGGGACGAACACCCGCCGCGGATGGGCTTCTTCACCGACACGTCGGTGTGCATCGGGTGCAAGGCGTGCGAGGTGGCGTGCAAGGAGTGGAACGCCGTGCCGCAGGACGGTCTCGCGCTCACCGGGATGTCCTACGACAACAGCGAGGGGCTGGGCGCGAACAGGTGGCGCCACGTCGCGTTCATCGAGCAGGAACGACCGGTGGCGGCGGGGGCGATCGGGGCGGTCGGGGGTGTGGGCGCGGACTCGGGCTCGGGCTCGGGCTCGGGTGACTCGATGCGCTGGTTGATGTCCTCCGACGTGTGCAAGCACTGTACGCATGCCGCGTGTCTGGATGTCTGCCCCACCGGCGCGTTGTTCCGCACCGAGTTCGGCACGGTCGTGGTGCAGCAGGACATCTGCAACGGTTGTGGCTACTGCGTGCCCGCCTGCCCGTACGGTGTGATCGACCAACGACCCGAGGACGGGCGGGTGTTCAAGTGCACGATGTGCTACGACCGGCTGGGCGTGGGGGCGGAGCCCGCGTGTGCGAAGGCGTGTCCGACCGAATCGATCCGCTTCGGCCCGCTGGACGAGTTGCGCGCGGCGGCCGAGACGCGGGTACGGGATCTGCATGCCGACGGTGTTCCGGAGGCCCGGTTGTACGGGCACGATCCCGAGGACGGTGTGGGCGGCGACGGGGCGTTCTTCCTGCTCCTCGACGAGCCCGAGGTCTACGGTCTGCCGCCGGATCCGGTGGTCACCACGCGTGATCTGCCGTCGATGTGGCGGCACGCGGGTGCGGCGGCGCTCACGCTGGCGGCCGGGGTCGCGCTCGCCTTCGGGTCGCGGGGAGGACGGCGATGACGCGCGGCGAGGCGCGGATGGTGCCCAAGGTCGAGACCACGTCGTATTACGGGCGGCCGATCATCAAGGCTCCGGTGTGGGCGGCGACCGACATCGCCGGCTACGTGTTCCTGGGCGGCCTGGCGGGCGTGTCCTCGCTGCTCGCGGCGGGCGCGGAGGCGACCGGGCGGCCGGCGCTGGCCCGGACCGGCAAGGTGGCCGCGCTGGGCGGGATTTCGCTGTCCGTCGTCGCGCTCGTGCACGACCTGGGTCGGCCGGGGCGCTTCGTCAACATGCTGCGCGTGTTCAAGCCGACCTCGCCGATGAACATGGGCTCGTGGTTGCTGGCGGCATACGGACCGGCCGCGGGCCTCGCAGCGGCCACCGACGTGAGCGGCCGGCTGCCCGGACTCGGGCGGGCCGCGACGGCGGGCGCCGCCCTGCTCGGCCCGGCCGTGGCCACCTACACCGCGGTCCTGTTCGCCGACACGGCCGTACCGGCCTGGCACGAGGGCCATCGCGAACTTCCCTTCCTCTTCGCCGGATCGGCCGCCGGCGCGGCATCCGGCCTGGCCCTGCTCACGGTCTCGCCCCACCAGGCCGGTCCCGCCCGCCGCACCGCGATCGGCGGCGCGCTCCTCGACCTGCTCGCCGCCCGCCGCATGCGCGCCCGCATGGGCATCGTCGCCGAGACCTACCGCACCGGCAGGGCCGGCCGGCTGACCCGCGCCGCCGAAGCCCTCACCGTCACCGGCGCCGTGGGCGCGGCCCTGTCCGGGGTGATCAGCGGCCGACCCACCACCCGCCGCGTCACCGCCGCCGTCGCCGGCGCCGCCCTGCTCGCGGGTTCGATCTGCACCCGCTTCGGCGTGTTCGCCGCCGGCATGGCCTCGGCGGAGGACCCGAAGTACACGGTGATCCCCCAACGCGAACGCCGCGCCGCCCGGCGGTGAAGGTGCGGCGCCTCGGGCCGGCGGCCGTCCCGGGCGGCTGCCGGGCCCCGGCGGCGAACAACACCATCGACACGATGCCCGCGGCCATCACCACCGACCCGGACAGCGGCTCCGCCCTCGCCGCGACGGCACGGTAGAGAGGTACGATCCAGCACTTACCATGAGCGACGGGCCGCGGCGCCGCGCAACGAACAGCACGAGAAGACGAGGGCCATGCCGGGAGAGCTGTTCCACCCCCAGACCGAGAACGTCACCCTCGCCCAGGTGCTGGCCGCTCTCGACGACCCCATGCGGCTGCGGATCGTCAAGGTCCTCGTGCACGACCCGGACACCACCGAACGCACCTGCACGTCCTTCCTGCTGCCCGTCGGCAAATCCACCCTCACCCACCACTTCCGGATCCTGCGCGAGGCCGGCCTGATCCGACAGGTCGACCGCGGCAACAGCCGCAAGGCACAACTGCGCCGCGAGGACATCGACCGACGTTTCCCCGGCCTTCTGTCCCTGATCCTCGCCGAAGGCGCCACCCCCGAATCCGATCCGGCCAACTGACCGACCCGAGACCGGCCCCGCGCGCACGTGGGTATCGGCGGAGTCTTTCCGGAAACGGGCGGGCAAAACAAGGGAATTCCCGGGAATGCGCTTCGGTGGGCGGGGCAGACGTGGGTCGGAGGTAAAAACAATGATTCCCCTTTTGGTAGTCCTGCTTCTCGCGCTGATCCTTTTCGGCGCAGGATTCGCTCTGAAGGCCCTGTGGTGGATAGCCGTGATCGTCCTGGTCGTCTGGGCTCTCGGCTTCGTCTTCCGCTCGGCGGGCGCCGGCGGCAGGCGGGGGCGCTGGTATCGCTGGTAGACCGTAGGGCGTAGACCGCCGCCTAAACGCGGGGCGGGGCGGGCGGGGGGGGCGTTTTACGGCGGCCCCCCCCCCCC
>NZ_JBSHGZ010000033.1:0-118464 GCF_053618075.1 Embleya sp. NPDC055664
CCCCGCTCGCGACGCCGCCCGCGCCGGTGGCGCCGACCGCCAGGCCGAGCCCGCCGGCCACCGCCGCTCCCGCCGCGGCGGCGCCGGCGGCCACGGCGGTACCGCTGAGGAAGATCGGCGCGGTGATGCCGATCAGCGCGAGCGCGATCGGCCCGTACCGGTCGCGGACGTCGGCCATCTCCGCGTAGGTGTCGTGACACCTGCTGCACTTCTTCAGGTGCGCGTCGATGGTCTCCCGGCGCCGCTCCGAGTCCATGCGGTTGCGCAGGTGCCGGCCGTAGTGCCGGGTGAACTTCTTGCACTTCTCGTCGTCGACACCGCCGGTGGCGAACGCCACGAAGTAGTTGTCCTTGAGTTCCTGGCGGGCCCGCTCCAGGATCTTGCGCACGTTGTCCGGGTTCTCGCCGACCAACGGGGCGACCTGGACGGCCTGTTCGCCCTCGATGTCGACGTGCCAGAGCACCGTTCGGGAGCGCTCGGGCAACTCCTTGAACGCCTGGTACGCCAGTCGCGTGTCGTCGGCCCTCACCAGGGGATCCTGGTTCTCGCACGCCGATTCGAAGAGGGCGAAGTCCTCGGTGAGCCATTCGCGCCGGTTGTTCCGGGTCCAGCTGATCGCCAGGTGGCGCACGGTGGTGAGCAGGTAGGCCCGGAACGCCTCCCGGGGCCCGCCGCCCGCCCGCAGCGCCTCCAGGGTGGCCGCGAACGCGTCGGCGCACAGGTCGTCGGCGGCCTCGGGGGTGCGGGTGCAGGTGCGGGCGAAGGCGCGTACCGAGCGCACGTGTCGCTGGTACAGCAGACCGTAGGCGTTGCCGTCGCCGGCGCGTACCCGCTCGGCCAACTCCAGGTCCGAGGGCCCCTCGGACACGGGTAGCGCCTCGTCGTCCCGCGGTGGGCGCCCGGCGCCGTCGCCGCCCGATTCGGGCGTGAAGGGGTCGGTCGTTGCGGCGTGGGCCGACCAGGGCTGGGCCGGTTCGGCTGCGGCCGGCTCGGCGGGCCAGAGGTCGCCGTCGTACACCCGAGGGTGATGCACGCCGCGCTGGCCGGGGACGAAGGGGGCGCCGGATCCGGTCGCCTCCGCGGCGCCGCCACCCATGTCGCCGCCGCTGGGGTCCGGGGTCGCCGAGTCGTCCTCGCGTGCCACCGTTTGCCCCCTTGTGCCCTTGCCGTGCCCGATCGTTCGCACAGCATCGTGACCATCCGGCCACGGTCTGTCCAGAAGCGGTGGGCCTCGGCAAGGCACCCGGAGTGCGCTCCGGCGCAGGTGGTGCGACACGGGCGCGGATGGTCGAGGTCCGCGCCCGTGTCGACGGTGGAACCGGGGTCGGGGTGACGCTGCGTCGTTCGGGTGACGAACGGAAGTGCGAAGAGGTGGTTCGTCACGGTGCTATCGACCCGTCGTGCCCGGCGCGGTGGTCAGGCGCACGCTCGACCGGGGGATCCGAGGCGCGCCGCCGGGCGCTCCGCCGGGGCCGTCCAGCGGGTCGACGGGGGCGCGGCACAACCGGTCGAGCCGGTCGGGCAGTTCCGGGTCGTCGCCGTCGAGCAGGGCCATCAGCCGGCCGGGCGGCACCGCGTAGGCGACGTCGCCCAGGGCCCGCTCCAGGTGGCGGGCGGTGAGCAGCAGGTGGCGCAGGTGCCCCCACAGCAGCGACTCGGGCACCTCCAGGCGCACCACGACGATGCGCACGTGTTCGCCGGCGGCGGTGCGCTCGACGAGGCGCTGCTGGAGGAGGGCGGCGGAGGGGAGTTCGGTGATCGGGTCGGTGCCGGCGGGCAGGGTGCCGGGCGGGTTGGCCCGGGCGCGGGTGCTCAGGTAGGCCTGGACGAGCGGGCCGGGGGCGCTGTGCGCGAGGGCGCACAGGAACAGCGCGTCCAGTTCGGCCAGGGCCACGTCCAGCGGGATCTCGGCGGCGGCCCGGTCCCGGGCCAGGGCCAGGCAGGCGGCGTGGACCCGGCCGCCGCGGACGAAGGCGTCCAGGCACTGCTCGACGGCGTCGCTGTGCCAGGCGACGCGGGGGGGCCAACCGGCCCGCAGGGTCACCCGCTGCCACTCGCCTCGGAGCCAGTCGCGGTCGGGTTGGGCGGTGATCGGGGTGTCACACTCGGTACGCATGGCGGTCGAGAGCAGGCTTTGCGGCGAACGTGACAAAGTTCGCCGAAGTTTTCTTGAATGTGACCCGGGTCACATTCGCGCCCGTGCGCCCGGCGCGTTCCGGAGCGACCCTTTCGAGTGGCCGGCCGCCGTCCTTAGGTGGAGATTCCGGGCATCACCGGCGGGCGGCGAGCACGTCGAGCAGTCGGTGCACCGGCCCGGTGAGGCCCCACTGCCGGCGCAGCGCGTCCAGCGCCTGCGGATCGGCCGGTTCGGTGGGCAGCGGCCGATCCCACTCGGCCGCCGGCGGCAGCGGGACGTCGCGCACCACGCGCACCACACCGGGCGCCACGTCGAGGTAGTCGCTCGCCTCGACGATCCGCGCCCGCCGGGCCGGGGTGAGCCTGGCCCGCGGATCGGCCGCCGCCCGGCGCACCCCCGCCAGGTCGCCGTATTCGACGATCAACTGGGCGGCGGTCTTGTCCCCGATGCCCTTGACCCCCGGCAGCCCGTCGCTGGCGTCGCCGCGCAACGTGGCGAAGTCGGCGTAGGCCGCCGCGGGTACGCCGTAGCGGGCCAGCACCGCCGCCTCGTCGATCACCTCGTGCGCGGCCACACCCTTGACCGTGTAAAGCACCCGGATCGCGCGCGCGTCGTCGACGAGCTGGAACAGGTCACGGTCGCCGGTGACGATGTCCACCGCCGACGGCGCCCGGGTGGCCAGCGTGGCGATCACGTCGTCGGCCTCGAAGCCCGCGACCCCCACGCGCGGGATGCCCAGCGCGTCCAACGTCTGTTCGATCACCGGCACCTGCGGACCGAGCGTGTCCGGGATCTCCTCCTCGTCGGGACCGATCTCCTCGGCGACCCGGTGCGCCTTGTAGGAGGGGATTGCGTCGACCCGGAACTGCGGCCGCCAGTCGGCGTCCATGCACGCGACCAGCCGGGTCGGCTCGCGGTCCTCGACCAGGCGGGTGATGAAGTCGAGCAGGCCGCGCACGGCGTTGACGGGCGTGCCGTCGGGGGCCTTGACGGATTCCGGGACGCCGAAGTAGGCGCGGAAGTACAGGGACGCGGTGTCGAGGAGCATCAGACGTTCGGTCACGAGCCCGATCATGCCGCACCGCACCGACGCGGGACCCGACCTTCGTGCGGTCGTGCGGGTCGCGCCGGCCCGCCCGCCGGCGCCGGCGTCAGTCGGCGAACTCGTCCAGCACTTCCTGGAGGGTGTCGCGCACCCCGAGGACGTCGATCAGGCCGGTCATCCGCAACGTCGCCCGCACGTTGCGGTCGGGCGCGGCCAGCCGCAGTTCGCCGGAGAACGCGTGCATCGACTTGAACGCGTCTATCAGCACACCCAGGCCGACCGAGTCGCAAAAGTTCAGCCCGGTGGCGTCCACCACCACCCGGCGACACCCGCCGTCGATCAACTCGATCAGGGTGCGGTGCAACAACGGGGCGTTGTGCAGGTCCAGTTCGCCGGCCAGGTGGACGACCGCACAACCGCGCCAGATCGTCACCCCGGTGACGGGATGTTCCTGCCCGAGGGTGCCCAAGCGCGCGATCATGGCTGCGACCTTTCACCGGCCGGACGTACCGCCGCGCCGATACGGCGCCGGCAATGGGCATTGTGGGCCATCCGGAGTGGTGCCCGACAGCCCCTCAACGGGTCGTTTTTTGCGCGGTGGGCAGAACGGGTGGGTCTTGTCCGGGTAACGGCAGGTCGGTTCGGTGCCGGCGGCCGACCCGAAGGGCCGCGTCGGGTCCCGGTTTCGGCTTCGCGGCCTACAGGAACGTGTGGCCCTCGCCCCGATACGTGGGCACCGTACGCACGACCCGGTCGCCCTCGACCAGATGCAGCGCGTCGAAACGTTCGCACAACTCGCCCGCCTTCGCGTGCCGGAACCACACCGAGTCGCCGATCCGCAGATCGTCGGCCGGCGCGCCGCGCAGCGGGGTCTGCACCTCGCCCGCGGCCTCCTGCGCGTGGTACGTCAGGCCCGCGGGCAGGTACGGCTGCGGCAGCCGGTCGGGCGCCGGCACACCGGACGCGGGGTAGCCGCCGCCGAGCACGCTCACGCAGCCGTGGCCGGGCCGGCGCACCACCGGCAGGGCGAACAGCGCGGCGGGCCGGCCCCGGAAGGCGCTGTAGTGGTCGAACAGACGCGGCTGGAACAGCCCGGAGCCGGCCGCGACCTCGGTGATCGAGGTCTCCGCCACGGTGCGCTCCACGCTGCCGGTACCGCCGCCGTTGACGAACTCCAGCGGCGCGACCGCCCGCACCGCGCGCACGATGTCGGCTCGGCGCCGGCTCAGTTCGGCGCCCGAGCGCGCCTGCATCGCCCGTACCACCCGGCCGTACAGCGCGCGGCCCTCGGGCGCGTCGCCGACACCCGCGATGTGCGCCTCGTAGGCCATCAGGCCGACCAGTCGAAAGCCCGGCCGCCGCACGACCGCCTCGGCGACCGCAGCCACCTGCTCCGGGGTGCGCAGCGGCGAGCGGTGTGCGCCGATGTGCACCCGGCCGCCGAGCAGTTGCCAGGAGGTGTCGATGTCCAGGCACACCCGCACCTCGGCCCGGGGCCGCACGTCGGCGAGCGCGCGCTCGATCAGGTCCAGCTGCGCCGGGTCGTCGATCATGATCGTCACCCGCGCGGCGGCCTCGGCGTCGGCGGCCAGCCGGCGATACGCCGCGCGGTCCGCGGAGGGGTAGGCCACCAGGATGTCGGTGACGCCCTCGGCGGCCAGCCACAGGCCCTCGGGCAGGGTGAAGGCCATCACGCCGCGGTAGCCGTCCATGGCCAGCACCTCGCGCAGCAGCGGCAGGCAGCGCACCGACTTGCTGGCCACCCGCACCGGCGTGCCGGCCGCGCGGCGCACCAGGTCCGCGGCGTTGGCCCGGAAGGCATCCAGGTCGACGATCGCGAAGGGGGCGTCCAGGTGCGCGGTGGCCCGGTCGTAGCGGGACCGGTCGGCGCTCGCGGTCGGCGTCGGGGCGGGAGCGGACACGGGGGGCGCGGCGGAGACCATTGCCGCAGCCTGCCAGATCGACGTACCGATCGGTAGCACTCGCGGGTAGGACTTGCGGATGGGGCTCGTGGCCCGTGGTGGGCTCGTCGGGCGGCCCTGGCCCGCCTGCGCCGAGTCGCGCCGACGGGGCGTTGACGGTGCGTTAGCTTGATCGTATGAGTCACCCCGAGCGGGTGCGGGCGCTCGACCTGATCGACCGCGTCCTGGACCCGGGCAGCTTCCGGGCCTGGAACGACCCGCTGCCGACGCTCGCCGCCCCGGACCCGGACTACGCGGCCGAGCTGGCCGCGGCCCGCGAGCGCACCGGCCTGGACGAGGCGCTGGTCACCGGCGAGGGCCGGATCCACGCGCGCCGGGTCGCGGTGGTGGCCTGCGAGTTCGACTTCCTGGCCGGCTCGATCGGCGTCGCGGGGGCGGAACGGCTCACCCTCGCGGTCGAGCGCGCCACCGCCGAGCGCCTGCCGCTGGTCGCCTCGCCCACCTCGGGCGGCACCCGCATGCAGGAGGGCACCGTCGCCTTCCTGCAGATGGTCAAGATCTCCGCGGCGGTGGCCGCGCACCGCGCCGCGGGTCTGCCGTACCTGGTCTATCTGCGCCACCCCACCACGGGCGGCGTGTTCGCGTCCTGGGGCTCGCTCGGCCACGTCACCGCCGCCCAGCCCGGCGCGCTGATCGGCTTCCTCGGGCCGCGGGTGTACCAGGCCCTGCACGATCGCCCGTTCCCCGGCGGGGTCCAGGTCGCGGAGAACCTGTACGAGCACGGGCTGATCGACGCGGTGGTGCCGCCGGAGGAGCTGCGCCGGGTGGCGATCCGGGTCTTCGACGTGCTCGGCCCGGGTGCCGCGCCGCCGGGAGTGTCCGGGCCGTCCGGGCCGTCCGGGCCGTCCGGGTCGGCCGACCCGGACGCCGAGGTCGTCGCCGAACCGCTGCCGGACGTGCCGGCCTGGACGTCGGTGCGGCGCTCGCGTGATCCGCGCCGCCCGGGCCTGCGCACGCTGCTGCGACACGGCGCGCGCTCGGTCACCCCGCTGCGCGGGACGGGGGAGGGGGAGAGCGAACCGGCGCTGCGCCTGGTGCTGGCCCGGTTCGGGGTCGGGGCCGGTCCCGGGGCGCCGTGCGTGGTGCTGGGCCAGGACCGCACCCGGCAGAGCGAACACGGCCCGTTCGGCCCGGCGGGGCTGCGCCAGGCCCGACGCGGAATGCGGCTCGCGGCCGAGTTGGGGCTGCCGCTGGTGACCGTGGTGGACACTGCCGGGGCGGCGCTGTCCCCGGAGGCGGAGGAGGGCGGGCTGGCCGGGGAGATCGCCCGATGCCTGGCCGAACTGGTGCTGTTGCCCGCGCCGACGGTGTGCCTGCTGCTGGGCCAGGGCTCCGGCGGCGGCGCCCTCGCGCTGCTGCCGGCCGACCGGGTCGTCTGCGCCCAACACGGCTGGCTGTCGCCGCTGCCCCCGGAGGGCGCGTCGGCGATCCTGTACCGCACCACGGATCGCGCCGCCGAGATCGCCGACCGCCAGGGCGTCCGAGCCGCCGACCTGCAGCGCAACGCCATCGTCGACCGCGTGGTCCCCGAACACCCGGACGCGGCCACCGAACCCGTGGCGTTCGTACACCGAGTCGCCGAAGCCCTCCGCGAGGAACTCGACACCCTACGAACCATGGACACCCCGACCCGATTGGCGAGGAGACGATCGCGCTACCGAAGCCTGGGCCTCTGACCACCCGAGCACAGAGCCAGGACACCCCCGCCCCCGGCCCCCACCTCTCGACGCGGCACACCGGAACGGCCTCCGGCCGCGACTCGGACGTGCACGGAAGGCGCAGCGGGGCGCCCCCTGTGGGGCGTGAGTGCCTCGCGACTCGGGCTGCCTCGTCTCCGGTGGGCGCGCCCCTGTGGGGCGTCAGCGCCTCGCGACTCGGGCTGCCTCGCCCAATCTGGTGGGCACACTCCTGTAGCGCGTGAGCACCCCGCGACGCGGCGTCCTACACCCGACGCGCACCCCCATCGGCGCGTCAGTGCCCACGCCTCGGGCTGCTCCCGGGATCGACGCGCGCAGCGCGGAGAGCGGCGGAGCCGCAGAACTTGGGCCGGGTGGCCCGGAGCGAAGCGGGGGAGAGAAAAAAGTGGTGCCTCGCGAGCCGGCGCGAAGCGCCCGATAAGAAGCAACGCCGCGGGATACGAGTTTGGTTGCTTGGGCGGCTGGTGCTGCGAGTGTGGTCGCTTGGGCGGCTCGTATTGCGAGCCCGGTCGCTTGGTTGGCTTGTGTCGCGGCCCTGGCGCGCCTTGGTCGCCCCGCAACTTTGGCCGGGCCCTGGCGGCCTCTGGGGCCCTGTCGGGGTGGTTGCGGAGTGGTTTCTCCTCCGCTTCGCTCCGTCGGGGGCGGAAGCGCGGGGGGCGTTGCCGCTGCGCGGCGCCTTGGGGGTTCCGGCTCCGCTGCGCTCCACCGGTGGCGGAGGGGTACGGCTCCGCTGCGCTCCACCGAGGCGCCTTCGCCCGTCCGCCTCGTGCCCCGGGCGGCCAGGATGCCTCGTGCCGTTTCGTTGGTGTGTCGACCCCGGTGCCTCGGTGGGCGCCGGCACACGATGGATGTCTGTGCGGCAGGGGCGGGGCAAGTGGGCGACTTTGGGTTCACTCGAATGGGTGAGCGTGGTGGGAGTCCCCGACGGCAAATCCCGCCGGACCTACGCTGAACGCGGTTCGGGATCCGGGCCGGTTTCAGCCCGACCCGTCCGAGCACGGGCCAGGACGGGCCGGCTCGGCCCGGCGCCTCGTCCGGCCTCCCGGGGCTGTGGCGGCTCGATCGCGCCGTCGCGGGTCGGGTGACGGGGCGGGCGAGCCGGACCTCGATAGGGAGGTCGCGGGTCGGCAAGTGGTCGCCGACCCGCGATGCTCCCGGGGGCCGGTCCGGGGTGGTGGCGGCGGTTGGTGGGTGGCCTACAGTCGACGGGTGGATTTCAGCGGCAAGAGCATTCCCGACACCGGATTCCCCGACGACGACGGCAGCGCCCACCCCGCGCTGGCACAGGCGCTGGCGGCGCCGGAGGTGGACGACGAGGCGGTCTCCCGGGCCCTGTGCGAGGCGCGACTGCTGGTTCCGGTGGTGGCGATCCTGACCGAGGAGGAGGACGTCGCGCCGGGAGAGTTGCGGCGGGAGAAGTCCAGCGACATGGCGGTGCCCACGATCCAGGGTCCGGACGGGCGGCGGGCGCTGCCGGCGTTCACGTCGGTCGCGGCGCTGGCGCGTTGGCGGGCGGACGCCCGGCCGATCCCGGTCGAGGCCGCGCGCGCCGCGCACGCCGCGTACGCGGAGGAGGCGGACACGCTGTTGCTCGACCTGGCCGGGCCGTATCCGTACGAGCTGTCGGGCAGTCGGCTGCGAGCGGTGGCGGAGGGGCGGGCGCATCTGGCTCCGCACCGGGATCCGGAGGTGCTGGGCGCGGTGCGGGAGGCGGTGCACTCCGAGAGCGCGGTGTCGGCGGTGTACCTGACCGAGGGCGGCGGCAACGATCTGACGCTGAGCCTGGTGGCGGCGGCGTCGCCGATCGAGGTGACGGAGGCCGCGCGGCGGATCGTGGGGCGGTTGGCCGAGGACGACGTGGTCCGGGCCCGGCTGGATCGTGGGCTCGACCTCGCGATGTTGCCGCCGGGCGCTTCGCTGGAGGCGGAGCCGCTCTTTTCGCGCTAGACGCGACCGGGGTTCGTCCTCAAGCGCCGGACGGGCCGAGTTGGGCTCGGGTCGCCTCCGGGGCCGGGCTGCGCCCCGCTTGTCCTCAAGCGCCGGACGGGCTGGATTGGGTTCGGGTCGCCTCCGGAGCCGGCCTCCGGCCCGGTTGTCCTCAAGCGCCGGACGGGCTGGATGGGTTGCTCGGTTTGGGATTTGGTGATGCTTTGCCGATCCTCAGTTGCCGGATGGGCTGGGGGCCGACTTGCCCCCGGGCCGGGCTGCGCCTCGCTTGTCCTCAAGCGCCGGACGGGCTGGATGGGGGGTGCTCGGCTTGGGGTTCGGTGGTGCTTTGCCGATCCGGAGTGGGTCCGTGCCGCGCTTGTTTTCGGGGGGCGGACGGGGGCCGGGCCGGGTTGTCCGGCCCGGCTTGGGGTTAGTGGACTGGGCCTGTGAGTTTTTCGCCTGGGCCCTTTCCGGGGACGTCCGGGTATGTGGAGGCCTCGCGGAAGGCCAGTTGGAGGGTTTTGAGGCCGTCGCGCAAGGGGCCCGCGTGGTAGGAGCCGACCTCCGGGGCCGCGGCGGTGACCAGGCCCGCCAGGGCGGTGATCAGTTTGCGGGCCTCGTCGAGGTCCTTGTGCGCCTCGCCGTCCTCGGCCAGGCCCAGTTTGACCGCCGCCGCGCTCATCAGGTGGACGGACAGCGTGGTGATGACCTCGACGGCCGGCACGTCCGCGATGTCGCGGGTCATGACGTCGACGTCGTCGGCCGGGCCGGGTGCAATATGGGGGGCGCTCTCGCTCATGGGGACCAGTCTCGGGTATGCCCCCGAATCGGGGAACAACGGGGCCCTTCGGCATGTTCGAGCCAGTGGTAGAGTGGTGTATCGACCGACCGGGCATCTGCATGCCCGGCCTGCAAGCGGAGGCTCCGTCTCCCACCCGATCGACCTCACGGACGACGGGTACCGGTCCGGTGCGACGCACTTCGTGTGCGTCCGTTCCACGTTTGCCGCCCTTTGGGCGGCTTCGTCAGCCGGTGGTGGAGCCTCGCATGCAACCGTGCGAGGCTTTTTCGCGTTGCCTGGATGGCTTCGCGGAGAACCTGGCTCGGGGGGAAGTAACACCGAGACACATGTGACCGCTTCGCCCGCGGTCGCTTCAGGTATGAGGAGGCCCCATCAGCGCCGAGCCCCGCATCAACGACCGGATTCGCGTCCCCGAGGTGCGACTCGTTGGTCCTGGCGGCGAGCAGGTCGGAATCGTCCCGCTGGCCAAGGCCATGGAACTTGCCCAGGAGTACGACCTCGACCTCGTAGAGGTCGCGGCCAACGCCCGGCCGCCGGTCTGCAAGCTCATGGACTACGGCAAGTTCAAGTACGAGTCGGCCATGAAGGCCCGTGAGGCGCGCAAGAACCAGGCGCACACGGTCATCAAGGAGATGAAGCTCCGGCCGAAGATCGACCCGCACGACTACGACACCAAGAAGGGTCACGTCGAGCGGTTCCTGAAGCAGGGCGACAAGGTCAAGATCACGATCATGTTCCGTGGTCGCGAGCAGTCCCGGCCCGAACTGGGCTACCGACTGCTGCAGCGTCTCGCGACGGACGTCCAGGAGCTCGGGTTCATCGAATCGAACCCGAAGCAGGACGGCCGCAACATGATCATGGTTCTCGGCCCGCACAAGAAGAAGACCGAGGCCATGGCCGAGGCTCGCGAGGCCCAGGCGGCGCGCAAGGACGCGCGTCGGGTGGCCGTCGAGTCCGGGGACGAGCGCCCCGACGAGTCGGAAGCCGGCAGGGCCGAGGCCGCCGCTCAGGCCGCCGAAGCCCCCGTCGAGTCCGACGCGGAGCCGAAGGCCGAAGAGCAGGTCTGACCCGGAACGGGTCGCCCCGCGCCGATTTGCACACACACCTGTGCCTGCCCGGTGGTACCGGGCGGGTACGGCACGACGAGGAGACTGCGGCGACATGCCGAAGAACAAGACCCACAGCGGTGCCAGCAAGCGCTTTCGTATCACCGGCTCCGGCAAGGTGCTGCGCCAGCGTGCGGGTCGCCGTCACCTTCTCGAACACAAGCCCTCGACCCTGACCCGGCGCCTCGCCGGTGTCGTCGAGGTGGCCCCGGCCGACGCCAAGAAGATCAAGAAGCTGCTCAAGAAGTAGTAGTAGGCAGCAGTCGTCGCACCGGCTGACGAGAACCCACCGGTCGGCGACAGGCGACGGTCCCAGACTTACCCGGGCCGCGGTCGACACACCGCGGTCTGACATCAAGGAGTTCATCAAGTGGCACGCGTCAAGCGGTCGGTCAACGCCCACAAGAAGCGCCGCGTCATCCTCGAGCGGGCGTCCGGCTACCGCGGCCAGCGGTCCCGTCTGTACAGGAAGGCCAAGGAGCAGGTCACCCACTCCATGGTCTACAACTACAACGACCGCAAGAAGCGGAAGGGGGACTTCCGTCAGCTGTGGATCCAGCGCATCAACGCCGCTGCCCGCCTGAACGGGATGACCTACAACCGCTTCGTGCAGGGCCTCAAGGCCGCCGGTGTGGAGATCGACCGCAAGATGCTCGCCGAGCTCGCGGTCAACGACGCCCCGGCGTTCGCCGCCCTCGTCGAGGTAGCGCAGAAGGCCCTCCCGGCCGACGTCAACGCGAAGAAGGAAGACGCCGCGGCCTGATCGTCGACCCACGTCGTCGATGTCGCAGCACTTCCCAGACCGTTGCAGGTCGAGAGCAGAGAACGGTAACGCGATGGCGAGCCCCGAGCTGACGTCCACCCGATCACCACGAGTGGCGGCGGCTCGGCGGCTCGCCAAACGCGCTTTCCGGGCCCGGGAGCGGTTGTTCCTGGCCGAGGGACCGCAGGCGGTGCGCGAGGCGGTGGCTCTGCCGGGCACGCTGCGCGAGATGTACATCACCCCCGAGGTGGCCGAGCGCTACCCCGATCTGGTCGCCGGCGCGCACGAGGCCCGGGTGCCGGTGTTCACCGCCACCGACGAGGTCGTCGCCGCGATCAGCCAGACCGTCACCCCCCAGGGTGTGGTGGCGCTGTGCCGGTTCGTGGACGTGCCCCTGGAACACGCGATGGACGCGCGGCCGCACCTGGTCGCGGTGTTGGCCAACGTGCGCGACCCCGGCAACGCGGGCACCGTACTGCGCGCGGCCGACGCCGCCGGCGCCGAGGCGGTCGTCCTCACCGACGCTTCCGTGGACCCGTACAACCCCAAGGCCGTGCGCGCCTCGGTGGGCAGCCTCTTTCATCTGCCTGTCGTCACCGGCGCCCGGATCGAGGACACCGTCGCCGCGCTGCGCGCCGCCGGGATGCGGATCCTGGCCGCGGACGGCGCGGGCGAGGCCGATCTGGACGGCGAACTGGACGCGGGCGGGCTCGCCGGACCCACCGCGTGGATATTCGGCAACGAGGCGTGGGGGCTTCCCGAGGAGACCCGCGCGCTGGCCGACGCCGTGGTGCGGGTGCCGATCCACGGACGGGCCGAGAGCCTGAACCTGGCGACCGCCGCGGCCGTGTGTCTGTATGCCTCCGCCCGCGCGCAACGCGGACACGGGGGCTGCCGCTCCGGCGCGCGAAACGCGCGATGACCCCGACGTACTCGGCTTGACCGGCGAGTGCCGGGGAACGAGTCGGTTGCGTCCGGCGCACCCGGACGGCACGCTGCGCCTTGGGATAGTGTGTCCGGCCCGGAACTCCCTCGGGCCCGAAACGGGAAGGGGGCCGATGGACGCCGACATGCTGCCCGACGGCCTGGTGGTCGCCGACGAGAACGGCACGGTGGTCACCTTCAACACCGCCGCCGCCCGGATCACCGGGACACGTCCCGAGGACGCGCTCGGCAAACACATCGCCGACGCGCTGCCGCTGGAGGACATCGAGGGCCGGCGCTGGTGGGTGTGCACCGACCCGTACGGCGGACTGTCCACCCGGACCCGCCAACCCGAGCGCAACCTGCTGCTCGCCGGGCGGGAGATCCTGGTCACCGCGTCCTACGTGCGCCCCGACGGTCCGCGCGGGCCGTTGAGCAAACTCGTGGTGTCGCTGCGCTGCACCGACGCGCGTAGGCGGATCGAGCGCGGCCACTCCGACCTGATCGCCACCGTCGCGCACGAGTTGCGCTCGCCGCTCACCTCGGTCAAGGGCTTCACCGCGACGCTGCTCGCCAAGTGGGAGCGGTTCACCGACGAGCAGAAGCGGCTGATGCTGGAGACGGTCGACGCCGACGCGGACCGGGTCACCCGGCTGATCACCGAACTCCTGGACATCTCCCGAATCGACGCCGGCAGACTGCAACTCAACCGCCAGGTCGTCGACATGGAGGAGGCGGTACACCGGCACCTGCGCGCGCTCGAATGCAACGGCCTGCCGGACGAGCGCTTCGTGGTCGTGGTGGACGGGCCGCTGCCCCGCATGTGGCTCGACGCCGACAAACTCGACCAGATTCTCGGCAACCTGCTGGAAAACGCGGTGCGCCACGGCGCGGGAACCGTCACCATCGAGATGCGCGCGGTCTCCATCGGGTCCGCGCCCGGCGCGTACGGGACGGAGATCACGGTGAGCGACGAGGGCCCGGGCATCCCGGACGAACTCCTCGAGCGCGTCTTCACCCGCTTTTGGCGCGGCAACCGCCGCGGTGGCACCGGCCTGGGGCTGTACATCGTCAAGGGCCTGGTCCAGGCGCACGCGGGCACCATCGGCGTGGATCGCGCCGAGTGCGGCGGGGCCCGATTTCGATTCACCCTGCCGGCCGCGATGCCGGACGTCCTCATGTAGCGCTCCCCGCGCGGAGGAAGTCCCACCCACGTCGTCGCGGTCCGGCGGCCGCGGACACGCACGCCCATCGGGCGTCAGTAAACTCGGAGCGCGGACGTCGCAGGACGTCATTGCCGCCTCCACCACCGGCGGATCCCCCACAGGAGCACTGGACACAGATGTCGGCACCGAACAAGTCGTACGACCCGGTCGAGGTCGAGGCGTTGAAACCCGAGGAAGTCGAGCGGGCCAGGGACGCGGCGCTCGCCGCGGTCGCGGCCGCCGCCGACCTGGCCGCGCTGCAGGAGGCGAAGGTCGCGCACACCGGCGACCGCTCGCCGCTGGCGCTGGCCAACCGCGAGATCGGCGCGCTCCCGCCGCAGGCCAAGGCCGAGGCGGGCAAGCGCGTCGGCCAGGCCCGCGGCGCGGTCAAGCAGGCCCTGGAGCGGCGCCTGGTCGAGCTGGAGGCGGAGCGTGACGCGCGCGTGCTCGTCGAGGAGGCGGTCGACGTCACGCTGCCGTGGGACCGTGCCCCGCGCGGCGCCCGGCACCCGCTGACCACGCTCTCCGAGCGCATCGAGGACCTGTTCGTGGCGATGGGCTACGAGGTCGCCGAGGGCCCGCAGGTCGAGGCCGAGTGGTACAACTTCGACGCGCTCAACATCCTGCCGGACCACCCCGCGCGGACCATGCAGGACACCTTCTTCGTGCGCGCCGAGGACGGCTCCGCGGATTCCGGCGTGGTGCTGCGCACGCACACCTCGCCCGTGCAGATCCGCACCATGCTCACCCGCACGCCGCCGATCTACGTGATCTGTCCGGGCCGGGTGTACCGCACCGACGAGCTGGACGCCACGCACACTCCGGTGTTCGGCCAGATCGAGGGCCTGGCCGTCGACAAGGGCCTGACCATGGGCGACCTCAAGGGCACGCTCGACCACTTCGTGCAGGCCATGTTCGGCGAGGGCATCGTCACCCGGCTGCGCCCGTCGTACTTCCCGTTCACCGAGCCCTCCGCCGAGCTCGACCTCAAGTGCTTCGTGTGCCGGGGCGCCTCGGTGGGCGACCCCGAGCACCCGTGCCGGACCTGCCGGTCCGAGGGCTGGATCGAGTGGGGCGGCTGCGGCATGGTCAACCCGCGCGTGCTGATCGCGTGCGGCATCGACCCCGAGGTGTACAGCGGTTTCGCGTTCGGTGTGGGTCTGGAGCGCGCGCTGATGTTCCGGCACAACGTCGAGGACATGCGGGACATGGTCGAGGGTGACGTCCGGTTCACCCTCCCGTTCGGGATGGAGATCTGATGCGGGTCCCGCTTTCGTGGCTGCGGGAGTACGTCGACCTCCCCGCCGGCGAGTCCGGGCGCGACGTCGCCGACAAGCTCGTGGCGCTGGGCCTCGAGGTCGAGACGGTCGAACAGCTCGGCGCGGACCTCAAGGGTCCGCTCGTGGTCGGACAGGTGCTCGAGATCGAGGAGCTGGAGGGCTTCAAGAAGCCGATCCGGTTCTGCAAGGTCGACGTCGGCGACGCCAACGGCACCGGCGAGCCGCAGGAGATCATCTGCGGCGCGCGCAACTTCGAGGTCGACGACAAGGTCGTGGTGATCCTGCCGGGCGGCGTGCTGCCCGGCCCGTTCGAGATCACCGAGCGCAAGACCTACGGGCGCGTATCGCGCGGGATGATCTGCTCCGCCCGCGAGCTGGGCATGGGCGACGACCACGACGGCATCATCGTGCTGCCGATCGAGGCGCAGATCGGCGCGGACGCGATCGAACTGCTCGGTCTGGTCGACGAGGTGCTCGACATCGCGGTCACCCCGGACCGCGGCTACTGCCTGTCGATGCGCGGTGTGGCCCGCGAGGCGGCGATCGCCTACGGGCAGCCGCTGCGCGATCCGGCGCTGCTGGACGTGCCCGACGCCAACGGGTACGGCTACCCGGTGCGGGTCGAGGACCCGGCCGGCTGCGACCGGTTCGTGGCGCGCACCGTGGTCGGCGTCGACCCCGACGCGCCCTCGCCGCTGTGGGTGCAGCGCCGCGTGCAGATGAGCGGCATGCGGCCGATCTCGCTGGTCGTGGACGTGACCAACTACGTCATGCTCGAACTGGGCCAGCCGCTGCACGCCTACGACCGGGGCCGGCTGCAGGGTCCGATCGTGGTGCGCCGCGCGCAGGCCGGCGAGAAGCTGACCACCCTCGACGACGTCGAGCGCACGCTCGACCCCGAGGACCTGCTGATCTGCGACAACCGCGGGCCGATCGGCCTCGCGGGCGTGATGGGCGGCGAGAGCACCGAGATCGGCGACGACACGAGCGACATCGTGATCGAGGCCGCGCACTTCGACCCGGTGGCCATCGCGCGCACCGCGCGTCGGCACAGGTTGTCCTCGGAGGCGTCGCGCCGGTTCGAGCGCGGCGTGGACCCGGAGGCGGCCCGCGCCGCGGCGCAGCGCGCGGTCGACCTGCTGGCCGCGCTCGGCGGCGAGCGGGCCCAGGCCGAGGCGGGCGTGACGGAGGTGGACGCGCCGCGCGAGCCGGTGCGGATCACCCTGGCCGCCGACCACCCGGCGAAGGTCGCGGGCGTGCCCTACACCCGCGAGACGGTGGCCCAGCGGCTGCAGGAGGTGGGCTGTTCGGTCGAGGGCATCGACACGCTCACCGTCGGCCCGCCGACCTGGCGGCCCGACCTGACCGACCCCAACGACCTGGCCGAAGAGGTCATCCGGTTGGAGGGCTACGACCGGGTGCCGGCCACGCTGCCGCAGGTGCCGGCCGGTCGCGGGCTGACGGCCGACCAGCGGCGCCGGCGCCGACTGGGCCGGGCCCTCGCGGGCGCGGGCTACACCGAGGTGCTGAACTACCCGTTCCTGGGGCAGAGCGCGTTCGACGACCTCGGCTTGGCCGAGGACGACGCGCGGCGGCGCACCGTGGTGCTGGTCAACCCGATCTCCGAGGAGGAGCCGGCGCTGCGCACCACGCTGCTGCCGGGCCTGCTGGACACGCTGCGCCGCAACCTCGGGCGCGGCAACACCGATCTCGCGCTGTTCGAGTCGGGTGTGGTCTTCCGGCCGAACGCCTCGACCCCGCCCGCGCCCGTGCTCGCCGTGGACCGGCGGCCGAGCGAGGCGGAACTGGCCGCGCTGGCCGCGGCGTTGCCGCACCAGCCGCAGCGGATCGCGGTCGTGCTGTCCGGGGAGCGCGAGCGCTCCGGGTGGTGGGGCAAGGGCCGGCCGCAGATCTGGGCGGATGCGATCGAGGCCGCGCGGGTGGTCGCGGACGCCGTCGGGGTCGAGCTGACCGTGCGGGCGGATCGGCACGAGCCGTGGCACCCCGGGCGCTGCGCCGCGCTGGTGGCGACCGCGCCGGACGGCAGCGAGCGGGTCGTCGGGCACGCCGGCGAGCTGCACCCGAGGGTGCTCAAGACGCTGCACCTGCCGGAGCGGGTCGGCGCGATGGAGTTGGACCTGGACCTGCTCACCGCCGACCTGGACGGGGAGCGCCCGGTCCAGGCCGGGCACGTCTCCTCCTACCCGGTGGCCACCCAGGACGTGGCGCTCGTGGTGCCCGACTCGGTGCCGGCCGCCGCGGTGCAGGCCGCGCTGGTCGAGGGGGCCGGGGCGCTGCTCGAATCGGTGCGCCTGTTCGACGTGTACACCGGCTCGCAGGTCGGCGAGGGCAGCAAGTCGCTGGCCTACGCGCTGCGTTTCCGGGCGGAGGACCGCACGCTCACGGTCGAGGAGGCGACGGCCGCGCGGGACGCGGCGGTGGCGCTCGCGGCGGAGCGGACCGGGGCGGTGCTGCGCGGGGCGTGACGCCTCTCGGGCCGGATCGATCGACGTGGGCCCGCACACCGTGACGGTGTGCGGGCCCACTCGCATGTGCGGGGTCGCCGGTCGGGGGCGGGTGCTCAGGGGTGGGTGGGGGCGGTGGGCAGGATGCCCGGGGCCAGGACGTCGACGCCGCAGATCTGCCTGGCGGCGGCGATCGGGTCGTTGGGGAAGCGGAAGGACGTGCGGCGCACGGCGCCGGTGAGATTGGCGACGAAGCGGTGCCGGGTCAGCGGGGCGTGGGTCGAGTCCAGCAGTTCCTTGAGCCGGCCGCGGTTCGTGTCGCCGCAGGTGAGGGTGTAGCGGGCGGCGGCGACGCGGATCGGGTCGATGCCCGGGGGTGGCGGGGCGGCCGGGTCGGCGTACTGGGCGAGCACCCAGGCCGGGTCGACCTGCTTCTCGTGCCCGGGGCGGCCCCGGGTGGACAGCCGTACGTGCGCGGCGAGCGGATAGGCCAGGCCCAGGTCGTCGAGGGCGACGCCGGTGAGCGGGACGGCCGCGCCGAGCATGCCCAGGGAGGGCCACATCGCCACGATCGGCGCGGCGATGTCCGGGCGCAGCGGGGCGTTGAGGGTATGCGCCGGCGAGCGGTCGACCAGGGTGTGCCGGTATCCCGGGCGGGGGCCGCGGACGACGGTGGGGAAGCCGGGAAAGCCGTCGATGAAGGCGTCGGCGGTGACGGGGTTGGCCACGCCCAGGACGGAGGTGTAGAAGCCGCGTTCGTCGGCGATGCCGTTCGGGCCGATGCGGTCGTAGGGGACCCGGAAGGCGGACGCGCACAGCAGGGCCCACGCGGCCAGGGCGGCCACGGCGGGGATCGCGAGTCGGCTCGCCGGGACCATCAGGATCGGCAGGAGCAGCAGGAACAGGCCCGGGAGGAGCATCCGGGCGTGCATGAAGTCGCCCCCGACGCGGACCACGTAGAGCAGCATGGCGAGACCGCACAGGACGGGGGTCGCGTAGAGCGTGCGGCGCACGCGGGTGCCCGGGGGTGTGGTCGCGGTGGTGGGGGCGGTGCGGCGTCTTGTGGTGAGCACGCCGGCGGTGCCGAGGGCGGTGAGGGTGAGCAGGGGCAGCCACAGGTGGTACGGGTCGGCCAGGTCGCGGACGTAGGCCCAGCCCCGGGTCCAGTCGCTCGCGCCGGCTTCCTTGGTGATCGCGGGCAGCGGGAGCAGGACGCCGTAGTAGCCCATCCGGAAGATTTCGTAGGCCAGCGGGAGGGCGGTCGCGGTGGCGGTGAGGGCCGCCGCGCGGCGGGGGCGCGGGCGGTGGATCAGGGCGAGGGCGGTCAGGAAGCCGAGCGTGGCGATGGCCAGTTCGGGGCGGACCGTCGGGCCCAGGCCCGCCAGGGCGGCGAGGCCGTATGCGCGGCGGGTGTGCGGGCGCGGGTGCGGGCGGGTGTGCGGGTCGGCGGCGAGGCGGACGAGCAACCACCAGCAGCCGGCGATCCACAGGGTGGTCAGGCCGGTTTCGAGGCCGGAGGTGGCGAAGTCCCAGGTCGGCGGCAGGGCGAGCAGGATCGGGGCGCCGCAGGGGAGCAGCGGGGCGTGTCCGACGGCAGGCAGGTACAGGCGGCGGCCGGCGTCGGCGGCCAGGAACCAGCCGAGTACGGCGCACAACAGGCCGAGGCGTACGGCCAGGGGCGCGGGGTCCTGGCCGGTCAGGCGCGTCGCGACCACCAGGAGCCACTGCCAGAGCGTGCCGGTGGCGGCCTCGGCGCGCTCGCCCGGGTTGAACACGGGGCCGTTGCCGGCCAGGATCTGGCGGACCGGGCGGGCGTAGATCAGGCCGTCGTCGCACACCCAGCTGCGGCTGCCACCGAGGACGGCGACGAACACGGCGGGCAGCAGGACGGCGGCGATGTTCCACCGGGCGCCGTGTGGTGTGCGCGGGTGTGGGAGAGGGGTGGGGGCGGGGCGGTCGGCGGGCGGTGGGCCCTGGTCGGCCGGGGTGGTGGTCAGGGTCATCGGCGGCCTCCGGGCGGGTCGGACGGCGCCGGTGGGATCGTCCGTTCCGCCGGGCGCGCACCTCGTAGGGTGGCGCCATGAGTACTTACGTGATCACCGGTGCGGGTAGCGGTATCGGCGCGGAGATCGCCCGGCTGTTGCGGGAGAACGGTCACGATCTGGTCGCGATCGTGCGGTCGGAGCGGCGGGCGGCGGATCTGGCTGGGCCGGGAGTGCGGACGGTGGTGGCCGACCTGGAGCGTCCGGAGACCATCGCGGAGGCGCTGGCGCCATTGGCGGACGAGACGTTCGCGGGGCTGGTGCACAGTGCGGGCGTCGCGGAGCTGGGCACGGTGGCGTCGACGGCCGTCGCGGTGTGGGCGCACACGCTGACCGTGAACGTGGTCGCGGTGGCGGAGGTGACGCGGGTGTTGTTGCCGGCGTTGCGGCGGGGGCGGGGCGATGTGGTGTTGCTGAACAGTGGGGCGGGGTTGCGGACGAGTGCGGGGTGGACGGCGTATGCGGCGAGCAAGCACGCGTTGAAGGCGTTCGCGGACGGGCTGCGGGAGGAGGAGCCGGGGTTGCGGGTGACCAGTGTGTATCCGGGGCGGACGGCCACGGCGATGCAGCGTGGTGTGCGGGAACAGGAGGGCGGGGCGTACGAGAGCTCGCGCTACAGCGATCCCGTGACGGTGGCGGGGGTCGTGGTGTCGACGCTTTCGCTTCCGGGGGATTCGGTGGTCAATGACGTGACGGTGCGCTCGCGGGGTTGACGTGAGGTTGTCGTCCTCAAACGCCGGACGGGCTGGTGTGGTGGGTTCGGCTCACGGAGCCGGGTTGTGTCCCCGGTTTGTCCTCAAGCGCCGGACGGCTGGGGTTGGGCCGGGTTCGGTTCCGGGGCCGGGCTGCGCCCCGCTTTGTCCTCAAGCGCCGGACGGGCTGATTGGGTTCGGTTCCGGTGCGGGGCTGTGGGCCTGTTTGTCCTCAAGCGCCGGACGGCTGGGGTTGGGGCGGGTTCGGTTTCGGGGCCGGGCTGTGTCCCGGTTTGTCCTCAAGCGCCGGACGGGCTGATTGGGGCCCGGTTGCGTCCCGCCTTGTTCTCAAGCGCCGGACGGGCTGGAGGCGGGCTGTGTTCCGTTTGCTTATCGAGTGCGGGTGTTTTGGGCTTCAGCGGTCGGTGTTGTCTTTGGGGAGGACGTCCTTTTGGAGGACGTCTACGCCGCAGATTTTTTTGGCTGCAGTTACCGGGTCGTTGGGGAAGCGGAATGAGGTGCGGTCCCAGGCGCCGGTGAAGTTCTTTTTGAAGCGGCTCCAGGTCATGGGTTCTTGGACCGAGTCCTGGAGTTCCTTGATTTTTCCGGTGTTCGTGTTGCCGCAGGTGAGGGCGTAGCGGGCGGCCTTGACGCGGATCGGGTCGATGCCCGGGGGGAGGACGGCGTCCGGGGAGGTGTACTGGGCGAAGACCCAGGCGATGTCGATTTCCTTTTCGTGGCCCGGGCGGCCCCGGGTGGTGAGTTCGACGTGGGCGGCCAGGGGATAGGCCAGGCCGAGGATGTCGACGGAGACGCCGTCGAGCGGGGTGTTCGCGCCGTTCATGCCGAGGTTGGTCCATACCGTGGCGACCGGGGCGGGCAGCTTCGGGTCGAGGGCGGTGACGTAGAAGCCGTCGTACCAGGGGTAGACGATCACGTGCTTGTGGTCGGCGCGGGCGGCCTGGGCGGCGGCGGGGAAGCGTGGGTAGTTGGCCACGTACGAGTAGGCGGTGACCGGGTTGGCGACCTTGAGCGCGCCGATGTAGAAGGCACGTTCGTCGGCGATGCCGCGCGGGCCGATGCCCTCGTAGGGCACCCGGAAGGCGACCGCGCAGACCACGGCCCAGCCGATCAGCACGGTGGCGGCGGGCACCGCGAGCCGGTTCGCGGGGACCACGAGGACGGGCAGCAGCAGGGTGAACAGGCCGGGCAGCAACATCCGGGCGTGCATGAAGTCGCCGCCGACGCGGATCACGTAGAGCAGCATGACCAGGCCGCACGCCACGGGGACGGCGAGGACGGTGATCCGGGTCCATCCGGCGCGGTCGATCGTGCGCGGGTCCAGTCGGGCGCGGGCGCGAGCGGGGTCGCGGCGTACCCGCAGTACCGCCTGGGCGAGCACGCACGCGGCGAGTACGACGAACGGGATCCACAGGTGGTACGGCCCGGTCAGGTCGCGGACGTAGTTCCAGCCCCGGGACCAGTCGCTCGCCGACGCCTCCTTGGTCACGGCGGGCAGCGGCAGCATGACGCCGTAGTAGCCCATCCGGAAGATCTCGTACAGCAGGGGGAGGGTGAACGCGGTGCCGAACAGGGCGAGGGCGCGGAGCGGGCGTGGGCGGCGGATCACGGCGAGCGCGATCAGGAATCCGAGGGTGGCGATGGCCAGGTCGGGGCGGACCGTCGGGCCCAGGCCCGCGACGAAGGCCAGCGCGTAGGCGATGCGGGCGCGCGGGTCGTGAGGGAGGCGGACCAGGAGCCACCAGCAGCCGGCGATCCACAACGTGGTCAGCCCGGTTTCCAGGCCGGAGGTGGCGAAGTCCCACACCGGCGGCAGCGCGAGCAGAGCGATCACGCCGAACGGCACCAGGACGGGGACGCGCGCGGTGCGTTCGTGCAGCCGACGGGTGGCCTGGAGCGCGAGGACGTAGCCGGCGGTGGTGCACAGCAGGCCCAGGTAGACCGCGAGGCGGCCGACGTCGCTCTGGGTGATCCAGGACGCGAGCACCAGGATCCACTGCCACAGCGTGCTCGTGGAGGACTCGGCGCGTTCGCCCACGTTGAACACGGGGCCGTTGCCGGCCAGGATCTGGCGCACGGTGCGGGTGAAGATCAGGCCGTCGTCGCTGATCCAGCGTCGGTGCCAGCCCAGGATCAGCACGATCAGGGCGGGCGTCAGCACCATCGCGAGGTTCCAGCGGGTCGTGCCGCGGGTGGACGGGCCGTCCTGGGGGGGATCGGCCCGTCGCCCGAAGCGCGAGCGCCCGGACAGCACACTCACGAGGCTCATGGTTCGTTGACTCCAGTCGGGGCGGGCGGGCCGACCACACCATAACCACTGATGATCGACCGCCGGTCCGATGACGGGCTCAGGAGGGCGAGCAGAATTTCTTCTCGGCCTCGATCGGGTTGGCCGGGATCCGCAGCTTGGTTCGGTCCACGGCGCCGGTCAGGTTCTTCCAGAAGCGCGATGCGGACATCGGTTCGTCGACCGAATCGACGAGTTCGGCGAGGTCGCCGCAGCGCAGCGCGGCCCGGGCGGCGCGGATGTCCTCCTGGGTGGCGGCGTCCGGCGGGACCAGCGCGTCGCCGGCCGGGTCGACGTAGAGCGCGACGTTCCAGGCGAACGGCAGCAGCTTCTTGTGGCCGGCGGCGGTGTGCCGGGTCTCGGTGATGTGCGCGCCGACGGTGTTGGACAGGCCCCACACGTCGACCACGATCCCGCCGAGCGGGGTTATCGAGCCGCCGACTCCGAGTCGGCCGATGACCAGGCCCTTGTCGTGGTCGAGGTCGGTGCGCAGCGGCAGCGGCGGCACCTTCATGTAGTTGGGGTCCACGAAGAGCAGACGTTCGCCGCCGGTCTTTTCGTTGCGGAACGCCTCTTCTATCGTCGGCAGCGTCCGGATGTGCGCTTCCTCGGTGGTGGGGTTGTCGGTCCTGGTCCACGCGGCGTAGGTGTCGCGTTCGTTCCAGACCTGGTTGCCGTTGCCGTCTGGGGCCGGCGTGGTGATCACGCCGGAGCGCAGCGTGCTGCCGCAGACCACCGCCCAGACCGCGACCAGCACGATGACGGGGGTCACGAGCCGGTCCAGGGGGGCGAGCAGCAGCGGGAGCAGGACCAGGAGCAGTACGGGCAGCCACATGCGGCCGTGCATGAAGTCGCCGCCGACCTTGAGCACGTACACGGTCTGGCCCAGCGCGGCGACCAGGGGGGTGCCGATGACTATCCAGGTGCGCCGGTCGGCGGGGCGGCGCCGGGTGAGCGCGAGGGCGACCGCGACCACGATCAGGATCATCGGGATCCACAGGTAGTACGGCTTCATGTAGTCGGTCAGGTAGTCCCAGCCGCGGCCCCACAACGATCCCGACGCCTCCTTGGTGAGGGCGGGCATCGGGAAGATCAGGCCGTAGTAGCCCATCCGGAAGATCTCGTAGGCGGCGGGCAGGAACCCGGCACAGGCAAGCATCGCCAGGGCCTTGGGCCAGCGCGCGCCGATCAGCAGGAACTGGGCGGCGAGCAGGATCACCATGGTCAGGCCCAGGTCGGGGCGGACCAGGGGGCCCAGGCCGAACCAGAAGGACAGGGCGAGGGTGTGCCCGGTGGTGTGGGTGCCGACCGGGCGCAGCCAGGTGCCGATCAGCAGCCACCACGACAGGCCGATCCAGAACAGGATCAGGCCGGTCTCCATGCCGGCGGTGGCGAAGTCCCACACGGAGGGGACGGCGATGAACACGAGTACGCCGGCGGGCAGCAGCAGCCGGGTGACCGCCAGGCCGCGGAAGAGCCGGCGGGTGCCGTCCAGGGACAACCACAGGCCGACGACCGACAGGATCAGGCCGGTGTAGACGGCGGTGGGCGCGTAGTCGAACGGGGTGATGCCGCCGAGCAGCGCGAGCAGCCATTGCCACAGCGTGCTGGTGGAGGTCTCCACACGTTCGCCGGCGCTGTAGACGGGACCGTTGCCGGCCAGGATCTCGCGGACCGCGCGGGTGAAGATGAGGCCGTCGTCGGTGATCCAGCGCTGGTGCCAGCCCATGATCGCGAAGACCAGCGTGGGCAGGCCCAGGGCGAGCAGGTCCGGCAGTGGGACGCGGGCGCGCCTGCGCTCGGCGGTGGGCCGGGTCGGCGCGGCGGTGGTGTCCGCGGTGCCCGCCTCGGGAGCCGATGGGGGCTCGCCGGTCGGGGACTGTAGGTCCGGGTCGGCGACGCGTGCGGCGTCGGCGGGCCCGGAGGTGCCGGGGGGAGGGGTCACGTGGTCTCGTTCGTTTCCTGGGCGGGGGCGCCCGCCGTCTGCTGCACGTCGTTGCCGTCCCGCCGGCCGTCGACCGCCCGCCGGGGGCGCGTATCCGAAGTCCGCTGATCCTAACGCACCGGCATGCGCCCTATTGGGTGACCCGTGGACGGGGAAGGCTTGTCCGGAGCGGTCTCGGGCGGGTCTTCGGGCCCCTGCCGGGCCTCACGACGCGCGGCGCCGCACCTGGGCGCATCGGAGAAACGGGCGAATGGGGCCACTATGCGCCTGCTTCTGCGCTGCGCCGACGCACGGCATCCGCCCGTCGGGCTCCTCGTGGCGCTCACGCCGAACGGAGCCCGGCGGGGCACCGGCGGGACACCAAAGGGGGCTCGAAGGCACGGTCGGGGGAGGGCGGTCACCCAACGTACTTGCATAGTGATTCGACCATCCGTATAGTCATGCTCCTGACAAGGAGGCGGTAATGGGGGCCAAGGCGGCACTGGCGGGGGCGAGTGGATACGCGGGTGGGGAGATCCTGCGCCTGCTGCTCGCACACCCGGAGATCGAGATCGGCACGCTCACGGCGGGGTCCAACGCGGGCCGACGCCTGGGCGAGCTGCAGCCGCACCTGCTGCCGTTGGCCGACCGCGTCCTCGTCGAGACCACGGCCGAGAACCTGGCGGGGCACGACGTGGTCTTCCTGGCCCTGCCGCACGGACAGTCCGGCGCGCTGGCCGCGCAACTGGGCGCCGACGTGCTCGTGGTGGACTGCGGCGCCGACTACCGGCTGCGCGACGGCGCCGACTGGGAGGAGTTCTACGGATCCCCCCACGCCGGGACGTGGCCGTACGGACTGCCCGAGCTGCCGGGCGGGCGCGCCGCGCTCGCCGGCACCCGGCGGATCGCGGTGCCGGGCTGCTACCCGACCGTCTCGCTGCTGTGCACGGTGCCCGCCACCGCCGCCGACCTGGTCGAGCCCGACTGGGTCGTGGTCGCCGCGTCCGGCACCTCCGGGGCGGGCAAGGCGCCCAAGCCGCACCTGCTGGGCAGCGAGGTGATGGGCTCCGCGAGCGCCTACGGCGTCGGCGGGGTGCACCGGCACACCCCGGAGATCCTCCAGGGGCTGCGCGCGGTCACCGACGCGCCGGTCACGGTGTCCTTCACCCCGACGCTGGTGCCCATGTCGCGCGGCATCCTGGCCACCTGCACCGCCCGGCTGCGGCCGGGCGTCACCGCCGAGGCGGTCCGCGCGGCCTACACCGCGGCCTACGCCGACGAGGGCTTCGTCCACCTGCTCGCCGAGGGCCAGTGGCCCGCGACCGCGATGGTCTACGGCGCCAACACGGCCGTCGTACAGGTCACCGTCGACGAGCGGGCGGGCCGCGTCGTGGTGGTCGGCGCGATCGACAACCTCGCCAAGGGCACCGCCGGCGGCGCCATCCAGAGCACCAACATCGCCCTCGGCCTCGCCGAGGACCTGGGACTGAGCAAGACGGGGGTAGCGCCGTGAGCGTCACCGCAGCACAGGGCTTTCGCGCCGCGGGCGTGGCCGCGGGCCTCAAGAGCACGGGCGCGCCCGACGTGGCGCTGATCGTCAACGACGGCCCCTCGATCGCCGGGGCGGCGGTGTTCACCGCCAACCGGATCAAGGCCGCGCCGGTGGTGTGGTCCGAACAGGTGGTCAAGGCCGGCCTCGTGCAGGCGGTCGTGCTCAACTCCGGCGGCGCCAACGCCTGCACCGGCACCGAGGGCTTTCGCAACACGCACGCCACCGCCGAGCGGGTCGCCGAGGCGCTGGGGCTGAACGCCGGCGAGATCGTGGTGGCCTCCACCGGCCTGATCGGTGTGCAACTGCCGATGGAGCGGCTGCTGCCGGGCGTCGACAAGGCGGCGGCGGCACTGAGCGCCGACGGTGGCGAGGCCGCTGCGATCGCGATCAAGACCACCGACACCGTGCACAAGCAGTCCGTGGTCACCGACCCCGCCGGGTGGACCGTCGGTGGCATGGCCAAGGGCGCGGGCATGCTCGCCCCCGGCCTGGCCACCATGCTCGTCGTGCTCACCACCGACGCCGCGGTCGACGCCGAGACGCTGGACGCGGTGCTGCGCGGCGCCACGCACACCACGTTCGACCGGATCGACTCCGACGGCTGCATGTCCACCAACGACACCGTGCTGCTGATGGCCTCCGGCGCCTCCGGTGTCGAGCCCGACCTCGCCGCGTTCGCCGAGACGGTGCGCACCGTCTGCGGCGACCTCGCCCGGCAGCTGATCGGCGATGCCGAGGGCGCGAGCAAGGACATCCGGATCGACGTGACGGGCGCCGCGACCGAGGCCGACGCGCTGGAGGTGGCCCGCTCGATCGCCCGGAACAACCTGTTCAAGTGCGCCGTGCACGGCGAGGACGCCAACTGGGGCCGCGTGCTCGCCGCGATCGGCACCACCGCCGCGACCTTCGATCCCGACCGGCTCGACGTCGCCTTCAACGGCGTGTGGGTGTGCCGGGACGGTTTCGTCGGCGAGGACCGCGAGCTGGTCGACATGACCCCGCGCGAGACGCACATCGTGGCCGACCTCAACGCCGGCGAGGCCGCCGTGACGGTGTGGACCAACGACCTCACCGCCGAATACGTCCACGAGAACTCGGCCTACTCGTCGTGACCGGTACCGACAGCCAGACGAGGGGGAGCGGGATGCGGACGGAATCGGCCGACAAACAGGGGCGCAACAACGCGGCACTGGCCAAGGCGCACACGCTGATCGAGGCGTTGCCGTGGTTGGAGCGCTTCTACGGCAAGACCGTGGTGATCAAGTTCGGCGGCAACGCCATGGTCGACGACGCACTCAAGCAGGCGTTCGCCCAGGACCTGGTGTTCCTGCGGTTCGCCGGGCTGCGCCCGGTGATCGTGCACGGCGGCGGCCCGCAGATCAGCGCGCAGCTCGACCGGCTCGGCATCGAGTCCTCCTTCGCCGGCGGCCTTCGAGTGACCACGCCCGAGGCGATGGACGTGGTGCGCATGGTCCTCGCCGGCCAGGTGCAGCGCGAGATCGTCGGCCTGATCAACCGGCACGGGCCGTTCGCCGTCGGGATGACCGGCGAGGACGCGCACACGATGACCGCGGAGAAGCGGCTCGCGGTCGTGGACGGCCAGTCGGTCGACATCGGCCTGGTCGGCGACATCGTCGAGGTCGACCCCGGCGCGATCCGGGCGCTGCTCGACGACAACCGGATACCGGTGATCTCCTCGATCGCGCGCGGCGCCGACGGGCACGTCTACAACGTCAACGCCGACACCGCGGCCTCGGCGCTCGCGGTGGCGCTCGGCGCGGAGAAGCTGGTCGTGCTCACCGACGTCGAGGGGCTGTACGCCGACTGGCCCGTCAGCGACGAGGTGATATCGCGCCTGGACGCCGACGAGTTGGCCACGCTGATGCCGAACCTGTCCACCGGCATGCTGCCCAAGATGGAGGCGTGCCTGCGAGCCGTGCAGGCCGGGGTGCCGGCCGCGCACGTGCTCGACGGGCGTGTCGCGCACTCGCTGCTTCTCGAGGTGTTCACCGACGAGGGCATCGGGACCATGGTGGTGCCCGCCCGGGACAAGCACGCGGGGGCCGCGGCCGACATCGAGCACGTGGACAACGACGACGAAGACTCCGAGGGGGCGGCGTGACCATCACCGAGAGCGGTGCCGCCGGTGCGTTGACGCAGCGGTGGAACCAGGCGCTGATGCACAACTACGGCACACCCGCGATCGAGCTGATCAGCGGCTCGGGCGCGCGCGTCGTGGACGGCGCGGGCAACACCTACGTCGACTTCCTCGGCGGCATCGCGGTCAACGCGCTCGGCCACGCGCACCCGGCGATCGCCGCCGCGGTGAGCGCGCAGCTGGGCCGACTGGGCCACGTGTCCAACCTCTACATCGCCGAACCGCCCGTGGCGCTTGCCGAGCGGCTGCTCGCGCTGTTCGGCCGCCCCGGCCGGGTCTACTTCGGCAATTCGGGCGCCGAGGCCAACGAGGCCGCGTTCAAGATCGCCCGGCGCACCGGCCGGCCGCAGATCATCGCCGCCGAGGGCGGCTTCCACGGCCGCACCATGGGCGCGCTGGCGATGACCGGCCAGCCCGCCAAGCGCGAACCGTTCGCCCCGCTGCCCGGCGGCGTCGACTTCGTGCCCTACGGCGACGTCGACGCGTTGCGCGCCGCCGTCGGTCCGCAGACCGCGGCGGTGATCCTGGAGCCCATCCAGGGCGAGAACGGCGTGGTCATGCCCGGCGAGGGCTACCTGGCCGCGGCCCGGGAGATCACCGCCGCGCACGGCGCGCTGCTGATCCTGGACGAGATCCAGACCGGCATAGCCCGTACCGGCGCCTGGTTCGCCCACCAGCCGCTCGGCATCGAGCCCGACGTGGTCACGCTGGCCAAGGGGCTGGGCGGCGGGTTGCCGATCGGCGCCTGTGTCGCCTTCGGGCCGGCGGCCGAGTTGTTGCGGCCGGGCCAGCACGGCACCACGTTCGGCGGCAACCCGATCTGCTGCGCCGCCGCGCTCGCGGTGCTCGACACGATCGAGAACGACGACCTGTGCACCCGTTCGGCGCAACTCGGCGAGCGGCTGCGGGCGGGAATCGACAAGATCGCCCATCCGCTGGTCGACGAGGTGAGCGGAGCGGGCCTGTTGATCGGTATCGTGCTCACCGCACCGGTGGCGCAGACCGTGCAACAGGCGGCGCAGGACGCGGGTTTCCTCGTCAACGCCGCCGTGCCCACCCGGGTCCGGCTCGCCCCGCCGCTCGTCGTCGACGACGCGGACGTGGACGCGCTGCTCGGGGCGCTGCCCGCAATCCTGGACGCCGGCCTCGCCGCCGCACCCGCCGGAGGAACTTCGTGAACACCGTCCGACGACGACGCGTGCGGCGCTAGGCGGGGTCGGCCCATGAGCAGCGAGCCCGGCGCCGGCGAGCCCGGCACCGACGCGACCCCGGTCGAGGGCGTATATGCGGTGCCCAGCACCCGGATCGCCCGCCACCGGCGGATCGTCGACATCCTGACCCGACACCCGGTCCGGTCGCAGAACCAACTCGCCCGGCTGCTCGCCGAGGACGGCCTCGCCGTCACCCAGGCCACGCTGTCGCGGGATCTCGACGAACTCGGCGCGGTGAAGATCCGCGACGCGGAGGGATCGCTGATCTACGCCGTGCCGGCGGAGGGTGGTGATCGCACTCCGCGGGCACCGCTGGAGGAGTCCGCGGTCGAGGGACGGCTGTCCCGGCTGGCCGGCGAACTGCTGGTGTCGGCCGAGGCGTCGGGCAACCTCGTGGTGGTGCGCACACCGCCCGGGGCGGCCCAGTTCCTGGCCTCCGCGATGGACCACGCCGAGTCCCGGCTGATCCTGGGCACCATCGCCGGCGACGACACCATCCTGATGGTCTCGCGCGACCCGGAGGGCGGCGCGGCGCTCGCCGCGCACCTCCTGGCGCTCGCCGAGCACAAGGGATAGCCGGGCCCGGTCCGCCCGCGACCATCGACTTCCGCACACCGCCCGATCGCTCGGCTCGGGCCGAAGCCGGCACCACATCTGCCGAATCGCTCATTCGTAAGGAGAAATCGCTCGTGACCGAGCGCGTCGTACTCGCCTATTCCGGAGGTCTAGACACCTCCGTCTGTATCCCATGGATCGCCGAGGAGACCGGCGCCGAGGTCATCGCGGTGGCCGTCGACGTCGGCCAGAACGGCGAGGACCTGGACATCATCCGCAAGCGGGCGCTGGCCTGCGGCGCGGTCGAGGCCGAGGTCGCGGACGCCCGCGACGAGTTCGCCGACGGCTACTGCCTGCCGGCCATCCGGGCCAACGCGCTCTACATGGACCGCTACCCGCTGGTCTCCGCGCTGTCTCGACCGGTGATCGTCAAGCACCTGGTCGCCGCCGCGCGGAAGCACGGAGCGACCACGGTCGCGCACGGCTGCACCGGCAAGGGCAACGACCAGGTCCGCTTCGAGGTGGGCATCTCCTCGCTCGCCCCGGACCTGACGTGCATCGCCCCGGTCCGCGACTACGCGATGACCCGGGACAAGGCGATCGCCTTCGCCGAGGCGAAGAACCTGCCGATCGTCACCACGAAGAAGTCGCCGTACTCGATCGACCAGAACGTCTTCGGGCGAGCCGTGGAGACCGGCTTCCTGGAGGACATCTGGAACGCGCCGATCGAGGACGTGTACGAGTACACGCAGAATCCGGCCGACGCGCGGGACGCCGACGAGGTGGTGATCACCTTCGAGCACGGCGCGCCGGTGGCCGTCGACGGCCGCGAGGTCACCGTGCTCCAGGCGATCGAGGAGCTGAACCGGCGGGCCGGCGCGCAGGGCGTGGGCCGGATCGACATGGTCGAGGACCGGCTGGTCGGCATCAAGAGCCGCGAGGTCTACGAGGCCCCGGGCGCGATCGCGCTGATCACCGCGCACCAGGAGCTGGAGAACGTCACCGTCGAGCGCGAGCTGGCCCGCTACAAGCGCACCGTCGAGCAGCGCTGGGCCGAACTGGTCTACGACGGCCTGTGGTTCTCCCCGCTCAAGCGGGCCCTCGACGGCTTCGTCGCCGAGGCCAACCGGCACGTGTCCGGCGACGTCCGAATGACCCTGCACGGCGGGCGGGCCGTGGTCACCGGTCGGCGCAGCGACCAGTCGCTCTACGACTTCAACCTCGCCACCTACGACACCGGCGACACGTTCGACCAATCGCAGGCCAAGGGCTTCATCGAGCTGTTCGGGCTCTCCGGCAAGATCGCGGCGCGTCGGGACGGTGAATCGTGACCGAGAACACCGACCGGGTGAGCCTGTGGGGCGGCCGTTTCTCCGGCGGCCCCTCCGAGGCTTTGGCCCTGCTCTCCGCCAGCGTGCACTTCGACTGGCGGCTCGCGCCGTACGACATCGCCGGCTCCCGGGCGCACGCCCGGGTCCTGCACGCGGCCGGACTGCTCACCGACGACGAGCTGACCCGCATGCTGGCCGGCCTGGACACGCTGCAAGAGCATGTCGAGTCCGGTGTCCTGGTCGCCACGATCGCCGACGAGGACGTGCACACCGCGCTGGAGCGCGGCCTGCTCGACATCCTCGGCCCCGACCTGGGGGGCAAGCTGCGCGCGGGCCGCTCGCGCAACGACCAGATCGCCACCCTGGGCCGGATGTACCTGCGCGACCACGCGCGGATCCTGGGCCGGCTGCTCGCCGACCTCCAGGAGGCGCTGATCGAGCAGGCCGCGGCGCATCCCGACGCGGTGATGCCGGGTCGCACCCACCTCCAGCACGCCCAGCCGGTGCTGCTCGCGCACCACCTGCTCGCGCACGTGCAGGCCTTCGCGCGCGACGCCGACCGGCTGCGCGACTGGGACCGGCGCGCCGACGTGTCGGCGTACGGGTCCGGCGCGCTCGCCGGGTCCTCCCTCGGGCTCGACCCCGAGTCGGTGGCCCGCGACCTCGGCTTCTCCGCTTCCGCGGCGAACTCGATCGACGGCACCGCCTCGCGCGACTTCGCCGCCGAGTTCGCGTTCGTCACCGCGATGCTCGGGGTGAACCTGTCCCGGCTGGCCGAGGAGATCATCGTGTGGAACACGAAGGAGTTCTCCTTCGTGACGCTGGACGACGCCTTCTCCACCGGTTCCTCGATCATGCCGCAGAAGAAGAACCCCGACATCGCGGAGCTGGCGCGCGGCAAGTCGGGCCGGCTGATCGGCAACCTGACCGGGTTGATGGCCACCCTGAAGGCGCTGCCGCTGGCCTACAATCGCGACCTCCAGGAGGACAAGGAGCCGGTCTTCGACTCGTGCGACACGCTCGAAGTCCTGCTTCCGGCGTTCACCGGGATGATCGCCACGCTCACCTTCCACCGCGAGCGGCTGGCCGAACTGGCGCCGGCCGGCTTTTCGTTGGCCACCGACATCGCCGAGTGGCTGGTCCGCCGCGGCACTCCGTTCCGGGTGGCACACGAGGTGGCCGGCGCGTGTGTGAAGTATTGCGAGCCGCGCGGGATCGAGCTGTGGGACCTGACCGACGATCAACTCGCGGAGATCTCGCCGGAGTTGACCCCGGAGGTGCGCTCGGTACTGACCGTGTCCGGCTCGGTCGCCTCGCGTGACGGACGCGGGGGCACCGCCCCGGTCCGGGTCGCCGAGCAACTCGGCGAGCTTCGGGCGGACCTGGCCGGCCAGCGCAAGTGGGCCGGCGGGTAACGCCGTACGGCACCGGGATCGACCTGAGACGATGGGCCCGCAACCTCCGGGGGGAGGTGGCGGGCCCATCGTCGTGTCCGCATGTCATGGGGCGTCCGGTTTCGGGGTGGTTGCACGAGTGTGAGCGGAAGTTGCGGTTCCAGTCCCAATTGTGAAATCGCGGTTACCAAAAGCGATTGCGTGTGTTCGCTCCGTTGATTCCGTACTAGGGTCGGTTCACATCGAGGGGAGGGATCGGCATGCTCGATCACCTGCGTCGAATACGTTCCCAGGGGGAGAAGTCCGCCGCCATGACGGCGGATCTCCCGGTCGGCGCGCTGCTGCGCAGTGTTCCCCCCTCGGTGGGCTTCGGGGTGCGCTCCTATGTGCGGTCGTTGCGCGCCGAGCGGCGCCGATATCCAGAGATGCCCACCGTGTTCCCCACCCCGGGACTGGTCTCCGCGGCCTTCCTGGACGAACTCGTGGTGGCCGTCCTGGCCGGCGGCCGGCTGTCCCCCGACCCCGAGGACGCCCAGCGGATCCGGACCGAGATCGCCGACGCGCTGGCCAAGTTCCGCGCCGAGGGCTACCTCGACGATCCGACCCGCTTCCATCCCGAACCGCCCGCCCCGGAGGACCCGGTGTTCCGGGACCGGCTCTACGGCACCATCGGCTACGAGCAACTGACCTTCGACAGCGGGTACATGCCCCGCGCCGGGGTACCGGGGGCCACCCGGTGGCAGGGCGCGGGAGCGAATCAGCGGGTGTGGGCGTACGTACTGCGCCACCCCGGAGCGCCGCGACCGTGGCTGGTGAACCTGCACGGCTTCGGCATGGGCCGACCCGGCGACCTGGCCGCTTTCCGCTCGCCGCGGCTGCACCGCGAACTCGGCGTCAACGTGATCCACCCGGTGCTGCCCATGCACGGGCCGCGCAAGAGCACGCGCACCCACGACGGCACGTTCATCTCGTTCGACTACCTCGGCAACGTGCACGGCCTGGGACAGGCCGTGTGGGACGTGCGCCGCTGCCTGGACTGGGTGCGCGCGCAGGGCGACGGCGACACCCCCGTCGCCGTGCACGGGCTCTCGCTGGGCGCCTACGTCGCCGCCCTGGTCGCGGGCCTGGAGGAGCTGGACTGCGTGGTCGTCGGCGTGCCCTCGGTCGACATGGCGTGGGTGATGTCGCACCACGTACCCGAGGACATCGAGCGCGAGGTGCGCGCGGCGGGCCTGCTCGGCGCGGACGCCGAGACGGTCCACCGCGTGGTCTCGCCGCTGGCGGTGACGCCCCGGGTGCCGCTGGAGCGGCGCTTCGTCTACGCCGGCCTGGCCGATCGTATGGCCACGCCGCAGCAGGCGTATCGGCTCTGGAAGCACTGGGAGGAACCATCCGTCTGCTGGTACCGCGGCTCGCACATCGGAGCCGTGTGGAACCGGCAGGCGCACCGCTTCATCGAGGATGCCCTGACCTCGTCGGGCATCGGGAGGAGGAATACCTGGTGAAGCTCTCCGGTCTGGATTCGGCATTCCTGGCCCTGGAGTCGCAGGAGTGGCCGGCGCACGTCGTCTGCCTGACCATCGTCGACGCCTCGGACACCGGGGGCCGCGTCGACCGCGCCGCGTTCGCGCGCACGCTGGCCGCCCGGCTGCCCCGACTGCCGCTGCTGCGCCGCAAACTGGTCCGCGGCCCGTGGGGGCTGGCCCGGCCGCACTGGGTCGAGGACCCCGACTTCGAGCTGGGCAACCATCTGCGTCGGGCCACCCTGGCGGCTCCCGGCGGCCGGCGTGAACTGACCGCCATGGCCGAGGAGATCTACCGCCACCGCCTGGACCGCGACCGCCCGCTGTGGGAATGGTGGATCGTCGACGGCCTGGAGAACGGGCGGGTCGCGCACCTGTGGAAGGTGCATCACGCGTGCATCGACGGGCGTTCCGGCGCCGCGATGCAGGAGATCTTCTTCGACGCCGTCCCGAACCCGCCGGCCGAGCAGGCGCCCGCGCCGGTGCCCGGGCCGAGCGAGCCGGGGGCCGTGCCCGAGGGGTGGGAGGCGATCCGCGAGGGCGCACTCTCGCTTGCCGGCACGCCCGTGCGGGTGGGCCGGCAACTCGGCCGCCTGGGACAGGGCGTGCTGCAGGCCGCGCTGACCGGGCGGCTGAGTCGGGCGCTGCCGCTGAACGTGCCCAGGACCCGGTTCAACGCGCCGATCGGCCCGCGCCGCGCGTACGGCTTCTGCAGCGTCTCGCTCTCCGACGTCAAGCTGGTCAAGAACGCCTTCGGGGTCAAGGTCAACGACGTGGTACTCGCGATGGTGGCCGGCGCGCTGCGCGAACACCTGGATGCCCTGGACGAGTTGCCTGAGCGGGAACTGGTCGCCACGGTGCCGGTGGACGCCACGCACGGCGGCGAGCGAGCCGGCGGCAACCTGATCACCGGGATGCTGGTGGGGCTGGCCACCGATGTGGCCGAGCCCGGTGAGCGACTGCTGTGCGTGCACGAGAACTCCGACGCGGCCAAGGCCGTACAGAGCGCGATGGGCAGCGAGTTGCTCACGGGTCTGGCCGAGGCGCCGCCGCCGGCGCTGCTCGGTGCGCTCGGCGGGCTCTACCGCGAGGCCCGACTCGCGTCCGTGCTGCCGGCGTTGTGCAACGTCACGGTGTCGAACGTGCCCGGTCCGCGCAGGCCGCTGTATGCCCACGGGCAGCGAGTGGAGGCGTTTCATTCGATGGGGATCATCGCCGACGGCTTCGGACTGTTCATCGGTGGCATGAGCTACGACGACCGGATCGACATCGGTGTGCTGGCCGACCGGGACGCGCTGCCGGACCCGTTCGCCCTGGCGGACGCCATCGTCGAGCAGTTGAACCACCTGCTGAAGGCGGCGGACGAGGTCGCGCCGCCGCGCCCGACGCGGGATCTGCCGCCCGAGCCCTACGGCGCGGCTGACCCGGAGGGTGGGGCCGGGGCCGTGCCCAAGGTGCCCGGTCCGCGACGGGTCGAGGAGGATCGTGCGGTCGATGCCGCCGGGTTCGAGGCGGATCGCGCGTGAGCAGGACGGCACTGGTCACCGGGGCCAACTCCGGACTCGGCCTGGCCACCGTGCTGGCGCTGGCCCGGGCGGGCGTGGACACCGTCGGCAGCGTGCGCACGGCGGCCAAGGCCGAGTCGGTCCTGGCCGCGGCGGACGCGGCCGGGGTCGAGGTCCGCACCGTGCTCCTGGACGTCACCGACGCGGCCGGCGGCAAGGACGTGATCGAGCAGGTCCGTCCCGACATCCTGGTCAACAACGCCGGCGGCACCTCGTTCGCCCCCGTGCTCGACGTGTCGGAGGAGGACGCCCGCCACCAGCTGGAGACCGCGCTGTTCGGCCCGATGCGGCTGGCCCGCTTCGCCGTTCCGCACATGCGCGAGCGCGGGTGGGGCCGGGTGGTGCAGATCTCCTCGCTGGCCGGACGGGTCACGTATCCGCTGCTCGGCTGGTATCAGGCCGGGAAGCACGCGATGGAGGCGGCGTCCGACGCGCTTCGGGTGGAACTGGCCGGGGCCGGGATCGACGTCGTGGTGGTCTCGCCCGGCGGCTTCCGCAGCGGCGCCACCGAGGAGATGGCCGACGCGGTCGAGCGCCATCGCGGCACCGCGTTCGCGACCGCGTTCCGCCGGATGGACCTGGGCTTTTCGATCATGAAGCCGCTGTGGAGCGAGCCGGAGACGATCGCCGACACGATCGCCCTGGCCGCCACCACGAAGTCGCCGAGATCGCGCTACGTGGTCGGGGCCGACGCACACCTGACGCTGCTCGTACACCAGGCCACCGAACCGTTCGCGATGGTGCGCGCGCTCAAGGAGGGAGTCGTCCGCCGCGTCACGGGTCTGTAGCCGGCCGGGCCGCGGCCGGCCGGATCGATCGGCCGGGTCGCCCCGGAACGGGCGTGAACGCCGCGCGTAGTGGCCACAGCGCGCGTTCCGCGACACGCATTTTTCCGGCGATTCACCCCATCGGGGGGCACTTCGTCGAACACGCTGCCTGAACGCCGGATTGCGCGTAGGTGAGGGCCGGGTAGAAGTCCGGGAAAAGCCGTGTGGAACAGTGACGAACGCAGTGTTCACGCGCGTGTTCGAGAAGGGGACAACCCTCCCCCTTCGCATCGGGCACGGGGCTCGACGCTGCGGCACACACATCCGCGCGGTGATCAGGGCGATCAGGGGAGCAATCCGATGGGGCAGAACGTGGGTATCGGCACGGCGGACGTATCCGACGCCGAGCAGATTCTCAAGCTTCAGTACCTCTGTTACCAGGGCGAGGCCGCCCTCTACAACGACTACGGCATCGAGCCGCTGACGCAGAGCCTGGAGAGCCTGCGCGCCGAGTTCGAGACGCACACCGTGCTGGTGGCGCGCCTGGGCGAGGAGGTCGTCGGCTCGGTGCGCGGCACCATCGACGACGGCGTGGCCCGGATCGGCAAACTGATCGTGCACCCCCGGCTGCAGCGGCACATGCTCGGCACCCGGCTGCTGCGCGCGATCGAGGCGAAACTCGCCGACGCCGCCGAGTACGAGCTGTTCACCGGCCACCGCAGCGAGAACAATCTGCGGCTGTACGAACGCCTCGGCTACGTCTCCGGCCGGATCGAGAAGGTCAGCCCCCGGCTGAGCCTGGTCTACCTGCGCAAGACCGCCGTCCTCGCGGCCTGATCGACGCCCGCGAGGCGAGCAGCACCCCCGAAGCCCCGGCAACCATGGAATCCATGGCCGTCGGGGCTTCGTCGGCTCCGGTCGCAGGTGCTCGGCGGGATGACATTTCCTTTGCGAGGCGTGTGTCTGCTTTAATCGGATCATGTTCACGACGGCTCACATCTCCGGCACCGCGGCTACCGCCACGGGTTGTCGTTGCATGCGCCGTTCGTGTCAGATGTGTCGAATGTGTGGCTGTTGAGGATTTGAGGGCCTGATCCCTCTCCCGGGCCGAGCGCTCCGCGCCCCCGGTGCAACCCCCGCCACGCCCCCTGTGTGATCGAGTCGCGCGGCCCTTCGTCGGGCCCGATTCGGCGCGCACATCCACCCGAGGACTTCACGGTGATCCGTACCACTGCCCTGAGCAAGGTCTATCGCAGCCGAGAACGGCAGGTGACCGCGCTCGACGGGGTCGACCTGCACGTGCGCGAAGGCGAGATTTTCGGTGTGCTCGGCCGCAGCGGCGCCGGCAAGAGCACCCTGATCCGCTGCGTCAACCTCCTGGAGCGCCCCACGTCGGGCACCGTCGAGGTGGGCGGGCGCGAGCTGACCTCGCTGTCGGCGAGCGCGCTGCGCGCCGAGCGGCGCGGCATCGGGATGATCTTCCAGCACTTCAACCTCCTCTCCAGCCGCACCGTCGCCGGGAACGTCGCGGTACCGCTGGAGATCGCTGGGGTGCCGCGCCGGGACCGGGCCCGCCGGGTCGCCGAACTGCTCGACCTGGTCGGCCTCGCCGAGCACGCCAAGGCGTACCCCGCGCAGTTGTCCGGCGGGCAGAAGCAGCGGGTGGGCATCGCCCGCGCGCTCGCCGCCGAACCGCGCGTACTGCTGTCCGACGAGGCCACCTCGGCGCTCGACCCGGAGACCACCCGCTCGATCCTGGCCCTGCTGCGCGACCTGCGCGACCGACTCGGCCTGACCATCCTGCTGATCACCCACGAGATGGACGTGGTCAAGAACATCTGCGACTCGGCCGCGCTGATGGAGGGCGGCCGGATCGTCGAGTCGGGGACGGTGCCCGAGCTGCTCGGCCGCTCCGACTCGCGGCTGGCCCGGGAGATGTTCCCGCTGGGTACGCCCGCCGTGCTCGCGGGCCGCACGCTGGTCGACATCACCTTCCGCGGCGAGGAGACGGCGCAGCCGTTCATCTCCACCCTCGCGCGCACCTACAACGTCGACGTCAACGTGCTCGGCGCGGCCGTGGAGAGCGTCGGCGGGCGGCAGATCGGCCGGATGCGGATCTCGCTCGACGGCACCTTCGAGCGCAACGTGGTGCCGATCGGCTACCTGCGCGAGCAGGGCCTCCAGGTCGACGTGATCGACGAGGCCGAAGCCGAGTCGGGGACCGACCACACCACATCGGACGCCGACGTCGCCGCCGCCGACGGCGTGGCGCTCGCGGGCAAGGAGCTCTGACGATGACCTGGTCCGAGATGCGGCCACTGCTGGAGACGGCCACCCAGGAGACGTTGTACATGGTCGGCGTCGCGACGCTGATCACCGTACTGATCGGCCTGCCGATCGGGCTCCTGCTCGTGCTCACCGACCGCGGCGGGCCGTTGTCCTTCGCGCCGGCGAACAAGCTGCTCGGCCTGGTGGTCAACGTGGGGCGGTCGATCCCGTTCCTGATCCTGCTCGTCGCGCTGATCCCGTTCACCCGCTGGGTGACCGGGACCACCATCGGCACCGACGCCGCGATCGTGCCGCTGACCGTGGGCGCCATCCCGTTCTTCGCGCGCCTGGTGGAGACCGCGGTGCGTGAGGTGGATCGGGGCCTGATCGAGGCCGCCCAGTCGATGGGCGCGGGCACGTTCACCGTCGTGCGCAAGGTGCTCGTGCGCGAGGCGGTGCCGTCGATCATCTCCGCGATCACCGTGACCGTCGTCGCGATCGTCGGCTACTCCGCGATGGCGGGTGTGGTCGGCGGCGGCGGGCTCGGCGACCTCGCCATCCGCTACGGCTACCAACGCTTCGAGACGAACCTGATGCTCGTCACCATCGCGGTGCTCGTCGTCCTGGTTCAACTCGTGCAATTCCTCGGCGACCTGCTCTCCCGCAGGCTCGCCCACCGCTAGACACGCGGCACTTCGCCCGCGCCACCGTACGACGCGAGGCATTCCGCCCGCGTACACCGCACCACCAGGAAAGGCACTCTTCGTGCGTATCGACAAGTTTGTCGCCATCTCCGCCGTCGCCGCCCTCGGACTCGGTCTCGCCGCCTGCGGCAGCGACGACAAGAAGGGCTCGTCCGCCTCCGACCCGCTCAAGGTCGCCGCCTCCGCCGTCCCGCACGCGCAGATCCTGAAGTACATCAAGGACAACCTCGCCGCGAAGGAGGGCCTGAAGCTGGAGATCAAGGAGTTCTCGGACTACACCCAGCAGAATCCGGCCCTGGACGAGGGCGCGGTCGACGCCAACTTCTTCCAGCACAAGCCGTATCTGGCGGAGTACAACAAGGAGAAGGGCAAGAGCCTGACCCCGGTGGTGCCGGTGCACCTGGAGCCGCTCGCGCTCTACTCCAAGAACGTCAAGTCGCTCGCCGAGCTGAAGGAGGGCGCGACGATCGCGTTCCCGAACGACGCCACCAACGGCGGTCGTGCGCTCAAGTTGCTCGCCGACAACGGTGTGATCAAGCTCAAGGACGGCGCGACCACCACGGCGACCGAGAAGGACATCGCCGACAACCCGAAGAAGCTGAAGTTCAAGGCGATCGAGGCGGCGCAGCTGCCCCGCGCGCTGGACGACGTGGACGGCGCGGTGATCAACGGCAACTACGCGCTGGACGCGGGGCTGACCCCGGGCAAGAACGGCATCGCGGTGGAGAAGGCCGACAACAACCCCTACGCGAACGTCCTGGTGGTCAAGAAGGGCAAGGACACCGACCCGCGCGTGCAGAAGCTGGCGAAGCTGCTGAACTCGCCCGAGGTGAAGAAGTACATCGCCGACGAGTACAAGGGCAACGTGCTCGCCGCGTTCTGATTCCCGCGGCGTGACCCCGCCGCCCGCGCCGCGGCGCACACCCACCACGGCCCCCGCCCGATTCATCCGGCGGGGGCCGTGGCGTGTTTCGGGGCATGTGAGAGGGTGTGGCCGACAGCAGGGAAGGAATCCGGCGGATCGCGCGGAGCACCTTCGGGCCCGGTGTCGAGGTGTGTTCGCGGCCGTACCGGACGCGGACCACACCTCGATGCCGGTACATCCGGAGGCGACGGCGCGATGCGGCAACCCGGAGCGGTCCCGCCACTGTGAACGCACGCCCTCGGGCGGGCGTGAGCCAGAGACTTGCCGCTGTCCGGGACCCCGAACGCGGGTCCCGCCACCGACCAGGGCGTGGACACCCGAGGGAGGCCGACGGCGCATGCCTGCGTGCTTGATACCGATGTTCCCGGCGATCGTCGTACCGATGGGTACGGTACGGACATCCGACGGCGGATCGACGATGCCGGGCCGGCGCCGATGAGCGCCGCCTATCCGTTCTCCGCCATCGTCGGACTGGCCGACCTGCGCCTGGCCCTGGTGTTGAACGCGGTCTCGCCCGCGGTCGGCGGGGTGCTGGTGCGGGGCGAGAAGGGCACCGCCAAGTCGACCATGGTGCGCGCGCTGGCGAGCCAGCTGCCCGAGGTCGCGGTGGTGCCGGGTTGCCGCTTCTCCTGCGAACCGGTTCGGCCGGACGAGCACTGCCCCGACGGGCCGCACGATCCGGCGGTCGGCGGCGCCTCGCGCGCCGCGCGTCTGGTGGAACTGCCGGTCGGCGCCAGCGAGGACCGGCTGGCCGGCTCGCTGGACATCGAACGTGCGCTCACCGAGGGCGTCAAGGCGTACGAACCCGGGCTGCTGGCCGCCGCGCACCGGGGCGTGTTGTACGTCGACGAGGTCAACCTGCTGCACGATCACCTCGTCGACCTGCTCCTGGACGCGGCGGCGATGGGTACCTCGCACGTGGAGCGCGAGGGGGTGTCCGTGCGGCACGCCGCGCGGTTCCTGCTCGTGGGCACGATGAACCCGGAAGAGGGCGAGCTGCGGCCGCAGTTGCTGGACCGGTTCGGGCTGACCGTGGAAGTGGCGGCGAGCCGGGAGCCGCGCGAGCGGGCCGAGGTGGTGCGCCGCCGGTTGGCCTACGAGGCCGATCCGGACGGGTTCGCGGCGCGGTGGGCGGACGAGGACGCGGCGTTGGCCGGGCGGATCCTGGCGGCCCGGAAGGTGCTGGCCGATGTGCGGTTGCCGGACGCCGAGCTGGAGCGGATCGCCCGGGTGTGCGCGTCGTTCGAGGTGGACGGGATGCGGGCGGACCTGGTCACGGCGCGTACCTCGATCGCGCTGGCCGCCTGGCACGGGCGGACCGAGGTCACGGCGGAGGACGTGCGGCAGGCCGCGCTGTTGGCGCTGCCGCACCGGCGGCGACGCAATCCGTTCGATGCGCCCGGGTTGGACGAGGCGCTGCTCGATGAGGCGTTGCGGGATCCGGAGGAGCCGGAGCCCGAGCCGGACCCGGAGCCTGAAGGGGATGGGCCGGACGGGGGCGGGGAGCCGCCGGCGGGGGCGGACGGGTCGGAGCGGACGGACGGTGCGGACCGGTCGGATGCCTCGGATGGGGCGGACGGCTCGGATCGGGCGGACGGGTCGGCGGGCGACGGGTCGAAGCCGACCGAGGCGGCGCCGAGTTCGGCGCCCGGTACCGAGGATGCTCCGGTGGCGGGGACGCCGGCCGGTTCGGACGGTGGGCGGGAGCAGGCCGCGGTGGCGGCGGCCGAGCCGTATCGCACCCGGTTGTTCGCGGTGCCCGGGGTCGGGCAGGGCGCGGCCGGGCGCCGTTCCCGCGCGCGGACCGCGAGCGGGCGTACCACCGGCGCGCAGGTCGCCGCGGGCCGGGTGACCCGGCTGCATGTCGCCGCCACGGTGCGGGCGGCGGCGCTGCACCAGAAGGCGCGCGGACGTACCGGCGCGGGGCTGCTGCTGCGGCGCACCGATCTGCGCGAGGCGGTCCGCGAGGGGCGCGAGGGCAACCTGGTGCTGTTCGTGGTGGACGCGTCCGGGTCGATGGCGGCGCGCAAGCGCATGCAGGCGGTCAAGGGCGCGGTGTTGTCCCTGTTGCTGGACGCCTATCAGCGGCGGGACAAGGTCGGGCTGGTCACCTTCCGGGGCGCGGGTGCGTCGTTGGCGTTGCCGCCGACGTCGTCGGTGGAGATCGGCGCGGCGCGGCTGGCGGCGTTGCCGACCGGGGGGCGGACGCCCGTGGGGGCCGGGTTGTTGCGTGCGCACGAGACGTTGCGGGTGGAGCGGCTGCGTGATCCGCTGCGTCGGCCGCTGCTCGTGGTGGTCACCGACGGGCGGGCCACGGGTGGGCGGGACGCGCTGGGGGAGAGCCGGCGGGCGGCTCGACTGTTGGCGGCCGGGGGTGTTGCGACGTTGGTGGTGGACTGCGAGAGCGGTCCGGTGCGGTTGGGCCTGGCGGCCCGGCTTGCCGGGGATCTGGGTGGGCCGGTGGTGACGTTGGACGAACTCGCGGCGGAGGGGCTGGCGGGGCTGGTGCGGGATGTGCGCTCGGTGGCGTGACGTGGTTGGTCCTCACACGCCGGACGGGCTGGAATCGGTCGGTCCTGGGCGGTGGGTCGGCCGGGGTGTGGTTGGCCGGCCGGCGGCCCGCCGGTCCTCAAGCGCCGGACGGGCTGGGATTGGTGCGTTGGGCGGTTGGGTTGCGGTTGTCGGGTGCCTGCGGCGAGCGTCCTCAAGCGCCGGACGGGCTGGGGTTCGGCCTGGGTCGGGCTTCGGGAGCCGGGCTGCGCTCCGCTTTGTCCTCATGCGCCGGACGGGCTGGGATTGGTGCTTTGGGCGGTCGGGTTGCGGTTGTCGGGTGCCTCCGGTGGGTGTCCTCAAGCGCCGGACGGGCTGGGGTTGAGACTGGGTCGGGCTTCGGGAGCCGGGCTGCGCTCCGCTTTGTCCTCATGCGCCGGACGGGCTGGGATTGGTGCTTTGGGCGGTCGGGTTGCGGTTTTCGGGCGCCTGCGGCGAGCGTCCTCAAGCGCCGGACGGGCTGAATTTGGTTGCGTCGGGCGGGTTGGGGTGGGGTTTTCGGGTGCTTGCGGCGAGCGTCCTCGAACGCCGGACGGGCTGAAGTTGGTTGGCTTGGGTGGGGTGGGTTGAGGCTTTGGGTGTTTGCTGCGGGTGTTTTTTAGTGCCGGCTGGGTTGGATTGGTTGGCCTGGGGCTTTGCCCTGGGTCTTTGGGTTGAGGGAGGTTGTTGTGCCGCAGGGTGTTCCCGTGCATGTGCCTGCTGATGGGCTGACTACGCGTCAGCGGCGGAATCGGGCGTTGGTTGTCGTGCATACCGGGGCCGGCAAGGGGAAGTCGACCGCCGCCTTCGGGCTCGCCCTGCGGGGGTGGAATCAGGGGTGGGCGGTCGGGGTGTTCCAGTTTGTGAAGTCGGCCAAGTGGAAGGTCGGCGAGGAGAGTGTGTTGCGCACCCTCGGGCGCCTGCACGACGAGACGGGGGAGGGTGGGCCGGTCACCTGGCACAAGATGGGTGAGGGCTGGTCCTGGATCCAGCGCGAGGGTACGCAGGAGGACCACGCGGAGGCGGCTCGGCAGGGCTGGGAGCAGATCAAGCGGGACCTGGCCGCGGAGACGTATCGGGTGTACGTGCTCGACGAGTTCACCTATCCGATGAAGTGGGGCTGGGTGGACGTGGACGAGGTGGTCGCGGTGTTGCGGGATCGGCCGGGCAGCCAGCACGTGGTGATCACCGGTCGCGACGCCGATCCGCGCCTGATCGAGGCCGCCGACCTGGTCACCGAGATGACCAAGATCAAGCACCCGATGGACGCCGGGCAAAAGGGCCAGCGGGGTATCGAGTGGTGAGTGCTCCGCCGCGGGTGGTGATCGCCGCGCCCGCCTCGGGGCATGGGAAGACCACCGTCGCCACCGGGCTGATCGCCGCGTTCACCCGGCGCGGGGATGTCGTGTCGCCGCACAAGGTGGGGCCGGATTACATCGATCCCGGGTATCACGCGTTGGCGGCCGGCCGGGTCGGGCGCAATCTCGATCCGTTCCTGGTCGGGGAGGACCGGATCGGGTCGCTGTTCGCGCATGGCGCGCGCGGGGCCGATCTGGCCGTGATCGAGGGTGTGATGGGGCTGTTCGACGGCGCGGCCGGGCGTGGTGGATACGCCTCCACCGCGCACGTCGCGCGGTTGCTCGGGGCGCCGGTGGTGCTGGTCGTGGACGCGCGGGCGCAGAGCCGTTCGGTGGCCGCGCTCGTGCGCGGGTTCGACACTTTCGAGCCGGCCGTGGGCGTGGCCGGGGTGATCCTGAACCGGGTCGGCTCGGACCGGCACGAGAGCATGCTGCGCGAGGCGCTGGACGAGATCGGCATGCCCGTCCTGGGCGTGCTGCGCCGGCACGACACGATCGCCAAACCCGCCCGGCACCTGGGCTTGGTCCCGGTCGCCGAGCGGCATGCGGACGCGGTGCGCACGGTGGAGGCGCTCGGCGAACTGATCGCGCGCAGTGTGGACTTGGCCGCCGTACGACGGATCGCGGCGGGTGCGGGGGCGCTGCCGGACGCGCCGTGGGACGCGGCCCGGGAGGTCGGCGGCCCGGTTGCCGGCCGGCCGAGAATCGCCCTCGCGGGCGGCTCGGCGTTCACCTTCGCCTACGCCGAGACCGCCGAACTGCTGAGCGCGGCCGGGGCCGAGGTGGTCACCGTCGATCCGCTGCGCGACGAGCGCTTGCCCGAGCGGACCGCGGGCCTGGTGGTGGGCGGCGGGTTTCCCGAGGTGTACGCGGCCGAGTTGGCGGCGAACGCGACGCTGCGCGCGGACGTGGTGGCGCTGGCCGGGCGCGGCGGGCCGATCGCGGCGGAGTGCGCGGGGCTGCTGTACCTGGCCAGGAGCCTGGACGGGGTGCCGATGTGCGGGGTGTTGCCCGCCGAGGCGCGGATGACCGAGCGGCTGACCCTGGGCTATCGCGAGGCGACGGCGGCGCACGACTCGGTGCTCGCGGCGACCGGACGGGTGGTGCGCGGACACGAGTTCCATCGCACCACGCTCACCCCGAGGGCGGGCGGCCGGCCCGCGTGGAGCCTGGGGGAGACGGGCTTCGAGGGGCATGTCGCGGGGTCGGTGCACGCGTCGTACCTGCATACCCATTGGGCGGGCGCGCCGGACCTGGCCCGGCGGTTCGTCGACGCGTGTGCGGGGACGGGTGTGACCTCGGGGACCGGGGAGGGAGTAACTCTCGGTGCGTGATCGGCGCAACCTCGGGTGGGGGAGCCGACGTCGTGTCGGGTACAGGTGCCCGGCCACGGGCGCCGTCGCGGATCCGCGCGGAACCTCCCCCGGGGTTCGGCGCGGTGAGGGGGGATGGCCATGGCTGATCGGGTGACCGTGATCGGGTACGACGGCGGGCCGCTGTCGGCGCCGGCCGTCCAGGCGCTGCGGGCGGCGACGTTGGTCGCCGGGCCGGAGCGGGTGTTGGCGGCCGTCGAGGTGCCCGACGGGGCCGAGCGGGTGGTGTTGGGCAACGTACACGTGGCCGCGCAGCGGATCGGCGCGCATCGCGGCATCGCGGTGGTGCTCGCGATCGGCGATCCCGGCTTCTTCGGGATCGTGCGGTTGTTGCGCCGGCCCGAGTACGGCCTGGAGTTGGAGATCGTGCCCGCCGTGTCCTCGGTCGCCCTGGCGTTCGCCCGGGCTTCGATGGCGTGGGACGACGCCCGCGTGGTCAGCGCGTTGGGCCGGGACGTGCGTCGGGCGGCGAACCTGTGCCGGGCGTTCGGCAAGGTCGCGGTGCTGACCGGTTCGGGTGCGGGGCCGGCCGAACTGGCCGCGCTGCTCACCGACGTGCCGCGCACGTTCGTGGTCTGCGAGCGGCTGGGCACCGAGGACGAGGAGATCTCGATGGTCTCCGCGGAGCATGCGATCGGGCACGAGTGGTCCGACGTGGACGTGGTGATCGTGATCGGTCCGGCGCCGCGCGCGGGCGCCGCGGCGGGCTGGCTGGCGGGCGAACGGCCGGGGTTTCCGGGGCCGGTACGCGGCTGGGCGCTGGCCGAGGAGTCGTACGCGCATCGTGCGGGCGCGATCACCCGCGCCGAGGTGCGTGCGCTCGCGGTGGCCCGAATCGGGCCGCGGCTCGGCGATCTGGTCTGGGACGTCGGCGCGGGCAGCGGTTCGGTCGGCGTGGAGTGCGCCCGGCACGGCGCAGCGGTGGTCGCGATCGAGCAGGACGCGTTCCGGTGCGACCTGATCGCGGAGAACGCCTCCCGGTTCGGTGTCGAGGTCCAGGTGGTGCACGGCAAGGCGCCCGAGGTGCTGGCCCGACTGCCGCTGCCCGACGTGGTGTTCGTCGGCGGGGGCGGGCCCTCGACGCTGGCGGCGTGCGCGGCGCGGCGTCCGGAGCGGATCGTCGCCGGGTTCTCCGAGGTGGACCGGGTGGCCGAGGCGCGTGCGGTGCTGGAGCGGGCGGGTTACACGGTGGACGGCTGTCTGTTGCAGGCCTCGCGGTTGTCGGCGCCGAGCGGTGGGGCGCTGGGGTTGGAGCCGGCGCACCCGGTGTTCGTGGTGTGGGGGGATCGTTCTTGACGGGTGAGCGGCGGGCGGATGATCCGCGGGCGAGTGACGCCCGCAAATCATCCGACTCCGGGGCGGACGCCCGGGTGTGGGTGGTCGGGATCGGGGCGGCGCGCGGGGTCGGCGCGGAGGAGGTGCGCGCGAGCGTGTGCGCCGCGTTGGCGCGGGCCGGTGCGGCGCGCTCGGCGGTGCGCGCGTTGGTGACCGTGGCGGCGCGGGCGGACGAGCCGGGCCTGGTGGCCGGCGCGGCGCTGCTCGGACTGCCGCTGTACGCGCGGCAGGCGGCGGAATTGGCCCAGGTGCCGGTTCCCCATCCGTCCGAGCGGGTGCGGGCGGCGGTCGGCACGTCGAGCGTCGCGGAGGCCGCGGCTCGGCTCGGGCCGGTACCGGGCGCGCCGCCGGGCGAGTTGGTGGTGGGGAAGACGCGCGGCGTGGGGGCGCGTCCGCGCTGTACGGTGGCGATTGCCCGTCACGTGGGGTCGACGGGTGGTGAAGTGGACCGACAAACGTCGTGATCGGTGCAGAATCGAGCCGACTCGGCGCCGTGGCGATCGAATTCGTATGGTGAATCGATCGGGAAGTGCTCGCTCGCGATCAACGCCGGGACCCCGGCCGTCGGAGCGGGCACCATCACCACCATCATGGACACGAACGACACGGGCGGGGCAGGGGCACCGGGCGATGACGCCGGGCAGGGGCACGGGAAGCCGGGAAAGCACGAGCATGGGCAATGACGCGATGACGGACCCGGACGGGCCCACTCCCGACGATCGGGACGGCACGTCGGGCGCGCGCGTGAGCCCGGACGTGGACCTGCGCCATCACGGCGACGCGGAGATCGGGCCCGGCCTGGTCGACCTCGCGGTCAACGTGCGGCTCGCGGAACCACCGTCGTGGCTGGTGCACCGACTCACCGCGAGCCTGCGCGACCTGGCCGCCTACCCCGACACCACCCGCGCCCGCGCCGCGATCGCCGCCCGACACCGGCGCCCGATCGCCGAGGTGTTGCCCACGGCGGGCGCCGCCGAGGCATTCGTCCTGCTCGCCCGCACCCTGACCCCCCGGCACGCGGTGGTCGTACACCCGCAGTTCACCGAGCCCGAGGCGGCACTGCGCGCCGCCGGGCACACCGTGGACCGGGTACTGCTCGACGAGCGCGACGGCTTCGCGCTCGACCCGGCGCGGATCCCCGCATCGGCCGACCTGGTCGTGCTCGGCAACCCCACCAACCCCACCTCGGTGCTGCACCCGGCGGCCACGATCGCCGCGCTCGCGCGCCCCGGCCGAATCCTCGTGGTCGACGAGGCGTTCGCCGACACCGTCCCCGGTGAACCCGAAAGCGTGGCCGATCGGCGCGACCTGCCCGGGCTCGTCGTTGTGCGAAGTCTCACGAAAACCTGGGCGTTGGCCGGACTTCGGATCGGTTACGTCCTGGCTTCCCCGGATCTGGTGCGCATCCTCACGGACGCTCAGCCGTTGTGGTCGGTGTCGACACCGGCGCTGATCGCCGCCGAGGCGTGCTGCACGCCGGAGGCGCTGGCGCAGGCGGAGGCGTTGGCCGTTACGCTCGCGGCTGACCGTTCGTACCTCGTGGAGAGATTGCGCACGGTTGCGGGGATGCGGCTACCGGTCGTTCCCCGATCCTCGTTCGTGCTCGCGCGGACCGAGGGGGGCCCAGAGATCCGCGAGCAGCTGAGGGAGCGAGGCTACGCGGTTCGGCGGGCCGACACCTTTCCGGGCCTGGGCCCGGATTGGCTTCGGATCGCGGTGCGGGATCGTGCCACGACGCTGGCCTTCGCGGCTGCCCTGGAAGGAGTAGTTCGATGAGCGAAGCCGACGAGCGCCGACCTGCCGGGGAGGGCGCGGGCCCTGCCCCCGCCGGGCACGCCGCCGGCACCGGTCCGGTCGGGGAACCGGCCGGTCCGTATCCGTACGACGATCTGGACGACGAGGACTCGCTGTTGATGCCCGGCCCGCAGGCCGGTTGGGCCGATCCGAACGTACCGACGGCCCCCGGGATGTCGCTGGCCGACCGCATGGTCGCCGCCGGTGAGGACGCCTCGGGACAGGCCCCGGTACCGCCGGTCGAGCAGGCGTACGACGCCGTGCCCGGCCCGCAGTCCGGCATGTTCGCCGCGATGATCATCGACGAGCCCGAACTGCCGGAGACCTACGTCGAGCCGGCCGCGCCCATGACGGCCGGTCAGATTCCGTATCCGCCCGGTCCCATGACGCCGCATCAGGAAGTTCCGCAGCCGGTGCAGGGGTTCGGCGCGGGTGCGTACGGGGTGGCGCCGGGCGTTGCCGAGCCTTATCCGGCGCCGGCGCAGGCTCCGGGTGGGGCGATGCCGGGCGCGGCCGAGGCGGCCGCGGGCGGGCCGGGCGCGGGTGTGCCGGTGCCGGTTCCGCCGCAGGCGGTGCCCGTGGTGCCGCCGCCGCTCGCACCGCAGTTCGTGCCGCCGGGTGCGGTCGTGGGCGAGTACGGTCCGGCCGACGGCGCGGTGCCGGTGGGCCGGGGTGTGGTCGGGCAGGCGCCCGAGCATGCGTCCGGGGGAGCCGAAGCGGCGCCCGCCGTCAATGGTGGTCGGTTGCGGCAGCGGGTGCGCGCGGCGCAGAGCGCGGAGCCGGTGCCGGGGCAGCCGGTGCAGCCGGAACCGGAGTCGGTACAGGTGCCTGCGGCGCCGGATCGGTCGCAGGCGCAACCGGTGGTTCAGGCCCAGGCGCCGGCGCCCGAGCAGCCCATGGGTGGGAATCCGGTCGACACACCGCCGTTCCCGGTGGCCGCCGCCGTGCCGCAGCGCACCACGCTGCCGCCGCGCCGGCAGCGCCGGGTGGGCCGTGGGCCGGTGCCGCAGCAGGCGGGGCCGCACAGCGGTGCGCATCCCGTGGGCGACGCGGTGAACACCGGCATCCCCGCCCAGGGTCCGGCGGCGCAGCCGCCGTCGGGGGTGCCGGTGGTGCCGCAGCAGGCCGCGCCGCAGCAGGCCGCGCCGCAGCAGGCCGCCGCGGCGGGGACGCCGCCGGTCGAGCAGGGTGCGCCGGTCGCAGCCGAGGGTGCCGCGGCGTCGAGTGCGCCCGTCGAGCAGGTCGAGCAGAGCGTGGTGGTCGAGCCCGCGGCGCCGGTCGCGCCGGCCGCTCCCGTGCAGGGGGTGACCGCGCCGGCCATACCGCAACCGTTGCCCGGCGTGCCGACGCAGGCGGTGCCGCCGAGGTTCGTACAGGCCGCGCCGGACACGGTCGCGAGCGTGCCGGCGGGGGTCGCTCCGGCGGTCGCCCCGACGGCGACGCCGACCGCCGAGCCGGTTCCGGTGCCCGCTGTCGCGCCGACGCCGGATGCCGGGGTCGCGGCGCCGGCGGCGGGTGTCGAATCGCCCGTGCCCGAGCAGGCCGCGGTCGCGCAGCCGGTGGCCCCCGTCGTGCCCGAGGGCACCGGTGGGCGTCGGCGGCGTCCGGAGCGGGCGGTGGAGGCCGAGCAGGGGGCGACTCCCGCTGCCGCCACGCCGATCGGGCCGGTGGCGCCGCCGGAGCCGGTGGCCGTGAACGAGGGCCCGGCGGAGGCGGCGGTCGCCGCTGCGCCGAGCCCGGACGAGGCCGCGGCCGTGGCCGCGCAGCCGGTTTCGGCTCCTGTCGGGCCGGTGGTGACGCCCGCGGAGGCGGCGCCGGCCGAGACCGTGGTTTTGCCCGCGGGTGGTGTGGCCGGTGGACAGCCGGCCGCGGTGGCGCAGGTGCCGGTACCGGTGCCGGCGCAGGAGTCGTCGCCCGCCGTGGTTTCGACGCCCGACGTGCCCGGGCCGGTGGAGCAGCCGGCCGAGTCGGCAACGGTGGTTGCGGAAGCGCCGGTTGTGGAGAACGTGCCGGCTTCGGAGGTGGCGCAGGCGGCACCCGCCGCGAGTGCGCCGGTCGAGCCCGCCGCACCGGCGGAGCCGGTCGCCGGGGCTGTGACGGACGCGCCGGATGCGCCGGTGGTGGCTGTCGCTGCGCCGGACGCGCAGGTTGTCGCGGCTGCGGCTGCGGATGTGCCCGCGACGGTGCCTGCCGGGTCGGATGCGCAGGCGGCACCGGCGGATGTCACGGCCGGGGCGGCCGAGGCGCAGGCGGTGCCCGATTCGGGTGCCGTCGCGACGGTGCCCGCCGGTCCCGACGCGCAGGCGGTGCCGGTTGCCGAGACGCCGGCGGATGTGCCGGTGTCGGCCCCCGTCGCGGAGGCGGAGGTCGTCGAGGCTTCGGCGAGTGTGTCCGCGGTGCCGCAGGCCGGGCCCGAGGGCGCCGAGGCAGCGGCCGGGCCGGCCGCGGGGAATGCGGCGGCCGATGCGGCCGCCGTGCCCGTGGTGCAGGCGTCGGTCGGTGCGGATGGGGCGGCTGCGCCGGTCGCGGCCGCCGGTTCCGAGGCGCAGGCGGTGGCGGCTGCGGTCGCCGAGGCGGCGCCTGTCGGGGCGGATGCGGCGCAGGCCGTGCCGGCTCCCGAGGTTCCGGCGAGTGCGCCCGTCGGGTCGGAGGTTTCGGCTCCGGCGGCGAATGTGCCGGACGCGCAGGCGGCTTCCGCCGTCGGGTCCGAGGCTTCCGGGGGTCCGGCGAGTGCGTCGGACGTACCCGGCGCAGATGGTGCGGCGTCCGTGGCCGCGAATGCGCCCGCCGAGACGGTCGGTGCCGACGTGCCCGCCGCTGCGGAGGTGCCGGTCGAGGTGCCGGCCGCCGCTCCGGTGCGTGCGGCCGGGCCGACCACGCGGGCCATCGCGGCGGAACTCCTCGCCGAGGAGGTACCCGTCGAACAGCCGCCCGCGCCGGCCCCCGAGCCCGTCGCGGGGCCGGCCGAGGCCGACTCCGGCGCCGGCGTCACGCCGGCGGTTCCCCGTACGTCCGACGAAGGCACCGCCATGCACGGCCCCCAGGTCACCCCCACCGCCGACGCCGAACAGCGGCCGCAGCCCGCGGCCGCCGCCGGGACCGGCGAGATCCCCAGGATTCCGCCGCCGCCGGCCGAGCCGGTCGGCGTGGTCGCCGACGGCGCGGTCGACGCCCCGGAGGCGACCCCGCAGCCGGACGCGGCCGTCGGGGCCGCAGGCGCGCCGGAGCCGGCGATCGCGGGCGCGCAGGCGTCGGCGACCGCCGAGACCGTGCTGCTGCCCACCACTCCCGCCGAGCCGGCGACCGCCGAGGCGGCGCAGCAGGCCGAGCCGGTGCAGGCGCAGGCCGCGGCGACCCCGGTGGCGGCCGAGGGCGCCCAGGGCACAGAGGGTGCCGAGGGCGCCCAGGGCACGGAGGGCGCGGAGGCGGAGGTCGTCGAGGAGGAGGCGCCCGAGGTCGATCGTGGCCCCGCCGCCCCCGGCTACGACGATGCGGCGCGCGAGGCGGTGCACCGCGTCATGCGCGAGCGGCGCGACGTGCGGGCCGGGTTCCGGCCCGACCCGGTGCCGGACGACGTACTGGTCCGGGTTCTCGAGGCGGCGCACGCGGCGCCCAGCGTGGGCTACTCGCAGCCGTGGGACTTCGTGGTGATCCGCTCCGAGGAGACCCGGGTCACCGTCCAGGAACTGGCCCAGCGCCAGCGGGAGGCGTACGCCACCTCGCTGCCCAAGGCCCGGGCCAAGCAGTTCCTGGAGATCAAGGTCGAGGCGATCCTGGAGACCCCGGTCAACATCGTGGTGACCGTGGACGCCACGCGTGGCGGTCGGCACACCCTCGGTCGGCACACCCAGCCGCAGATGGGCCCCTACTCCAGCGCGCTCGCGGTGGAGAACCTGTGGCTCGCCGCCCGGGCCGAGGGCCTGGGGGTCGGCTGGGTGAGCTTCTTCGACGAGCGCGAGCTGGCCACGGCGCTCGGGTTGCCGGAGCACATCGACGTGGTGGCGTACCTGTGCGTCGGCTACGTGGACGCGTTCCCCGACGAGCCCGAGCTGGCCACCTCGGGCTGGGCCAAGGCCCGCCCGCTGTCGTGGGTGGTGCACGAGGAGACCTACGGTCGGCGCGGCCTGCCCGGCGAGGACCCGGTCAGCCTGCTCGACGAGACGCTCCAGTCGGTGCGTCCGCTCGACGCCAAGGCGCTCGGCGCGGCCTGGGAGCACCAGCGGAACATGACCAAGCCGCCGGGCTCGCTGGGCATCCTGGAGACGATCGGCGCGCAGCTGTCCGGCCTGGCCCGGACGTTCCCGCCGCCGATCCCGGAGCCCGCGGCCGTCGCGGTATTCGCCGGCGACCACGGGGTGCACGCGCAGGGCGTGTCGCCGTGGCCGCAGGAGGTCACCGCCCAGATGGTGGGCAACTTCCTCGCGGGCGGCGCGGTGGTCAACGCGTTCGCCAAGCAGGTCGGCGTCGAGGTGTGCGTCGTCGACGTCGGCGTCGCCACCGAGCTGCCGGACGCCACCGGACTGCTCCCGCGCCGGATCCGGCCGGGCACCGCCGACATGACCCAGGGCCCCGCGATGACCCGCGAGGAGGCGATCGCCGCCATCGAGGTCGGCATCGAAACCGCGCGGGACCTGGTCACCGCGGGCAACCGGGGCCTGCTCACCGGCGACATGGGGATCGCGAACACGACCGCCTCCGCCGCGCTGATCTCGGTGTTCACCGGGGCCGACGTGGCCGAGGTGACGGGTCGCGGCACCGGGATCGACGACGCCACGCACCGGCGCAAGATCGAGGTGGTCAAGGCGGCGCTCGCGCGGCACGAACCGGACCCGGGTGACCCGATCGGCGTACTGGCCGCGATCGGCGGCCTGGAGCACGCGGCGATCGCCGGCTACATCATCGGCGCGGCGGCGCTGCGCGTCCCGGTCGTGCTCGACGGCGTGATCGCGGGCGCGGCGGCGCTGGTCGCGCAGGCGATCGCGCCGGAGGCGGTACAGGCGTGCGTCGCCGGGCACCGGTCGGCCGAGCCGGGGCATGCGGCGGCGTTGGCGAAGTTGTCGCTGCGTCCGCTGGTCGAGCTGGAGATGCGGCTCGGCGAGGGCACCGGCGCGGTGTTGGCCCTGCCCCTGGTGCAGAGCGCGGTGCGCGTGCTGCACGATGTGGCCACGTTCGACTCGGCGGGAGTCAGTGGCAAGACCGACTGATATCGACTGATACCGACTGGTTCGGCTATTTTTCGAGTCCCGCCCGCAGCAGCAGAAGGGCACCTCGGCCACGATGGAGTGGCCGAGGTGCCCTTTCCGCGCGGTGAAACGTGGTGACCCGGAGCGGGCCGGAACCAGCCGGCCGGCTCCCGGGACACCGCGGAGCACCACAGACCCACCGAGCACCGCGTACGCGGAGCGCCCCGCCCCACCCGGAAAAGTGAGAACGATGTCCCGACTTCCTGGTCCCCCCGCCTACCCCGCCGGCCTGCGCCTGGAGGGCCGGCGTGTCGTCGTGGTCGGCGCCGGTACGGTCGCCCAGCGTCGCCTGCCCGCGCTGCTCGACGCCGGCGCGGACGTGCTTGTGGTCGCCCCCGAGGCGACGCCCGCGGTCGAGGGCATGGCGAGCGGCGGCGAACTGCGCTGGGCGCGGCGGGCCTATGCGCCCGGCGACCTGGACGGGGCGTGGTACGCGCTGGCCGCGACCGATGTCGCCGAGGTCAACGAGGCGGTGGCGGCCGACGCCGAGGCGCGACGGGTGTTCTGCGTGCGTTGTGACGACGCCTCACACGCGAGCGCCTGGACGCCGGCCAGTGGGCGGCACGACGGGCTGACCGTGGCGGTGCTGGCGGGGGGCGATCCGCGGCGGGCGGCGGGAGTGCGGGATCGCATCGTCGAGGGTCTGCACGACGGGTCGCTGGCCGCGCGCAAGGAACGCCCGAGCGGGGTGCTGCCGGGGGTGGCGCTGGTCGGTGGCGGTCCGGGCGACCCGGACCTGATCACCGTGCGTGGGCGGCGGCTGCTGGCCGAGGCCGATGTGGTGATCGCGGACCGGCTCGGGCCGCGGGCGCTGCTCGGCGAGTTGCCGCCGCATGTCGAGGTGGTCGACGCGGCGAAGATCCCGTACGGGCGGGCGATGGCCCAGGAGGCGATCAACGACGCGATGATCACGCACGCGAAGGCGGGGCGCTTCGTGGTGCGGCTCAAGGGCGGCGACAACTATGTCTTCGGACGGGGCTTCGAGGAGGCGCTGGCCTGCGCGGAGGCGGGCGTGCCGTGTCAGGTGGTGCCGGGGATCACCAGTGCGATCTCGGTTCCGGCGATAGCCGGCATCCCGGTCACCCACCGGGGTGTGGCGCACGAGTTCGCGGTGGTCTCGGGGCATGTCGCGCCGGAGGACCCGCGGTCGCTGGTGGACTGGGCGGCGTTGGCGCGGCTGCGCGGGACGCTGGTGTTGCTGATGGCGGTGGAGCGGCTGGGGCCGATCACGGCGGCGCTGGTTGCGCATGGCCGTGCGGCCTCGACTCCCGTCGCGGTGATCCAGGAGGGCACGATGGCCACGCAGCGGGTCTTGCGCACGTCGCTGGGCGCGGCGGCGGGGGACGTGGCCGCGGCGGGGATTCGCCCACCGGCGATCGTGGTCATCGGCGAGGTGGCCGCGCTCTCGGGTTGACGGGCCGGCCCGGTCCTCAAACGCCGGACGGGCTGGGGGGGTTCGACCTGGGCCAGGATCGCCTGCCGGCGCGCCTGGCCTTGCGGCCGGCCGGTCCTCAAGCGCCGGACGGGCTGAGGGTTTGGCTTCGGTTCCCGGGTTGGCTTGGCGTTCCGGTTTGGTGGTGCCGGGTCTGTGGCCGGCTTGTCCTCAAGCGCCGGACGGGCTGAGGGGGTGGTCTTGGTTCCCGGGTTGGCTTGGCGTTCCGGTGTGGTGGCGCCGGGTCTGTGGCCGGCTGGTTCTCAAGGGCCGGGCGGGCTGCGGGGTTCGTTTTGTGTTGTGGGGTTGGGTGGCGGGCTGTTGGGGTGTGGGGGCTGGGAGACTGGGGGGATGTCCGTGATTTTGGTTGATGATCCTGGGGATCCGCGGCTTGTCGACTACACCGATTTGACCGATGTCGAGTTGCGTCGTCGTCGTGAACCGGCCGAGGGGCTGTTCATGGCGGAGGGGGAGAAGGTGATTCGGCGGGCGTTGGGGGCGGGGTATCCGATGCGGTCGATGTTGCTTTCGGAACGCTGGCTCGAGGTCATGGCGGAGGTGATCGAGCGGGCCGACGTGCCGGTGTACGTGGGCAGTCCCGAGGTCGTCGAGCGGGTGACGGGGTATCAGGTGCATCGGGGGGCGCTGGCCTCGATGGGGCGCAAGGTGTTGCCGGCGGCGGGTGAGCTGGTGGCCGGTGCGCGGCGGGTCGCGGTGCTGGAGGGGGTCAACGATCACACCAACGTCGGGGCGATCTTCCGTGGCGCGGCGGCGCTGGGCATGGATGCGGTGTTGTTGTCGCCGGACTGCGCGGATCCGCTGTACCGGCGGTCGGTGAAGGTTTCGATGGGCGCGGTGTTCTCGGTGCCGTATGCGCGCCTGGACCCGTGGCCCGGCGGCCTGGACGTGCTGCGTGGGGCGGGGTTGACGCTGCTGGCGCTGACTCCGGGCGAAGGGTCGGTGGCGTTGAACGAGTTGCCGACCGCGGACACCGATCGATGTGCGTTGATGCTGGGCGCGGAGGGGCCGGGGCTGACCGCGAAGGCGTTGGCCGCGGCGGATCGGCTGGTGCGGATCCCGATGTCGCATGGGGTGGACTCGCTGAATGTCGGTGCTGCCGCGGCCGTCGCCTTCTATGCGGTGGCGTTCGGCTGAGTGGGGGACGGCCGAACGGCGGAAACGTGCGCGATGGGCTCGGCGGGCTCAGGTGTTCGACGGGGCGTCGTAGTGGCGTTCGCCGGCGGTTTCGCCCGAGCGTTGGATGTCGTTGATCGAGCGGGTGTGGTACAGCTCGGGGCGGGCGTGGACGCGGCGCCCCCGCATCCGGGCCATCCGGATCTCGGTGCCCCGGTCCCAGATGTGCAGGTGGACCGCGTCGCTGTCGGCGTATCTCCAGGGGGCGAACCGGTCCGGCGGCGTGGGCAGTTCCTCGATCTCGCGGCGCGCGGTCCGGGCCGCGCTCACCCGGCGCCGGTAGTCGTGGAAGACCTGGAACCGGTAGCGGTACAGGTACTCGTAGGCCATCGGTGTGGTGGCGGACACCTCCATGCCCGCGATGCACACCGCTTCGCGGCGCAGCGCGTCGGCATCCGCGGGCAGTACGAACAGGCCGTCGCGCACCGTGTCTTCCAGCCTGCGCTTGCGCCAACGTTCGCGCTCCCAGTCCCACATGGGCTCCGGGTGCCGCCGCATCCAGGCGTCGCGGTCGGCGAGCGCGGCGTCCAGGCCGTGGGTGCGCCAGTACACGGTGCCGTCCGGTCGGCCGAGCGTGGGCAGCAGTCGGCGCAGGTCGCGGGCGGCCCGGCCGCCGAAGGGGGTGCGCTCGCCGGCGAACAGCACGATGGGCGGCGAGGGTTCGGCGTCGAACGGGTTCGGGTCGAGGTGACGGCGGTCGATCACCACGAGAGTGTTCGGGTATCGCTCGTGTGCCAGGCCCCACATCAGCCGGGCGAAGAGCATGGCGCCGGCCCGGTCGGTCACCACGTGCCACAAGTCGTGCCAGAGGTTGACGGCGAACCGGGTCGTGTTCGACGGGCGTGGGGTGATCAGCCGGTAGGGTCGTCCGTCCAGGTAGGCGGTGATCCGATGCATTTTGATCCGATCACCTGCGTCCCGATTGACGCCCGATTGCTTTCGTTTGTGTACTTGGTTGGTAGTGATCCGCTTCCCTCTTCCTTGCGTTCGATGAGATGTTTCTTCCGATCGCCCCGGAATTCGAGGCAACGGCCTTCCCTGATTTGTCTCATGACATGCCGATCGCGTCATGCCAATTTCGATCGAATGTGATCTTGGACTAGCGTGTGCGCGGAAGTGCAGTACGGTCGAGCGTCGCCCAAAATGGCGCAGTGGCCTGTTCGGGTCGCACGGGCGGCCGAAAAAGTGGATGTGCGGGGGAATGTCCCGTCACCCACACGCGGGATATTCGGTGGATTCGACCCGCACCAGGCGAAATTCCGCCAGTATGGGGCGCCGCGCAATCGGATCAGGAACGGGAAGCGAGGCAAAGCTCGTTGGAGATCATGGGTGTACCCCTGGCCTGGGCCCTCGTCGGCTTGGCGGAACTGGTCGCCCTTATGGCGCTTGTGGCGTATCTGGTCGTCCGACGCCGCAAGGCCGATGCGACGGATACCGGGGAAGGATCCGACAACTGGGAGCGTGAGCAGGATCGCCGACGGCGCAAGGAGCTGATGTACGGGGTCGCCTCGTACACCCTGCTGTTCGTCTGCGCCGGCGTCGCGGCCGCGCTGTCGTTCCACGGCCTGGTCGGCTTCGGCCGGGAGAACCTCGGGCTCGCCAACGGCTGGGAGTACCTGGTGCCGTTCGGGCTCGACGGGGCGGCGATGTTCTGCTCCGTGCTCGCGGTGCGCGAGGCCAGCCACGGTGACGCGGCGCTCGGCTCGCGGATACTGGTCTGGACGTTCGCGGGTGCCTCGGCCTGGTTCAACTGGGTGCACGCGCCGCGCGGCGACATGCACGCCGGTGCGCCGCAGTTCTTCGCCGGCATGTCGCTCTCCGCAGCCGTCCTGTTCGACCGCGCGCTGAAGCAGACCCGTCGGGCCGCGTTGCGCGAACAGGGCTTGGTGCCACGTCCGTTGCCGCAGATCCGGATCGTGCGGTGGCTGCGCGCCCCGCACGAGACGTTCAACGCCTGGTCGCTCATGCTGCTCGAAGGCGTGCGCACCCTCGACGAGGCGGTCGAGGAGGTCCGCGAGGACAAGCGGGCCAAGCAGGACGACCGCGAGCGTCGGCGGATCGACGGCAAGCGCGAGCGGGCGCAGCTCAAGGCGCTCAGCCGCGGCGAGGGCACCGGCCACTTCGGTCGGCGCGGCGCCGCACGTCAGGAAATGGCTGCTCTGCCGGGAGGTGGCGGCTCCGAAGCACTCTCGGAGCCTGCTATAGCCGGAAACGACGTTTCCGGCCACGGCGGCTCAGCCGATGCGAACGGCCCTTCCGGCCGTCCGGCTCTTGCATCCCCCACGCGAGCGAGCGAACTCCCGGCGGCGACGGGCACTTCCGCCGATGCCGAGCGGCGCGACGTCATCGACCTCACCGCCGAGGACGACACCATGACGCTGCCCCGGCTCGACTCGCTGGAGCGCAAACTGAAGGACCTGGAACGCCAGTTCGGCTGAGGCCGGACACCGCGTGATCCGACGCGGTGCGCGAGGCAGTGCGGTACACGAACGAGGGGCATCCGGCTCGGGCCGGGTGCCCCTCGTCGTAGTTGTGGTGGGTGGTGGGTACGCGGGCCGAGCGCTCGGTGGCGCATCGGGCGGAGGCGGGTCGGCCGGAGTCGGGGCGCGTGGAGCCGGGCCGGGTCGGCCGAGGGGCATGGCGCGGGTCGGTCCGAGTCGGGCCGGCACGAGGCGGCTCGCCCGGACGCGGCGCGGCACGATGCGCGAGGGCACGGGGCCGGGTGTCCGGTCGGCGCGGACGGTGGGCGGGCGGAGCACGCGGTCCGGTACGAGCCCGGGCGGGGCGACGCCGGGCGCCAAGGGTCGGCCCGGCACGAGGCGCGCCCCGACGGGGGCTGGCACGACACGGGGCGGCCCGATGCCGGTCGGCGGCGAACGCTCCGAGGCGTCACGCGGCTCGACCGCGGAACGCCTCGACCGGGCCGAGCGTGCGGAGTGGCCGAATCACTCGGATCGTTCGCATCACCCGGATCGCCCCGACGGGGATCGTGCTCGCGCGATGGAGGCCGTGTTCGGGCGGTGGGCGCCGTGTTCAGGCCGTGGGGACCAGGACGCCGGAGGGGCCGACCACGTAGCGGGTGGTCACGTCGGGGACGTCCAGGTAGGACTGGATGCGCGAGATGCCGCCCTCGACCACCGTCCAGCGGGTGGCGACGGCTTGCGGATCCGCGCCCGCGGCGAGCGCGGCCACCGTGGTCGGCGCGCCGTTGGCGAAGCGGAAGAGTTCCACCAGGTGCGTCGCCGGGCCGCCCGCGCCGGGGGTACGGGTGAGCACCACGACCACTGCCGGGGCGCCGTCCAGGCTCGCCGGGACCACGTCGCCGAGGGTGACCCGGTCGCTGCCGACCACGGCCGTGCCGTCGGTCAGGGTGACCGTGGCGCCGCTCACCGACGGGTCGGAGTAGGTGCGGTCCGACCAGTCCGCGATCGGGATCGAGCCGTGCGCCGGGCCGATCCGGAACGGCCCCGGGGCCTGCGGCGGGGCCGGGTCGGCGGCTGCGGGCACCTTCGGCCCGTCGTCGCCGCCGTCGCTCTGGAACGCGGCGATCGCGAACGCGGCGATCGCGGTGACGACCACGAAGACGATCAACTGCTGGATGAGCAACCGCCGTCGCTCCTCGGGCCGGCGGCGGCGCGGAGTGCCGGACGCGGTTCCCGTGCCGGAGCCGGTGCCGGACCCCGCGCGGGAGCGTGGGCCGTGGTCGAGCCGGCCGGGCCGCTTGCCGTCCGGGCGATCCGGGTGATGCGAACGATCCGAGTGGTTCGGCCGCTCCGTGCGCTCGGCCCGTTCCGCCCGGTCGGGGCGTTCCGCGGTCGAGCCGCGCGACGCCTCGGAGCGTTCGCCGCGGCCGGCGTCGGGCCGCCCCGTGTCGTGCCGGCCTCCGTCGGGGCGCGTGTCGTGCCGGGCCGACTCCTGCCGCGGCTCGTGCCGCCCGGCGTCGCCCCGGCCGGGCTCGTGCCGGACCGCGTGGTCCGCCCGCCCGCCGTCCGCGCCGCGCCGATCGGATCCCTGGCCCTCGGAACCGTGCGCCCGTGCGTCGTGCCGCGCCCCGTCCGGACGCGTCGCCTCGTACCGCGCCCCGTCCTGCCGACCCGACTCCGACCGACCCGCGCCGTGCCCCTCCGCCGACCCCCGACCGGGCTCCACGCGCCCCGACTCCGGCCGCCCCGTCTCCGCCCGCTGCGCCGCGGAGCGCTCGGCCCGTGTGTCCTCGTCCCGCCGTGCCCCCTCGCGCCGCGCCGCCTCGCGCCTGGCCCGTTCCCGCTCCCGCTCGCGGTCTCGCTCCCTCGGCCCCGCCGCGAGCGTCGCGCCGCCCTTCATCGCGGCAGGAGCCGCGGTCGACGGCGCCGCCGCCGTGCCGCGCGCCGGCGTACCCCGTTCGGCCTCGCGCCGCCGGGCGATCGCGGCCAGCCGCTCGCGGACCTGCTCGGCGGTCGGCCGCATCCGCGGATCCTTGGACAGGCACGCCGAGATCAACGGCACCACCTGCTCCGGCACACCCTCCAGGTCGGGTTCCTCGTGCACGACCCGATACAGCAGCGCGTCCACCGGCCCCGACCCGAACGGCGGTGCCCCGCGCCCCGCATAGGCCAGCGTGACGCCGAGCGCGAAGATGTCGGTGGCCGGCGTCACGGTCTGCCCGCGCACCTGCTCGGGGGCCAGAAATCCCGGTGAGCCGACGGCCGTTCCGGTGACGGTCAGGGTGCCGGCGCCGTCCGCGTAGGCGATGCCGAAGTCGATGATCTGCGGCCCGTCGGGGGACAGCAGGATGTTGGACGGTTTCACGTCGCGATGCACGACGCCGACCGCGTGTACGGACACCAGGCCGTCGGCCACCGCCGAGCCGATCCGGGCCAGGTCCAGACAACCCATCGGGCCGCGTTCGCCGACTCGGCGCTGGAGGGACGGGCCGGGCACGTACACGGTGGCCAACCAGGGCCGGTCGGCGCCCGCGTCGGCGTCCACGAGGGCGGCCGTACGGTTGCCGCGCACCATCGCCGCCGCGGCCACCTCGCGCGCGAAGCGGGAGCGGAACTCCGGGTTCCCGGCCAGCTCTTGGCGGATCAGCTTGAGCGCGACCCGGGTGCCGTGCCGGTCCACCCCGAGGTAGACCACGCCCATGCCGCCGGCCCCGAGACGACGCAGCAACCGATACGAACCGACGATGCGCGGATCCTGCCGTCGCAGCCGCACCATCGTCATGTGTGCCCGATCCCCTCGCGTGGTGCCGTCGTCCGGGTTTCGTCTGCCCGAATTCCCTGTGCGAGACACGTTAGAGGAACCCCGGCGCCCGGCGCGGTAAGGCGCCCCGGAGTCGGTGCCGGACCACCCCGCCGCAGCGCCCGCCGATGTCGGACCTGTGGGAGAAGATGGAGGTAATCGGTCGAAGGGGGCACGAATGAAGGGCGATCGGGTCGAGATAGTGGTCGACGCGGGCGACAGCACCAAAACCTACGAGATGACCGCGACCCGCGCGGGGCGCCGGCTCGACGTCGCGGTCCGGCGCGGCGTGGTCGAGGTGAGCGAGCTGACCCGGACGGGCACGGTGGTGCGCACGGCACGATTCATGGCCAGCCGCGTACTGGCCCTGGTCGAACAGCCGTTGGACCGCCCCGACACCGACTGACCATGCGGCGACGGCAGCCGAACCACCCGACTGCCGTCGCCCACAGTCGGCAACCACAGGCCATCACGTCCCGCGCAGGCGGCCCAAGTCCGCGCGGCAACCGCAGCCCGGTCTGCGTGCGGCGAAGAACGCGGCCCAAACTCGCGCGTCCATCGCGAGCGGCCCAAGCGGCGCAGCCACCGCAGGCTGCCAAAGCCCGCGTGCGGCAACCGAGCACGGCCCAAGCTCGCACGCACCGACCGCCCAACCCCGCATGCGCCAACCACAGGCCGCGCCGGCCTGCGCGCACCAACGGCTGCCGAAGCCTGTGCGCCGCAACCGCAGGACCGCTCAAGCCCGGCACGCGCCGACGGCGGCTGCCGAAGCCTGCGCGCACCAACGGCAGGCGGCCCGGGTCCGCGCGCGCCAACGGCCGCCGAAGGCTGCGTGCGGCAACCACCCGCTCCCGAAACCTGTGCGCCGCAACCGCAGGACCGCTCAAGCCCGGCACGCGCCGACGGCGGCTGCCGAAGCCTGCGCGCACCAACGGCAGGCCGCGCCGGCCTGCGCGCGCCAACGGCCGCCGAAGGCTGCGTGGGGCAACCGAGCACGGCCCAGGTCCGCGCGCGGCAACCGCCGGCAGCCCGAGGCGCGTGTGGCAGGCGCTGGGCGGACGGGCCTGCCTGGGTATCGATCGTGCGCCGTCCAAACCCCCATGTGCCGAGTGGGCCGGGCGTGGGGGCGTGGGCGTTTCGGTAGTCTGTTCGGTCGAAGATCGACACGGGTCGGTGCGGGGGACGAGACGGGGTGGCACCGAGGTGACGAGTCGTCAGGGCGGCCTGGGAGCGGTCGCGCGCCGACTCGCCGACGCGTTCACCTGGCGGGAGACCCCGTGGGGCACCTTCGCCGACGCGTCCGAGTGGTGGCACGACCCCGAACTGCTCGCGATGCTCGGTCCCGGGCTCGGCGCCCTGCACGCCGACGCGCGGCCGACGCTGATCGTCGGCATCGAGACGCGCGGCCTCGTCCTCGGTCCGATCACCGCGCTGCATCTGGGCGTCGGCTTCGTGGAGATCCGCAAGGATCGACGGATCGTGGGCGAGCACCGGGGGCCCGCCGCCGATCCCATGCTGCGTGCCGCCACCCCGCCCGAATACCAGGACGGCGGCCTCACCCTCGTGGTCCCGGGCCGGTTGTTCCGCCCGGGCGACCGGGTGTTGCTCGTCGACGAGTGGATCGAGACCGGCGCACAGGCGAGCGCGGTGCGCCGCATGGTCACCGAGGCCGGCGCCGAATGGATCGGCGCGGCGGTGGTGGTGGACGCCTGCGCACCGCACGTGCGGGCCCGACTGGACGTGCGTGGTCTGCTCACCGAGGACGATCTGCCGGCGTGACCCCCCGGTCACCGGCGTCCGCGGCGGGACCCGACGGTCGGCCCGGTCAGGCCGCCGTCGTGGTCTCCTCCCGGTCGTGCCCCTGCTCCTGCTCCTGCTCGCGCAACAGCGCGGCGCGTTCGGTCTCGCCGAGACCCGCCCACACACCTCGGCGTTCCGGGACCGACATCGCGTGCTCGTGGCAGCGCCGCCGCACGGGGCAGGAGATGCAGACCTTCTTGGCGACTCGCTCGCGCGCCCGGCGCTCGCCGGGTCGCTCCTGGTCGTCGCCGAAGAAGAGGCCGGCGTCCAGGCCCCTGCATGCCGCGTCCTCCTGCCACCCGTAACGCGGTGGTGTCGGTATGGCGATCCGTGTGGTCCCCATCGCCCCGTTCTCCTCCTGCTCGACGGTGCCAACGGTCAATGCGGGGCCCCCGTCCCGGCTGACCCTCTTGCTCCTACCGACGCATCGGATGAGAGACCGGTTTCCTCCCGCGGGGAATTCGGCTCCCGTTCGCGCAGGGTTGAGGGCGATCCCTCACTCCCTCGTTCGGAGCACCTCAACAACCAGGTCACAAGTGGGTCGTACACCTGCCCGATGACCGATTCGCCCCGACGGCCCCGGTAGCGTGACCGGAGGCCGCCGGCGGTTGTCGGGGGTTCGCGGAACGTACGGGAGGAATCTGGTGGGCAGCAGGATGCGACGGTTGCCGTCGGCCGTGCCGTTGATGGTGTCGGTCGTCGTGGTCGCCGGGCTGACCTCGTGCAGCGGCGGAGAAGACAAGAAGGACACATCGGAGACGACGGGCAGGGACTTCCTGACCGCGTGGCAGAGCGGCGACCTGACCAAGGCGGCGTCCTTCACGGACAACCCCGCAACGGCCAAGCAGGGTCTCGACACCACGAGCAAGCAACTGGGGATCGTCAAGGCCGAGTACAAGGCCGGTACCTACACCAAGGGCAAGGACAACGCGCCGGCCACGCTCGCGTACAACGCGACGTTGACCCTCAAGGGGGTGGCGGACCCGGTCAAGATCGCGTCCACGGTCCCGATCGTCACCGCGAACGGCAAGACGACCGTGCACTGGACCCAGACCATCGTGCACCCGCAACTGGCGGACAGCGGGAAGATCAAGCGGGATCGTACGCTGCCCAAGCGCGGCGAGATCCTGGACCGCTCGGGCAAGTCGCTGGCCACCACGACGCCCGTGGTGGCGTTGTCCCTGTGGCCGGCCAAGATCACCAACGCGGACGCGCTGTACGCGGCGCTGTCGGACCCGATGTTCGACCTGGACATCCCCAAGCTCAAGGGCCGGGTCGCGGCGGCGGATCCGAACCAGTCGCTGCCCCTGGTGACGCTGCGCAAGGACAAGTGGGACGGCGGCGGCCAGGTCAAGCTGGCCGGTCTGGGCGGGATCCAGGTCAAGGAGGGGGCGACCCAATCCGGCGACGTGGCGAAGCAGATCGTCGGCACGGTCGCCTCGGGTGACAACGCCGACCTGCTCAAGAACGCCGACCCGAGCGCCTCGTCGGCGGACCAGGTGGGCGCCTCCGGTCTGCAGTACCGCTACGAGAAGAAGCTGGCCGGCGTCGCCGACCTGAAGATCACCGTCGTGGACGCGGGCGGCGCGGAGAAGGCGACCCTGGTCGACGTCAAGGGCAAGCCGGCGGAGTCGCTGAAGACGACCCTCGACCCGGGCGTGCAGGACCAGGCCGAGAAGGCGCTCAAGTCGGTGACCGGCGGCAACAACGCCTCGATCGTGGTGCTCGACGCCAAGTCGGGCGGGATCCTGGCCGCCGCGAACACCCCGTCCAATGGCGACAATCGTGCCTTCACCGGGCGCTACCCACCGGGCTCGACCTTCAAGACCGTCTCCTCGGGCGCGCTGTTGCAGGCCGGCATCAAGCCGACCGACAAGGTGCCGTGTGAGAACACGCTGGTGGTCAACGGGCAGACGTTCAAGAACTACGACGGCCTCAAGCCGATGCCCGACGCGCTGTTCCAGGACGACTTCGCGCAGTCCTGCAACACGGCCTTCATCGGCAACCGCGCCAAGATCCAGAACGACACGCTGAGCAAGCTGGCCGGCGACCAGTTCGGGATCGGCGCCAAATGGGACGTCGGCACGGTCACCTTCGACGGCTCGGTGCCGACGGCCAACGGCGAGAACGACAAGGCCGCGTCGATGATCGGTCAGGGCCGGGTGCTGGCCAGCCCGCTGGTGATGGCCTCGGTCGCCGCGACGATCGCCTCCGGCAAGTTCAACCAGCCGGTGCTCGCGCCCGACGACGTGCCGGGCCGGGTGCCCTCGCATCCCCTGGACCCGTCGATCGCCGGCCAGCTCAAGGCGCTGATGCAGGGCGTGGTGGCGAACGGCTCGGGCAAGATTTTGCAGGGCATCCCGGGCACGGTGGGCGCCAAGACCGGTACCGCCGAGTTCGACGAGAAGGGCGAGACCCTGACCCACGGCTGGATGATCGCGTTCAAGGACGACGTCGCGGTCGCGGTGCTCGTGGAGAAGGGCAAGTCCGGTGGCTCGGCGGCGGGTCCGGTGGTGAAGGCCTTCTTCGGCTAGCCGACCTCCGACCGATGCGGGCCCTCCTCCCGGGGTCCGTGTGGGCCGTTCTCCCGGGTCCCCCACACGACCGGTCGACCGAAGCGAAGCCCCGGCGCGCGATGCGCGTCGGGGCTTTTCGGTGCGTCGAGGCGCGCCCGGCACGCTCCTTGTGACACCGGGATGCACCTGGACACCGTCCGTGTCCGATGCGAGCGTGAGGAGTGACCGGCAATGACAGCGGCGATCGTTTTCGCTCTCCGAAGGGAGTCGACGTCATGTCGAACAATGTCACCCTGGTGGCCCGGGTTCCGGTGCTGCCGTCCGCCGACGCCGAACGTCCGATCGAGCTGAGATTCGGCCCGCACACCGACGAGCACGGTCGGCCCACCGACGAGTGGACGGTGGAACGACTGACTCCGGACCAGGCCGCGAACCTCGTCGAGGACCTGGCCGCGGTGCTCGGGCTGAGCGTGGTCGGTCCGGCCGAACTCCGGGTGGTCTCCTGACCGGACGCACCCCCCACACGTCCCATCCGCGTGGCGCCCCCGTGCGCCGTACGGGTGGGACGCGTGTGTGCGGCGACGCGTTTCGGGCCGGCGGATCGTTCCGGCGCCGCACAATGGCCGCGTGAGCAGCCAGACCGCAGCAGTACGGAATTTGGCCGTCGGCGGCGACTCGCCCATGCCGGCCACGGAACCGCTCGGCGTCCGCGAGCCGCGGCCGAGCCGGGTCGGCGAGCGCCGCAAGGAGGCCGATGCGCACCCGACCGGCCCCCGGGTGCGCATGGTCCTCCCGGACGGGCAGCACCTCGAGGTCACCCTGGTGAGTTGGCACCAGTACCGGGACGGCAGTTGGCGCGCCCGCGTGCGCTGGCCCGTCTGGGGGGCGTACGGCTTCGCCGCCGACGTGGAGACGCGGGCGTGGGCGATGGAGTCCTTCGTACCCGCGAGTGTGCTCGGCGCGCTCGACGGCGAGGACTACGGCACCGTCCGCCGCGACCGCCCCCGCATCCCGGTCCCCAAACAACCCTGACCGCCCCGGGCCCGCCCTCGCGGCCCCGGTCGGCGGTCCCCACACCCACGTGGTCGCCCCCCGCACCCGTCCGGCCCCCCTTGCATGCCCGGGCGGCCGGGGGGCCAACGGGGGCGGTACAGTTCGTGGCTTCGGGTGACGAAAGGGTGACAACGGCGCCCGGTGGTTCGTCGAAACAACGGGCAACGGGTACATGTGTCCTAAATCCTGTTGCTCCAGGGTTGCCGGCCACCGATGCTTGCGGCATGTTCGATCCGGTCATCACCTCGCATGACGCCCTCCTCGGCCTGCTTCGCAGCGGCCACGGACAGGGCGCCCGGCGGGCCCTCGTCGCCGACCGCGTCGCCGTGCTCGACGCGCTCGACGGTTGCGTGGTCCGCGATCCCCGTGCCGTTCCGGCCACCGAGTCCCGCTCGCTCTATTACGCGCGCCTGTACGCGGACCTCGACGCCGGCCTCGACGGCCTCGCCCGACATCTGCTGTGCGAGGAGGACTGGACCGACGAGGACGCGGACCGCACCGCGCTCCCGCTCGCCGTCCTCGGCACGCTCGCCCGCCTCGGCCGCACCGACGCGACCGAGTTGTTGCGCGCCTACGTGGAGGAGGGCCGCGACTGGCCGGAGGCGCTGGACCGGCTCGCCGCCATCGGACAGGACGCGGCGCTGACCGGCATGCTCGACGTCGTGCTGGAGCGCGGCGAGGACGACGAACTCTACGACTGCGTCAAGCGCTCCACCGGCATGCGCCCGTGGCGGATCTGGGCGGCCGAGGACGAGCGGGTGCGCGCCGTGGTCGAACAGGTCGACCTGGACTGGTGGCGCTGGGAGTTGACCCGCTCCGTGCGTACCGGCACACCGCCGACCGCGCCTGCGCAGACCGTCGACCAGGTGCTCGCCGAGGCCGCCGACGGCCCACGCCAAGCGCTCGCCTGCGGCAGACGGCTCGCCGCCGTCGCCGGTCCGGAGCACCGCGGCGCGATCCTGGCCGCGGCCTGGGCCGGACCCGACGGCGCCAGAGCCGCCGCGCTGCGCTACCTCGGCGAACAGGGGGACGGCGCGCTGCTCGACCTGGCCGAGGGCGCGCTCGCACCCGACGCGCCCACCGGGGTGCGGCTCGCCGCCGCACACGCCATCGGCGGCCTGCGCACCCCCGCCGCGGTCGCCCGGGCCCGCACCTGGGCCGCCCGCGAGGACCTGCTCGGCGAGGTGGCCGTGCGGATACTGGCCGGTGCCGGGGAACCCGCCGACGGACCGATTCTGCTGCACGCGTTGCGCGCCAGGGTGGCCGCGGTGCCCCCGGTCGGCGCGGCGGACGCCGACCAGGCCGACCACTTCCGACTGCGCGACCTCGTCACCGGCATAGGGCGCCTCGCCCTCGTCGACGCGCTCGACCTGATCCGCGACGTCTACCGCGACGCCGCCTCCGCCGGCCTGCGCGCCTGCGCCGTGGAGACCCTCGCCCGGATAGAGCCCTCCTTCGCCGCCGAGACGGCCGTGGAAGCCCTCTGGGACTGCCAGGCCGACACCCGACTGATCGCCGCGCGCCATGTGGACGCGCGCCGCCCCGAGGCCGTGACGCGACTGCGCCGGCTCGCGGGCGACCCGGCCGAACACGCCGAGGTGCGCACCGCCGCCAAGGCCAGGCTGAGCGAGATGTGAGCGAGATGTAGCCGGCCCGCGGTCGAACCCGCCCCCGTTCGGCCCCATCCGGGGTGGGCGGGCGCCGAAGCTGTCGGCCGAACGTCCTAGGCTCTACTCCCATGACCGTTTCCGCCCGAGCCGTCCGGCCCGGGGAGCTGCCGCCGCCCGCCGGCCCGGCGCTGCCCCCGGGCGCGGCGCACCCCCGCTCAGGGGTGACCGAGGAGGGCCTGGCCCGCCGCCTCAAGGCCCTCGCCTGCACCGCGCCGCTGCACGACCTGGAGGCGCGCAAGGCCAACCTGGCGGGCGAGTACACCGTCTACGCGATGGCCGAACTCGGCCTCGCCGCGATCGACCTGGTCACGGTCACGATGGACTTCGACACCGGGGCCGACCACGACGAGATCGTGAGCCGGCTCCGCCCGCGCGTGGCCGCCCAGGCCCCCGGGCGCGACCCGGCCGAATACGAGCGCGTCGCCCGCTGGGTCCTGGAGAACCTGATCAACGTCGGCAGCGTCGACCGGGGCTTTCGCGCCGTCTACGGCATGTGGACCCGTGAGGGTGAATACATCCGGCGCGACTACGACTTCAAGCTCCTCGAAGAGGTCCCCGGCCCCGACGGGCACATCTTCCTGCGCGCCACCGACGAGGCGATCAACGTCCTGGTCGGTGCCCTCGACACCGACGTGACCAGTGCGCAGATCGCCGCCGACGTCAAACTCGACCACCTGATCCGACGCGGCCGGCTCGCCGAGGCCAGGTTCGCCGCCGAGCAGGCCCGCTACCGCACCGTGCAGTACGCCGAATCGCTGCGCCGCGCGCTGGACGCGACCCGGCGCAACGTGCGCGCCGTGGACTGGCTCCAGGCCGTACCGGACCTGATCGACGAGGCGTTCGACCACGTCGCGGACCGCTACCGGCACGAGAACGCGATCCTGATCAACATCCGCCGGGCCCGGGACGAGGCCGAGGAGAGCGAGCGCAAGCGCGGCGCGGCCGAGCTGGTCGACATCGTGCAGGACTGCATTCGCCGGCACACCCAGTTGCAGACCCGGCTGATGGAGGCCGGACCGCTGTTCCGGGCCGAGCAGGACCGGCAGGCGTTCGCCGCGCCGAGCACCCGCACCGGGCTCGACCTGTACGGGCAACTGCTGCGCCCGCTCCTGGAGTTGCCCGTCGGCGACGCACGCCGGGTGACCGACCGGTTCTTCGCCGCCGGCACCGGCCTGCGCACCCCCGTCGCGGTGCGCCTGCACGATCTGACCGAGATGTTGCTCACCCCGCCCGCGCCGCGCGACCACCTCGGCGCCGAACTGCCCGAGCCCGACGTGTCGCTCACCCCCGACGACAGCCGGTACAGCGAGCGCCAGCACGACGCGGCGGCGCTGCTCCTGGACATCCCGCCGGAGACTCCGCGCCGGTTGTCCGGGCTGCTCGCCGAGGCCCGCGAGGCCGATCCCGACCTCGGCTACCTGGTCGCGCTGCTCGCGTTCCACGCGGCCTCGCCGCCGGTGGGCACCGCGCTGCGCCAGGGCGATCGCACCCTGCTCGTGGCCGTCGACGACGGCACCGAACTCGACGACCCCGAGGTCGGCGGCGCCGACCTGATCATCGGCACGGCGGTTCTGACCGGCGCGCGACCCGAGCCGGAAGGGCCCACCCCCGGATGACCCACGACACGGCGGCCGACGCCGCCCCGATCACCTCCGCCGACGTCGGCGACGCGGCCCGCCTGGTCGCCTTCGGCCTCCAGCCCAAACTGCTGCCGGCGCGCGACGCGGAATACGCCGACCTGATCCGCCGACACCGCGAGGATCCGCGCTTCGCGGCGCTGGCCGCGGCCGTCGCGGCGGGTCTGGGCCTGGTCGTCCTGGAGGTGTCGCCGCGCGCCGGGATGGCGGTCACCGCCGGTGAGGACTCGGTGTTCGCGGTCCGGATGGGCGACTACGCGCGCCGGGCCGGTACCGAGTCGGCCGACCGCTTCCTGCACGGCCTGGCCCACCTGGCGGTGGCCGCGATGGCCTTCCCCCGCCCGGAAGACCTGGCCGACGACGCCTACGTGGGCCGGCTCAGCGTGCACGGCGTGGACGCCTTCGTCCGCCAGGCCTGCCGGCGCCTGGAGGAACGCGCCGAACTGCGCGGCGAGATCAGCGACCCCGAGGTGGACGGGCCGAGCCTGGAGGCGGCCTGGCGGGTCTACGCCAGACGCAGCGCCACCGGCGCGACCAAGGACGCCCGCCGACTCGCCGCCTCCACCGTGGGCATCGTGGCCAAGGCGGTGGCGTTCCTGGTCGACTCCGGCTTCCTGCAGCGGGTCTCCGACGACGGCGGCGGCACCTACCGCACCACGGCGCGCTACCAGCTCCAGGTCCGCGACACGGCCGGCTCGGCGGCGATGTCGGAGCTGCTGGAGCTGGGCGTGGTGGCGGTCACCGACGGCAGCCCGAGCCTGCTGGCCGCCGCGGTCGACGGCGAACTGGTGCCGGGGGCCGGGTTGCCCTTCCACGGCGTCTGACCGCGTGCCGGGGCGGCGGCGAGCGGTGCGGCGTGGGCCCCGATCGTCCGGGCGTGCCGCGCCGGGTGTGCCTCGCACCCTCCGTTCGCCCCCTCGCCCGCCCGTCCGTCAGCGCGTGCGTTGTTCCGATGGCGCGCGACGTGCGTGTTTCGCCCCGTTTGTTCGACCTGTTCCGTCCTGTGCTTCGATCAGAGAGATTTGACCGCCGATGTACGAGCTGTCCCGGGTCCGCCTGTTCTCCATCGGGCCCGCCGGTGCGCGTTACGCCGACACCGTGCTCGACCTGCGCGGGGTGGGTGCGCCCGTGCCCGACCCGGCGCCCAGGCAGGCGCAGTTGTTCGAGGGCGAGCCGGTCGGGCCGCCGCGCCGACCCGCGCCCGCGGGCGTGTTGTTCCTGGAGAACGGCGGCGGCAAGTCGGTCCTGCTCAAGCTGATCTTCTCGGTGATGTTGCCCGGACACCGCAACACCCTCGGCGGGGCCAGCTCGGGTGTGCTGCGCAAGTTCCTGCTCGCCGACGACTGCGGGCACGTCGCGCTCGAATGGCAGCACGTGCTCACCGGCGAGACGGTCGTGGTCGGCAAGGTCAGCGAGTGGCGCGGCCGACAGGTCTCCTCCGACCCGCGCAAGTTCGCGGAGAGCTGGTACTCCTTCCGACCCGGGCCCGGGCTCACCCTGGACGGGCTGCCGGTGCAGGTCGGCGGGCGGCGGCGGACCATGCGCGGCTTCCGCGACGCGATGACCGAACTGCACAAGGTCTACCCGGACGTGGACGTGGTCTGGGAGGAGATCCACGACCGCTGGATCGAGCACCTGAACGTGCTCGGCCTGGACCCGGAACTGTTCCGCTACCAGCGCGAGATGAACGCCGACGAGGGCGAGGCGGCGGGCCTGTTCGCGGTCAAGAACGACGCGGACTTCGTCGACCTGCTGCTTCGCGCGGTCTCCGACCCGGCCGACACCGACGGACTCGCCGACCTGGTCGACGGGTTCGCGGTCAAGCTCGCCCAGCGCGCCGAGCTGACCGCCGAGCGGGACTTCGTCGAGGGCGCGGTGGAACTCCTGGACGCGGTCGGCGAGGCCGCCTCGCGGCGCACCCGGGTACGGGCGGTGCACCGCAACGCCGAGGACGCCGCGCGCGGGCTCGGCCGCGAACTGGGCGCCCGGGCCGAACGGGAGCGCGAGCGGGCGGCCGAACTGGCCCGGCGGGTGGCCGACTCCGCCGCGGCCGTGGACGCCGCCGAGCGGGCCCGGGCACACGCGGCGCTCGTCACCGCCGAGATCACCCACCGGCACGCGGGCATGCGACTGACCGCCGCGGAGAAGGACGCCGCCCGGATCAAGCGCGAACTCGGCGACGCGCGCGGGCTGCACGCGGCCTGGCTGGCCACCGAGGCGGTGTTGCGGCATCGGGCCGCGGTGGACCGGGCCGAGCGGGTGGACGTGGCGATCCGGGCCGCCGAGCGGGACGCCGCGCCGGCCCTCGCCGCCCGCCAGGACGCCGCCTCGGCGCTGGTACGTGCGCTGCACGCGGCCGCCGCCGGGGCGGAGGGGCGGGCGGACACCGAGGAGCGGCGCGCGGCCGAACTCCAGGAGCGGGGCGAGCGGGCGCAGCGGGCCGCCACCACCGCCGCCACCGAGGCGCAGCGCACCCGCAGCGAGGCGGCGCATCTGCGCGCCCGGCTCGTGGAGGTGGGCGCCGAACTCGATCTCGCGGTCGAGGCGGGCTGGATCGACGACGACGGCGACCCGGCCGAGTCCGCCGCGCGCGCCTCGGACGAGGAGCAGGCGGCCTCCGCCGCCTGGACCGAGGCCCGGACGGCGGCCGAACAGGCGGCGGCGCGGGTGCGCGAGGCCGAATCCGCGCGCGGCCGGGCCGAGTTGGCCGCGGCCCGGGCGGCGGACCGGCTGGGCGTGGCCGAGGCCGACCTGACTGCCGTGCACGACAACGCGACGGCGCTGGCCGCCGAGCCGAGGGTGCGCGAACTGCTGGGCCCCGACGCCGAAACGGCGATCGGCGAGCAGGCCGCGCGCACCTTCGACCGGGCCGCCGACGTGCTGCGCGAACTGCTCGCCGAGGCGGTCGGCGACGGCGAGCGCACCCTGTTCCACCTGCGCACCGACGCCGCCGACGACTCGCGGATCCTGGCCGCGCTGGGCGACGGCGGCCTGCTGCCCGCCGGCCCCGACGTGCTGGCCGCGGTCGAACTCCTGGGCGAGCACGGCATTCCGGCCCTGCCGGGCTGGCGCTACCTGGCCCAGTCGGTGCCCGCCGAGCGGCACGCCGCGGTGCTCGCGGCCCGCCCGCAGCTGGTCGACGGCGTGATCGTCACCATGCACAACGCGATGGACCGGGCCCGGGACGTGCTGGCCGAGGCCGCGCTGCTGCCGCGCTCGGCGGTGGCGGTGGGCACCCCGCAGGCGCTGTTGGAGCCGGGCGAGGAGCGGGCGGACACGTTCCTGGTGCCGCCGAACCCCGCGATGCACGACGAGCGGGCCGCCGACACCGAGCGGGACGCGCTGCGCAGGCGGGCGGGCGAGCGGCAGGAGGCGATCCGCGAGCGGGCCGCGCGCCTGGAGGCCGATCGGGCGCTGGCCGGACGCCTGGCGACGTGGCGGGCGGCGTGCCCGGCGGGCCGGCTCGACGAACTGTTCGAGGCGGTCGCCGACGCGCGGGTCGAGCTGGCCGCCGCGCAGGCCGCGGGGGAGGCCGCCGAGATCGCCGCGGTGACCGCCGAGCAGGACCGGGCGCAGGCGGTGGACCGGCGCGATCGGCGGATGGACGCCGCGCAGACCGCGCGCCGCCGCGCCGACGCGCTGGCCGGACTCGCCTTCCGGCTGCGCGAGCGGGCCGGGTGGGCGCGCCGGATCCGCGAGCTGGAGCAGGAGACCACCGAACACGAGGCAGGCGCCGAGGCGGACCGGCTGCTGGCCCGCACCGCCGACGAGGACCGCCGGCAGGCGCAGCGCTCGGCCGACGACGCGCGCCGCACCGCCCGCGCGCTGCGCGAGGAACGTGCCGAGATCACCGGCGCGTCCGAGGAGCCGGGTGCCGACGAGGCGGCCGACGAGGCCGCAGCGCGGGCGTCGTTGCCCGCGCTGCGCGAGGCGTACCGCACCGCCCGCGCGCTGTACGAGAAGGTGGGCGTGGGCGCCGACCTGCGGGCCGAGCAGGCCCGCGCGGAGAGCGAGGAGTCGGCCGCGCAGGGCACCCTGGACCGGCTCACCGCCAAGGTGCGCCGACAGGCCGCCGAGCTGCTTGACGGATTCGACGGCTCCGACGGCCCCTCGCGCCTGGCCGCCGCCGGCCGCGCCGAGGACCACGTACGCACCCTGGAGGGGCGCGCCGACGCGGCCAGCGAACTGCTCGGCCGACTGCGCGGCGAGGTGGAGCGGCACGCGCCCGCCGAGGGCCACGAGCACCACCTGGACCTGCCCGAGGAGCAGCGACCCCGCGACGGCGCACACGCACACGAGTTGTTGCGGGCCGCCGGCGCCGAACACGCGACCCGGACCGAGGAGGTCGCGTCGGCCCGCGAGACGCACGTCCGCCTGGTGCGCGAGCACACCGAGGCGGAGCACGCGGCCGGCGCGTTCGGCGAGGTGGCGGGCTCCCTTACGGACACGCTGCCGGCGGTGCCGGTGGACCCCGAGCAGCCGGCCGCGACGCCGTTCGCGGGTCCGGTCGCCGACGCGCGGGACGCGGCGACCACGTGCCGGCGCGCGCTGCGGGCCGCCGCGGCCGACCTGTCCGCCGCCGAGGCCCAGGTCCGCGAGCGCACCGAGACGCTGGTGCGGCACGCGGGCGCGACCCGGTTCGAGCAGGTCCGGATGCCCGCGCGGCAGCAGATCCGGGAACTGCCGCCGGCCGCGCTCGCGGAGCATGCGCCCGCCTGGTCGGCGGCGTTCGCGCCGCGCCTGCGGGTGCTCACCGACGAGCTGCGCCAGATCGAACGCAACCGGGACAGCATCGTGGACCGGATGCGCGGGATGGTCGAGGCCGCGCTGACCACGCTGCGCGCCGCGCAGCGGTTGTCCCGGCTGCCGGAGGAGCTGGGCGAGTGGTCCGGGCAGGAGTTCCTGCGGATCCGCTTCGACGAGCCGGACGCGGCGGCCCTGGTCGAGGCGCTCGGCGAGGTGGTCGACGAGGCGACCCGGACGATTCGGCGCGGTCGCGACGGCACGGTCGGCGGGGTGCGGCGGGACGGGATGACGCTGCTGCTGCGCGGGGTGCACGCGGCGCTGCGCCCGCGCGGGGTGCAGGTGGAGATCCTGAAGCCGGACTCGGTGTTGCGGGCCGAACGGGTGCCGGTGGGGCAGATGGGCGACGTGTTCTCCGGCGGCCAGCTGCTGACTGCCGCGATCGCGCTCTATTGCACGATGGCGGCGCTGCGCAGCAACGACCGCGGCCGGGCCCGGCACCGGCACGCCGGGACGTTGTTCCTGGACAACCCGATCGGGCGGGCCAACGCGTCGTATCTGCTGGAGCTCCAGCGCGCGGTGGCGGATGCGCTCGGAGTGCAACTGGTGTACACCACGGGGCTGTTCGACACCACGGCGCTGGCCGAGTTCCCGCTGGTGGTGCGGTTGCGCAACGACGCCGACCTGCGGGCGGGGCTGAAGTACATCTCGGTCGAGGAGCACCTGCGGCCCGGGCTGCCGGTGCCGCAGGAGCCGGACGCGCCGCAGATCGTCGGCGAGATCCACGCGACCCGGGTGTTCCGCAAGCCGGTGGAGCAGGTGGCTCCGGTGGAGCCGGTCGAGGCGATGGAGGCGGCGGAGCCGATCGGCTGAGGCCGATCAGGCCGGCGGGCCCGGGTCGGCGGGGAACGGCGCGTACACCGCGTCGGTGCGATCGCGTCGGCCCGTGCGCAGCCCCTCGGGCACCGGCCACTGCCCGGCCGCGTCGTCGACCCGGACCCACTCGGTGGTGGCCACCCGGCGGGCGATCCGCCACACGCCGTCGCGCCGGGCGAAGTCGTCGATGTAGCGGAAGCCGGTGGTCAGGTTGCCGCGCGGCGCCGGGTCGGCACTGCGGTGGAAGGCGATCCCGTACGTCTCCGAACGGGCGAGATCGGGCGTGTCGTCGCGGAAGTCCACCAGGTGGTTGCCGGTCAGATGCATGGTCGAGGTGTATCGGGGGAGCAATCGCCCGATCCATGCGAGGTATTCGTCCACCGTCCCGGTGAAGGCGCCGTGTTCGTCGGTGGCGTCGGGGTGGTAGCACGCGCGGACGGCGTCGAGGTCCATCCGGTCGATGCCCCGGCAGTACCGCGACACCACGTCGCGGATCGCCTGACGGTCGATGAGTCTGCGCAGCTCCACGTCCCCGCCGAAGTCGTCCATGACGCACGACACTACGGTCGGGAGGCATACATCTCCTCGGCCGGGGGGACACCGAACACCTCCGGGCAGCGACGACGTGGCGACGACAAGGGTGATCAGATGGAACCGGCTCTGCGCGAACACGCGGGCGCCGTACGGGAGCTGGCCTCGCGTCTGCTCGACGCGATGCTGAGCGACGCCGGGGTGCGGGCGGCCGGTGGCGACGTGGTGTGCTCGCCGACCGGCCTGTGGCTGGCGCTCGCGGTGCCGGCCGTCGGCGCGGACGGGGACACCGCCGAGGAGTTGGCCGACGTGGTCGGTCTCGCCTGGCCGGAGGCGGCGCCCGCGGTGGACGCGGTGGCGCGTGAGCTGGCCGGGATCGAGGCGCTTGCGGTGGCCACCGGGGTGTGGAGCGCGGCGCCGCTGCGGGCGGAGTTCCGGGCCGCGCTGGCGGAGGTCGAATTCGGGTCGCCGGTGGATCCGGCCGCGCTGGACCGGTGGGTCGCGCGGGCCACGGATGGGCTGATCGAGCGGATACCCGTGCGGATTTCCGAGGCGACGCGGCTGCTCGTGGTCGGCGCGCTCGCGCTGCGCGCCCGCTGGCGGGACGGGTTCGATCCCGCGCGCACGCGCGATCGGCCGTTCCACGCCGCCGACGGCACCCGGGCGCCGGTCCCGATGATGCACCGGGAGGTGCCCGCCGCCGACGTGTGGACGATCGACGGCCGCGACGGCGAGGTCACCGTGGTGGAACTGCCGTGTGTGGGGGAGCGGCCCGCACGGGTGCGCTTCGCGCTGGGCCCGCCGCAGGCCCCGCCCGCGTCGGTGATCACCGCCGGGTGGGCGCCGCGCGAGACGGGGAAGCCGTACGAGGGCGCGGCGGTGGAGGTGGCCGTACCGCGCTTCGAGCTGCGCACCCGGCTCGACGTGGTGCCCCGGCTGCGGGCGCTGGGCGTGACGGCGCCGCTGGGCGACGCCGCGGACTTTCGCTGGGCGACCGACGAGCCGGTGCGGATCGACGCGATGGTCCAGGAGTCGCTGCTGCGGGTCACCGAGGAGGGCGTCGAGGCGGCGGCGGTGAGCGCCGTCACGCTCACTCCCGTGAGCTTTACGCCCAAGCCGCGTCCGGTGTGCTTCGACCGGCCGTTCGCGTGTGTGGTGACGGATCCCACCGGCTACGTGCCGCTGTTCGCCGGCTACCAGGCCACGGTGCCTCGGGAGGCGGCGGCGCCGACCTCCCGGTAGCGGGGGTCGGGCACACCCGCGTAGACCACGGTCATGGTCAGCCGGACCGGCTCGGCGCGGGTGTTGCGGTACACGTGTGGCCGATCGCCGCGCATCCGCAGTGCGTCGCCGGGCCCGACGGTGAACGTCGCGCCGCCCACCTCGACGGTCACCGTGCCCTCGTGCACGTGCAGAAGCTCACGCGTACCGGTCGGGTGCGCGTCGGCGGACACTTCGTCGTGTGCCGCCAGGCGCAGTTCCCACAGCTCGGTGAACGGCGCGGTGGTGTCGTTGATCAGCAGGCGGAAGACGCTCTCCCGGCCGCCGGGGCGGGTCGGCGCGTCGTCGCGGCGGGCCACGTGGCCCAGTTCCTCGGGCGGCTCGACCAGCCGGCCGATCGCGATGCCGAGGGTGGCCGAGATCCGGGCCAGGGTGGCGATGCTCGGGTTGGTCCGGCAGGTCTCGATCTGCTGGAGCATGTTGCGGCTCACCCCGGAGCGGCCGGCGAGTTCGTCCAGCCGCCAGCCCCGGGCCTGCCGGGCGGCGCGCAAATTGGCGGCGAGGGTGTAGCCGACGGCTTCGGCGGGATCGGTCATGGCGCGATTGTGTCCTTGGGTCCAAAATACTGTGTCCATGACACAGAATAATGTGCACGGACCGGAAGTCGGGCAGGACACGACCGAAGTCGAGGCCGCGGGGGGCCGCGCCGAAGTCCGGATCCGGCGTCCGGTGCGGCGGTTGCTCGGGGTGGGGCTGGTCGACTACCTGGGCGTGGGGTTGTTCGTTGCGTTCTCCGCCGTCTACTTCACCCGAATCGTCGGTCTGTCCACCGGCGGTGTGGGTCTGGGCCTCGGGCTGGCCGGACTGATCGCGCTCGGTACGGCGGTGCCGATCGGCCGGCTCGCCGACCTCGTGGGGGTACGCAACACCCTGGTCGCCCTGCACCTGGCCCGCGCGGCCGGCACCGCCGGCTATGCGGCCGTGGGCGAGTGGTGGGGCTTCCTCGTCGCGGTCGCCGTGGTCACCACGGCCGACCAGAGCGTGTCCGCGCTCACCCAGGCGTTCGTGGCCGAACTCGCCGACGGCGCCGACCGGGTGCGCACCCTGGCCGCCTACCGCACGGTGGCCAACCTCGGGATCAGCCTCGGCGCCCCGCTCGGCGGCCTGGCCATCGGCCTGGACGACGCGGCGGCGTTTCGCGCGGTCGTGCTGGTCAACGCCGCCGCTTTCGTCCTCGTGGCCGCACTGCTCGCGACCATCCCGGTGCCGCCGGCCCGGGGCGCGGCGCCGCGGGTGTCCGGGTGGGGCGCGCTGCGCGATCGGCGGGTGTGGGGGCCGGCCTCGATCGACACGCTGCTCCAACTGTGGCTGCCGGTGCTCAATCTGGGCATCCCGCTGTGGCTGACCACCCGCGGCGGGTTGTCCGCGTCCTGGCTCGGCGCGCTGTACGCGGTCAACACCGTCTTCGGCGTGGTGTGCCAGATGCCGGCCGCCCGGCTCGCGATGTCGGTCCGCGCCGCGCGGCGCTGCCAGGTGGCGGCCGGCGCGCTGCTCGCGGCGGCGTGCGTGCTGCTGTGGTCGGCCGAACGGGCCCCCGCCGCCGTGGTGTTTCCGATCGGCGTACTGCTGCTGTCCTGCGGCGAGGTGATCGCGGTGTCCGCCGCCTGGACGTTGTCCTACGCCGTCGCACCGGACGACCGCCGGGCCGAATACCTGGCCGCGTTCGGCATGGGCCGCTCGGTCGGGCGCCACGTACTCGGCCCGATCCTGATCACCGGACTGCTCCAGGCCGTGGGCGGCATCGGGTGGGGCGTCCTGGCGGCCCTGTTCGCGAGCGCGGGCGTCGGCACGCTGTTCGTCCGCCTCCCGCCCGATCGCCCGGCCGCCGACGCACGCGAAGCCTGAGCGGCACGTCGTGCGCACGCCCGCGCTGTGGTAGTCCTGATCGACCACCACGACCGTCTTCGGGAGTACGCGGAGGAGCACGCATGGATCAGGCCCGCTTCGGGATCACCGTTCCGCTCGACGCCCCGCTCACCGAACACCCGCGCCTGATCCGCGAGTTGCGCAGGGCCGGCTACACCGACGTCTGGTCGGCCGAGGTGGATGGCTCGGACGGCTTCACCCCGCTCACCGTGGCGGCCCTCGCCGACCCGGACGTGCGCCTGGGCACCGCGATCGTCTCGCCGTACACACGCGGCCCGGCCACCCTGGCGATGAGCGCGGCGGCGCTCGCCGAGGTGGCCCCCGGCCGCTTCCACCTGGGCCTGGGCGCCGGCTCCGCGCCGATCGTCGAGGGCTGGAACGGGGCCGAGTTCGACCGGCCCTTTCAGCGGGTGCGGGACACCGTGCGGTTCCTGCGCGCGGCGTTCGCGGGGGAGAAGGTCACCGAGGAGTACGAGACCTTCGCGGTGCGCGGCTTCCGGCTGTCCCGGCCGCCGCAGAGCCCGCCGCCGATCCTGGTCGCCGCGCTGCGCCCGGGCATGTTGCGGCTCGCCGGCCGGGAGGCCGACGGCGCGATCCTGAACTGGCTCTCCGCGAAGGACGTCGAACGTGTGGTGCCGTTCGTGCGCGAAGGCGGCCCGGACAAGGAGATCGTCGCGCGGATCTTCGTCGTGCCGACGGGAGACCGGGACACCGCGCGGGCGATCGGCCGACGGATGATCACCGCCTACCTCACCGTCCCGGTCTACGCCGACTTCCACCGATGGCTCGGGCGCGAGGAGCAGTTGGCGCCGATGTGGGAGGCGTGGGCCGAGGGCGACCGCAAGCGGGCCCTCGACCTGGTCCCGGACGCGGTGCTCGACGACCTGATCGTGCACGGCGAACCGGCCGAGTGCCGGGCGCGGATCGCCCGCTACGTCGCGGCGGGCGTCACCGTCCCGGTCCTGGCCGTCATCGACCCCCGCCCCGGCGCCGACCCGATCGAGGCGGCACTCGCCCTGGCCCCGACGACGGCCGGCTGAGCGCCGGCCGGCCGATCAGAGCCCGAGCACCCGCAGGGCGTTGGTCCGCAGGAACTTCGGCCACACCTCGTCCTTGAAGCCGACCCCGGGCAACTCGGCGAAGATCCGGTCCAGGGTCAGCCCGTACGGGAAGTAGCCCGCGTACATGACCTTGTCCGCCCCGCGCGTGTTCGCGTAGTCGACGATCGCGCGCGGGTAGTGCTTGGGCGCGAACGCCGACGAGGACCAGTGCAGGCCCGGCCACTTGAGCATCAGCTTGACCGCCAGGTCGCACCACGGCTCGCCGCCGTGACGCAGCACCACGGTCAGCTCCGGGAAGTCGTAGCAGACCCGGTCGAAGCGCATCACCTCCTGCGCCGCGGCCGGTACCCGGGGCCCGGGGATGCCCGCGTTCACGAACACCGGCAGGCCCAGCTCCACACAGGTCGCGTAGAGCGGATACGCCAGCCGGTCGTCGATCGGCACCGGGGGTGTGCAGCCGCACGGGAAGAAGGTCGCGGCCAGGATGCCCACCTCCTCGCGTGCTCGGCGCAATGCCCGCACGCCCGCCATCACGTCGGTCGGATCCACCTGGAAGCTGCCGAGCAGCCGATCCGGGTGCCGGCGCACCGCGTCGAGCGTGTCCGGGTCCTCGAACGAGACCGGGATCAGCGCCTTCTCCACCCCGAACCGGTCCATCTCGCGCAGCAGATCCTCGGCCGAGGAATCGGTGCGCTCCATGTCGGGCAGATCCTTGAACATGTAGCCGGCCGGGTGGGTCATCCCGGTCCGGCTGTCCTCGTCCCGCAGGGTGCCCGCCATCGCGGTCGCCCACCAGCGCCGGTCCCGATTCGGCAGACCCATCAGCAGGTCGACCACGCCGATGCCGTCCGGAATACCCATGCACACCTCCGTACAACGGAAACGATCCCGGAGCCGGCCCGAGCCGTGGCGCGGTCGGGACTCCGGGATCGTTTCGTGGCTTGATCGGTTCGTGGCCGCGCGGACCCTAGCGGGTGACCACGATCGACGAACCGTGCCCGAACAGGCCCTGGTTGGCGGTGATGCCCACCCGGGCGCCCGCCACCTGGCGAGCGCCGGCCTCGCCGCGCAGTTGCCAGGTCAACTCGCAGACCTGGGCGATCGCCTGCGCGGGCACCGCCTCGCCGAACGAGGCCAGGCCGCCGGAGGCGTTGACCGGGATCCGGCCGCCGATCTCCGTCGCGCCGTCGCGCAGCAGCTTCTCCGCCTCGCCGGGCGCGCAGATGCCCAGGTCCTCGATCCAGTCCAACTCCAGGGCGGTGGACAGGTCGTAGACCTCGGCCAGGCTCAGATCCTCGGGCCCGATGCCGGCCTCCTCGTACGCGGCGTGCGCGAGCGAGGCGCGGAAGGACAACTCCTGCGGGGCGACCGCCGCCGACGAGTCGGTCGCGATGTCGGGCAGCTCGATCAGCGCGCTCGGGAAGGTCGGGGTGACCGTGGAGACCGCCGAGATGCGCACCGGGTCGGTGGTGTGCCGGGCGGCGAACTCCTTGCTGCACAACACCACGGCCGCCGCGCCGTCGGAGGTGGCGCAGATGTCCATCAGCCGCAGCGGGTCGCACACGATCGGCGAGGCGGCCACGTCCTCGGCGGTGAACGCCTTGCGGTAACGGGCGTTCGGGTTGCCCAGGCCGTTGCGCGCGTTCTTGACCTTGACCCTGGCGAAGTCCTCGACCGAGGCGCCGTACAGGTCGATCCGACGCCGGGCGTACATCCCGAAGTAGGCCGGGTTGGTGGCGCCGAGCAGGTGGAAGCGCACCCAGTCCGGGTCGTCGGGACGGTCCCCGCCGACCGGCGCGAAGAAGCCCTTGGGGGCCGCGTCGGCGCCGACCACGAGGGCCACGTCGCACAGGCCGGCGAGGATCTGCGCGCGAGCGCTCGCGATGGCGTGCGAGCCGGACGCGCAGGCCGCGTACGAGCTGGAGATGCGCGCCCCGGTCCAGCCCAGCGCCTGGGCGAAGGTGGCGCCGGCGACGAAGCCCGGGTAGCCGTTGCGGATGGTGTCCGCGCCCGCCACGAACTGGATGTCCTGCCACGCCAGTCCGGCGTCCTTCAGCGCGTCCTGGGCGGCCTTGACGCCGTACTCGACGAAGTTGCGGCCCCACTTGCCCCACGGGTGCATGCCCGCGCCCAGGACGACGATCTCGCGGTCGTTGCTCATGCCCGAACCTCCACCGGCCGTACGTTCCACGTGGTGTGCACGTACTCGTCGTCCTCGTACAGCACGCCGGGCACGATCTCCACCGGGTCGCCGACCTTCAGGTCGTCCACGCCCACCCCGGGCGCGCCCTGGCCGAGCACGATCAGGCCCTCGGCCTCCAGGCGCACCGCGACGATGGTGTACGGCCGCCATTCGACGTCCGGATCGGACACGAACGGCGCCGGCGGGCGGTAGCCGGCGTTCGTGTACGACCACACGGTGCCGCGCTTGGACAGCGGCACCTCGGCGAACTCGGTGCCGGAGCACGCCGGGTTGCCGCAGAACGTCTCCCGGCGCGGGAAGAACACGGTCCCACAGGCGGTACACCGGGTGCCGAGGAGGGAGAAATCCTCCCCGGACGTGGTGAACCAACCGGGGACCACGGGCTTGTGGTCCTTCGTCACGGGGCCCTCCAACTCGTCTGGCCGTCTCGTCCGATGTGTGTACGGACCACAGTCTGACGGATCGTCAGTTCCGTGCGCCAACCCGGCCGGGGGTATTTACGGTCACACCCGCCGGCGTGCCGGGGTGGGTATTCCACGTCCCATCAGACCCGACGCCCGCCACAGTCGCAGGCCCGGCCCGCCGAGCAGGCCCTGCTCGTCGTAGAAGGCGATCAGCCGCCGCGACCAGTGGGCGAGCGTGTCCGACCGGTGCGGATTGGCCCGCGCGGTGCGATACGCCTCGGCCGGATCCAGACCCACCGCCGCGTACACCCCGGGGTGCACCAGACGGGTGGCGATGATGTGCGCGGCGCGGGCCAGCGCGAGCCGGGTGATCGCCCGCTCCGCCCGGGACAGGTGCGGCGCGCCCCGAGCCACCTCGTCGCGCGCGTAGCGCACGTGCCGGGCCTCCTCGACCACGTGGATCCGGGCGGTCCGCCGGGTGATCGGCTGCAGCGACTCGTCGGCCATCATCTCGCGCTGCATCGTGTCCAGGACCTCCTCGGCGATCAGTGCCATCGCGAAGGCCTGCACGCCCGAGCCGAACGTCTTCATCGCCCGCGCCGCCATGTGCGCGTACGGGCCGGGTCCGTACTCCGGGCACTCCAGCTTGTCGATCAATCGGCCGAACATGGTCGAGTGCCGGCACTCCTCGGCGATCTCCATGAACGCGTACTGCACGTGTCGCGAGGTCAGCGGCCGGTCGTAGACGTGCCGGATGAGCAGTTGCATCAGCACGACCTCGAACCAGATGCCGACACTGGCCATCGAGGCGACCTCGTGCCGGGACAGGTCGACGCGCTGCCGCTCGCTCATCCGCTCCCACAGCGGCGTGCCGTACAAAGTGACCCGATGCGCGGGCAGGAAGTAGGCGCCGTCGACCAGTGGGGCGTCCCAGTCGACGTCGGTGATCGGGTCGAACGCGTGCGCGTGGGACGCGGCCAGCAGCCGTTCCGCGACGCGTTCGCGGTCGGTGCCGCAGTCGCTGACGATGGGGTGTGGGCCGGGCATGCGGGGCCTCCTTCGCCGGATGTGCCGCCGGACTTGTTTCCCGTCGGTAACATCCCGCGTTCGCTCCGCCGCGTCCAGAGTCCCCACGAAGATCCTTTCCGACTCGCCCGGGGGATGCGCGCGCGGGCGCGAGATGGCAGGGTCGGGGGGCACACCGCGTGGAGGGGGCAACAAAGATGACGGAATCGAGCGAGCGGGCCGAGTTGCTGTGGCAACCGTCGGCCGAGCGGGTCGCCGCCGCGGCGGTCACCCGCTATCGCGCGTGGCTCGCCGCCGAACGCGGCGTCCACGCCGAGGACTACGCCCGCTTGTGGGAATGGTCGACCACCGAACCCGAGGCGTTCTGGGCCTCGCTGTGCGATTGGTTCGACCTCGACCTGGGCGATCGTGAGGTGGTACTGGCGGACCGGACCATGCCCGGTGCCCGCTGGTTCCCGAACGCCCGGCTGAACTACGCCCGGCAGGCGCTGCGGCACACCGAGGACGGCGACCCGGAGCGCCCGGCGATCGTCCACCTGGACGAGGAGCTGATCCCGCGCGAGATCTCCTGGGCCGAGCTGCGCCGCCAGGTGGCGTCCTGTGCGGCCACCCTGCGCGAGCTGGGCGTGCGCCCCGGCGACCGGGTCGCGGCCTACGTGCCGAACACCCCGCACGCGGTGATCGGGCTGCTCGCCTGCGCCTCGATCGGCGCGGTGTGGTCGGCCTGCGCGCCCGACTTCGGCGCGCGCAGCGTGCTCGACCGGTTCCAGCAGATCGAGCCGGTGGTGCTGCTCGCGGTGGACGGCTACCGCTACGGCGGCAAGGAGGTCCGCCGCGCCGACGTGGTCGCCGAACTGCGCGAGGGCCTGCCGACCGTGCGACACGTGTTGCATGTACCGCTGCTCGACGAGCCGACGCCCGACGGCGTGCTGCCCTGGGCCGAGGTGATCGGGCGCGACCTGCCCGCCGACGGGATCGACTTCGAGTCGGTCGGCTTCGACCACCCGCTGTGGATCCTGTACTCGTCCGGCACCACCGGTCTGCCCAAGGCGATCGTCCAGGGTCACGGCGGGATCGTGCTCGAACACCTGAAGGAGGCCGCGCTCCAACTCGACCTGGGCCCGAACGACCGCTTCTTCTGGTACACCTCCACCGGCTGGATGATGTGGAACATGCTGGTCGGCGGCCTGCTCGCGGGCACCACGATCGTGCTCTACGACGGCAGCCCCGGCTACCCGGGCCCCGAGGCCCAGTGGACCGTGGTGGAGCGGGCCGGGGTGACCTGGTTCGGCACCTCCGCCGCCTACGTGATGGCCTGCCGCAAGAAGGGGCTGACCCCGCGCGTCTCGCACGACCTGAGCCGGGTGCGGGCGCTGGGCACCACCGGCTCGCCGCTCCCGCCCGACGGCTTCCGCTGGGTCTACGACGCGGTGGGCGCCGACATGTGGCTGGCCTCGGTCAGCGGCGGCACCGACGTGTGCAGCGCCTTCGTCGGTGGCAGCCCGGACCTGCCGGTGTATCTCGGCGAGATCCAGTGCCGGGCCCTGGGCTGTGCGGTCGAGGCATGGGACGAGCAGGGCCGGCCGGTGGTCGACGAGGTCGGCGAGCTGGTGATCACCCAGCCGATGCCCTCGATGCCGATCCACTTCTGGAACGACCCCGGCGACGCGCGCTACCGGGCCAGCTACTTCGACACCTACCCGGGCGTGTGGCGGCACGGCGACTGGATCACGCTCACCGAGCGCGGCACGGTCGTCGTGCACGGCCGCTCCGACTCGACGCTGAACCGGCAGGGCGTGCGGATGGGGTCGAGCGACATCTACGAGGCCGTCGAACGCCTCCCCGAGGTGCGCGAGTCGCTGGTGGTGGGCCTGGAGCTACCCGACGGTGGCTACTGGATGCCGCTGTTCGTGGTCCCCGCGCCCGGCCACACGCTCGACGAGGCGCTCCAGGCCCGGATCCGCGCGGTGATCCGCGAGGAGGTCTCGCCCCGGCACGTCCCGGACGAGATCATCGCCGCGCCGGGCGTGCCGCACACCCTCACCGGGAAGCGGATCGAGATCCCGGTGAAGAAGCTGCTCCAGGGGCGCGCCCTGGAGGACGCGGTCAACCCCGGCTCGGTCGACGACCTCGACGTGCTGCGCTTCTACGCCGAGGTGGGCCGCTCGCGGGCCCGGGCGCAGGAGAGCAGGCAGGCGGACAAGCCGGCCGACAAGCCCGAGGACAAGCCCGTGGACAAGCCTCTGGACAAGTAGGTCGAGAATCCGACGTAGGCGGTGGAACGGGCCGGACCGGTGCGGAACGGCCCGCAACATCCGATGAACACAACACTGTGACGCGTACGGAGTAGTGCGGAGCAAACGGGCGTCGGCGGTGGCACGATCAGGTGCATGCCCGAGACGTCACGTCGCACCCAGCGCTTCCTCGGACGTCTCCCGGTGTTGGCCGCGGTCCTGATCGCGGGGTCGGTCACCGCCTACGTCGCGCTCGCGCTGACCCGACCGGCGACCATGTGGTGGCTCGGCGACCTGCGGGTCTACCAGGCCGGCGGGCGGGCCATCCTGGACGGTCGGGGGCGGCTCTACTCGATGTCGGTCGGGATGGCCCACCTGCCGTTCACCTACACCCCGTGCGCCGCGCTGCTGTTCACCCCGCTGGCCTGGTTGCCGTGGGGCGTGCTGCGCTGGGTGTCGGTCGCGGGCAACCTCGCGTTGCTCACCCTGGCCGCGCACCTGGCCTGGGGCATGGTCGGCGTGCGCCGCCCGCGCCGACTGCCCGCGGCGGCGATCACCGCCGCCGTGCTGTTGTGGAGCGAACCCGTCCAGGAGACGCTGCGGTTCGGCCAGATCAACCTGCTCCTGCTGGTGGTGATCCTGGCCGACCTCTCCCGGGCGCCCGATGCCCGGCTGCGCGGCTGCGGGGTGGGCCTGGCGGCCGGGCTCAAGCTCACCCCGGCGATCCTGATCCCCTACCTGTTCCTGACCGGCCGCATGCGCGAGGGGCGCAACGCCGTCCTCGCGCTCGGGACCGGGCTGTTCGTCGCCTTCGCCGTGCTGCCGCGCGAGTCGCTGCGCTACTGGGGCGGCCTGTTCCTCGACGACACCCGGGTCGGCCCGGTCCAGGTACCGGGTAACCAGTCGCTGCGCGGGATACTGATCCGCCTCACCCACGAGGCACCCCCGCCGGGGCCGCTGTGGTTCGCGATCGCGGGCGCGGTCGGCGTCGGCGGCCTCGCCCTGGCCGCGGTGATCGGCCGCAGCCGACCCGACGACCCGCGACGCGACCTGGCCGGACTGTGCGTCACCGCGCTGACCGGACTGTTGGTGTCGCCGATCTCGTGGACCCACCACTGGGTGTGGATCGTGCCGGGTGGTGTGCTCCTGGTCGACGCCGCCCGCCGGGCCGGTCCGTTCCGGACCCGGGCCGGGCTCGCCGCGCTCGCCCTGGTCGTGCTCACCGCCGCGGTGCCGGGACGCCGGGTGGAGCTGCCGGTGCCGGTGCCGACCGGGCTGATCTGGCAGGTGCCCTACCGCGACGGCCGCGAACTGCGGCTCGCCGGGTGGGATCTGGTGCTGGCCGACGCGTACACTCTCGCCGGGCTGGCCGCGCTGCTCACGATCGCGGTGGGTCTGGCCGCGAGCCGGCGAAAGTGCGCGAGCGCGTCGGTGGAAGCCGTTACGCTCGATCCGCCGGAACCGGTGGGCCGACCGTCCCCGGGGAGTTCCACGCCCACCCCGGCCGGGGTGTAGCCCCCGTCCGGACGGACGTGGGGTCACGGTCCGCGGTTCCCGTCCGCGGCACTGGACGCCGGGCCGTTTCGACCGTGTGGATATCCTGACCCGGCGCCACCCGGACTGGCGCCCATTGAACCGTGCAGTTGTGGAGTCCCCGACCGACATGTCCTTGCCCCGCGTGCTCGTCACCTCCTGCCGCGAGTTGTTGACGCTCGCGCCCCGCGTCCCGTTCGGGCACGAGCACAGCCGGGAACCCCGTCGGCCGGGACGCGTCGCGCTCGTCGGCGGCGCCCTGATGGTGCTCTCGCTCGGCCTGTGGGCGCTGTGGACCTACCTCAACCGCCGCGACATGTGGCACATGCTCGACCTGAGCGTCTACCACGACGCCGTGCACAGGTTGCGCGACGGCGACCGGATCTACACCGAGAACTACGGCAAGTGGGAACTGCCCTTCATCTACCCGCCGATTTCCGGGCTGCTCTTCTACATCGTGCTGCCGCTGGGCTTCGCCGGCCTCAAGTGGTTCATGGCGTGCCTGAGCCTGCTGTCGCTGTTCGCCGTGGTCTGGGCCTCGTGGGGGATGCTCGGCTACCGGCGCGGCGCGGGCCGGTTCGGGGTCAGCGCGGCCACCTTCGCCGTGGTCCTGTGGCTGGAGCCGGTGGAATGGACGCTCGTGTGGGGGCAGATCAACCTGCTGCTCCTGGCGCTGATCGTGCTCGACCTGGCGCTGCCCGACGATCGCCGCTACAAGGGCATCGGGGTCGGCGTCGCGGCCGGCCTCAAGCTCACCCCCGCGATCTTCGTGGTGTACCTGCTGATCACCCGCCGGTTCCGGGCCGCCGCGGTGGCCTCCGGCGCGTTCGTCGGCACCGTCCTGGTGGGTCTGGTCGCCGCGCCGTCGGCGTCCGCGTACTACTGGGCGAACCTGGTGTCGATCAGCGGCAAGGTCAATTCCAAGCTCAGCGTCGGCACCCTCAACAACCAGTCGGTGCAGGGCATGTTCACCCGTATGCTCGGCGACGGCGGGCCGGCCAAGGGGCTGTGGTTGCTGCTCTGCCTGGTCATCGGGGCGCTGGGCCTGCTGGCCGCGGCCCGCGCCTCGCTGTACGGCAACGAACTGGTCGGCGTGGTGATCACCGGCGGCCTGTCGCTGTTCGTCTCGCCCATCTCGTGGTCGCACCACTGGGTGTGGGTGGTGCCCGTGTTCGTCCTGCTCACGCACACCGCGCTGACCCGGGCGAGACCGCTGTGGTGGTGGCTGACCGGCGCCTTCTTCGCGTTCTTCGCGGCCTGGCCGATGCGACTGAACGTCCTCGGCGACTGGGACGGCACGCAGACGCTCCAGCCGTGGGGCCTGATCTGGCTCGCCCCCCGGGACGGCGACCGCGAACGGCACTGGACGCCGCTAGAGTTCGTGCTCGGCAACGGCTACCTGTTCGCCGGCATCGGGCTCACCCTGATCCTGGTCCTGCGCATCCTGCGCGACCGCGGCCCGCTGCCGACGCTTCCCGGGCCGGCCGCCGAGAGCACGACCACGACCGCCACGCCCGACAGCCCCGCCCCGGACCCGGTCTCCGGCGGCTCCGGGCGTCGCTGAGCCCGTCCGGCGCGACATAGGCTGACCTCGAACGAAGACCCACCGGAAGAAAGCAGAGGACCCGTGGACGCCCACGTGGACGCGGCCCCGCCGCCTACCCGGGAGGGCGGCGTCGACGCTCCCAGCGACCGGATCGTGACGATCCCCAACCTGCTCAGCTTCGCCCGCCTGCTCGGTGTCCCGGTCTTCCTGTGGCTCATCCTGGCGCCCGAGTTCGGCGGCCCCAAACACGACCTGTGGGCGCTCGCGCTGCTCATGCTCAGCGGGATCAGCGACTACCTGGACGGCAAACTGGCCCGCCGCTGGAACCAGGTCAGCAAGGTCGGCGCGATCCTGGACCCGGCCGCCGACCGGCTCTACATCCTCGCCACCCTGGTCGGCCTGACCTGGCGCGAGATCCTGCCGATCTGGCTGACCGCGATCATCCTGGGTCGCGAGTTGTTCATGGGCGTGGTGCTGTTGATCCTGCGCCGGCACCGCTACGGCGCGCTCTCGGTCAGCTTCGTCGGCAAGGCCGCGACCTTCAATCTCATGTACGCCTTCCCGCTCCTGCTGCTCAGCGACGGCACCGGACGTGTCGCAACTCTCGCCGCGATCTTCGGATGGGCGTTCGCGTGGTGGGGTACTGCGCTGTACTGGTGGGCAGGAGTCCTCTACGCAGCCCAGGCCAAACGGCTCGTGGCCGCGGACAAGGCGAGTCGCACAGCGACCGCCGGGTAGCGAAGGGATCGCCGGACAACGCGGCGATCACGAGATACTCAAACCACGCCACCCGGCCCCGGCAATTCAGCCGTGGGTGCGGGTGGTGTGACGCGATAGGAGGACGAGACCGATGAAGGCCGTCGTCATGGCCGGAGGCGAAGGCACCCGCCTGCGCCCGATGACCTCCAGCATGCCCAAGCCGCTGCTGCCGGTGGTCAACCGACCGATCATGGAGCACGTGCTACGGCTCCTCAAGCGCCACGGGCTTTCCGAGACCGTCGTCACCGTCCAGTTCCTCGCGTCGCTCGTACGCAACTACTTCGGCGACGGCGAAGAACTCGGCATGAGCCTGACGTACGCGAACGAGGAGACTCCGCTCGGCACCGCGGGCAGCGTCAAGAACGCCGAGGAGGCGCTCAAGGACGACACGTTCCTGGTCATCTCCGGCGACGCACTCACCGACTTCGACCTCACGGCGCTGGTCGAGTACCACCGTGCCAAGGGGGCCCTGGTCACCGTCTGTCTGACCCGGGTGCCCGACCCCCTCGAATTCGGCATCACGATCATCGACGACGAGGGGCGGGTGGACCGGTTCCTGGAGAAGCCGACCTGGGGTCAGGTCTTCTCGGACACCGTCAACACCGGCATCTACGTGATGGAACCCGAGGTCTTCGACTACGTCGCCGCGGGTGTGTCCGTGGACTGGTCGGGTGACGTGTTCCCCAAGCTGCTCAAGGAGGGCAAGCCGATCTACGGCTATGTCGCCGAGGGCTACTGGGAGGACGTCGGCACCCACGAGAGCTACCTCAAGGCCCAGGCCGACGTGCTCACCGGCAAGGTCGACGTGGACATCGACGGCTTCGAGCTGTCCCCGGGCGTATGGGTCGCCGAGGGCGCCGAGGTGGACCGCGAGGCGATCCTCAAGGGCCCGCTCTACATCGGCGACTACGCCAAGGTCGAGGGCGGCGTGGAACTGCGCGAACACACCGTGCTCGGCTCCAACGTGGTGGTCAAGCGCGGCGCGTTCCTGCACAAGGCGGTGGTGCACGACAACGTCTACGTCGGCCCGCAGACCAATCTGCGCGGCTGTGTGATCGGCAAGAACACCGATGTGATGCGCGCCGCCCGGATCGAGGAGGGCGCGGTCATCGGTGACGAGTGCCTGATCGAGGAGGAGTCGCTGGTCGCCGGCGACGTGCGGATCTACCCGTTCAAGACGATCGAGGCCGGCGCGGTCGTCAACACCTCGGTGATCTGGGAGTCGCGCGGTCAGAAGTACCTGTTCGGCCCGCGCGGGGTCTCCGGCATCCTCAACGTCGAGATCACCCCCGAACTCGCCGTCCGGCTGGCCGGGGCCTACGCCACCACGCTCAAGAAGGGCGCCACCGTCACCACCGCGCGCGACCACTCGCGCGGTGCCCGGGCGCTCAAGCGCGCGGTGATCTCCGCGCTCCAGGCCAGCGCGATCAACGTGCGCGACCTGGAGAACGTGCCGATGCCGGTGGCCCGTCAGGAGACCGCGCGCGGCTCGGCCGGCGGGATCATGATCCGCACCACGCCCGGGGTGCCGGACTCGGTGGACATCATGTTCTTCGACGAGCGCGGGGCGGACCTCTCGCAGGCCGCGCAGCGCAAGCTCGACCGGGTCTTCTCACGCCAGGAGTATCGCCGGGCCTTCCCCGGCGAGATCGGTGAACTCACGTTCCCCGCGCGGCCGTTCGACAGCTACTCCGGATCACTGCTGAAGGCCCTGGACATCACCGGGGTGCCCGAGTCCGGGCTCAAGGTGGTGGTGGACGCCGCGCACGGCAACGCCGCGCTGCTGTTGCCCAGCATCCTGGGCCGGCTGGGCATCGACGCGCTCACCGTCAACTCCGGGCTCGACGACGCCCGGCCCACCGAGACCGTCGACGAGCGGCACGAGGGGCTGTTGCGGCTCGGCGAGATCGTGGCCTCCTCGAAGTCCGGGTTCGGCGTGCGCTTCGACCCGGTCGGCGAGCGCATGTCGCTGGTGGACGAGCGCGGGCGGATCATCGACGACCACCGCGCGTTGCTCGTACTGCTCGACTGCGTGGCGGCCGAACGCGGCGGCGGCAAGATCGCGCTGCCGGTGACCACGACCCGGATCGCCGAGCAGGTTGCGGCCTATCACGGTGTCCAGGTGCAGTGGACCACCACCTCGCCCGACGACCTGGCGCGGGCCGCCCAGGCCGAGGACACGATCTTCGGCGGCGACGGGCGCGGCGGGTTCGTCATCCCCGAGTTCAGCACCGTCTTCGACGGCACCGCCGCGTTCGTCCGGCTGATCGGCCTGGTCGCGCGCACCCAACTGACGCTGAGCCAGATCGACGCGCGCATTCCGCGCGCACACGTGCGCCGGCGGGACGTGGCCACGCCGTGGGCGGCCAAGGGCATGGTGATGCGCCGCGTGGTCGAGGCCGCGGGCGACCGGGAGATCGACACCACCGACGGCGTGCGCGTGGTGGAGACCGACGGCCGCTGGGCGCTGGTACTGCCGGACCCGGCCGAGGCGGTCACGCACGTGTGGGCCGAGGGTCCCGACGACGACGCCGCGGACGAACTCCTCGACGAGTGGAGCCGGGTGGTGGAGCACGCGGGCGACTGACGCCCGGTCACCCTCGCTCCGATCCCGCTCGCCGGCCGCCGCCGTCGGCGGTGGCCGGGAGTGTCTTGTAGGGTCTCTTCCGGCCGTGGATCGCCGCACGCGATCCGCGGCCGGATCCCGTATCGGACCCTGCAACGGGCACTCCGACCGGCATGGAACGATGGGGCGCATGTCAACGCGGGAGACACCGGGAACAAGCCGGTACAGGCGGCCGGACGCCTCGATGTCCCTGCTCGTGGACATGATGACCAACAGCCTCGACGCCGGCTACGCGGAGGCCACCGCGCGGCGTGCGGTGCGCGGCGACACCGGCATGAACAAGGGCCCGCTGGCCCGGATGCTCGCGGTCGTCGGGGTCGCGCTGATCGCGATGATCCTGATGGTCGCCGCGATGAAGGTGCACGCCGCCGCGCCGCAGGCCGAGCGCGAGCGGCACCAGCTGGTCGACCGCATCCACGCCGACGAGGCCGAGGTGGACGGCCTCCAGTCCACCGTGGAACGGCTGCGCGACGAGGTGGACGCGATCCAGGAGGTCTCCCTGCCCAGGGGGGCCAAGGACCGCGTCGAACTGCTCGCGCTGCTCACCGGATCCGAACCGGTCGAGGGGCCGGGGCTGAAGGTGGTCGCCGACGACGCCAAGGGCTCGGACAACAGCAACGGCACCAGCGACCCGCGCCAGGCCGAGGCCGCGGCCAACGGCCGGATCCTGGACCGGGACCTCCAGCGGCTGGTCAACGGCCTGTGGAAGGCCGGCGCCGAGGCCATCTCGATCAACAACCAGCGGCTGACCGCGCTGTCCGCGATCCGCGCCGCCGGCGCCTCCATCCTGGTCGACAACCGCCCGCTGGCGCCGCCCTATACGATCCTGGCGATCGGCAACGCGAAGCCGATGCAAGTGGAGTTCATGGTCGGCGCGGACGGGCGGTATCTGCGCCAGTTGCAGGAGAACTACGGGATCCGGGTCAACCTGAGCGCGCAGAAGAAGATGAAGCTGCCCGCCGCCCTGGGTACCTCGCTGCGCTACGCGAACCCGGCGGGCGCACCGCCGCCGGCCCCGCCGCCGAGCACCCCGGCCAAGCCGACCCCGAGCCCACCGCCCGCCACGCCCACGGGCACCGGCGGACCGCCGAGCGGTTCGGCCCGGCCGACCGGCGCGCCGACAACGTCGCAAAAGGCGACCGAACGAAAGGGTAAACAGTGATCGCGGTCCTCGGCCTGGTCCTCGGGGTCGTGGTCGGGTATCTCGCCCGACCCGTGATCCCGCACGAGCTGGAGCCGTACCTGCCCATCGCGGTCGTGGCCGCCCTCGACGCGGTCTTCGGCGGCCTGCGCGCACTGCTCGACGGCATCTTCGACGACAAGGTCTTCGTGGTCTCGTTCCTGTCGAACGTGGTCGTGGCGGCCCTGATCGTCTTCCTCGGCGACAAGCTGGGCGTCGGCGCGCAGTTGTCCACCGGCGTGGTGGTCGTGCTCGGCATCCGGATCTTCTCCAACGCGGCGGCCATCCGGCGGCACGTCTTCCGGGCCTGACGGGGAGTCACACATGGCCGACGAAACGGACGAGACGCGCGGGCGACACGCCCGCCATGACGAGGACCCCCGTGAGTTGGGGCTCCCGCGCCCGCCGGAGGAGCCGCAACGCCCGCCGGCGCGGGAACCGGCTCCGGCTCCGGCTCCGATTCCGGATCCGGACCCCGATCCGGAACCGGTGCCGGCCCCCGGGATCGAGCCGGAGCCGGAGGCGCCGTCCGCCCGCAAACCCACGATCGAGACCCGGCGCCCGGTCGACCTCTACCACGAGGGTCGGCACATCCGGGAGCGGATCCGCGAGCAGGCCGCCGAGGTGACCTCGGAGATCGCGCCGATCATCGCGCCGGTGCGCGAGTCCGCACACGAGATCCGGCACAAGCTCCCGGCGCGCGAACCGCGTGAAACACCCGAACCGGGCGACCCGTCCGAACTCCCGCACGCGGGGGCGCGCGCCGAAGCGCGCGACACGCCCGGGCCGGAATCGGATTCGGTCGGGGCCGCGCCGCCCGACGGGGCGGACCGGGTCGATCCGCATCCGGTCGCGTCGCACGCCGCCGAGCCGGTCGACGACCAGCCGGGTCGGCGCCGGCTGATCGAGGCGTTCTGGCCACCGCGCGTGAGCCGGGCCCAACTCGTGGGCGCCGTGCTGCTGTTCGCGCTCGGCGCCGGGCTGGCCATCCAGGTCAGATCGAACAACGAGTCGGACCCGCTGCGCGGCGCGCGGCAGGAGGACCTGGTCCGGGTGCTGGACGAACTCAACGCGCGCACACGGCGGTTGGAGGACGAGAAGCACCGCCTGGAGAACAGCCGCACACAGCTGCAGAGCAGCAACGACCGGGTCCAGGAGGCCCGGCAGCAGAACGCGGCCAAGGCGGACGCCCTGGGCGTGCTGGCGGGCACCGTCAAGGCGAGCGGGCCCGGCATCACACTGACGATCACCGATCCGCAGCGGCAGGTCACCGGCGACGTGCTGCTCGACACGCTCCAGGAACTGCGTGCGGCGGGCGCCGAGGTGATCCAGATCAACGATGTCCGCGTGGTGGCCGGTACCTGGTTCAATGGCACGCCGCCGGGTGACATCGTGATCGACGACGTCAAGGTGCTGCCGCCGTACGTGTTCAAGGTGATCGGCAATCCGCAGGATCTCCAGCCCGCGCTGAACATCCCCGGAGGCGTGGTGAAGACGCTGGAGAAGAAGCAGGCGGGGGCCATCGTCACCCCCTCGCAGGACGTGCAGATCGACGCCTTGCGGCCTGCGAACAAGCCTGGTTACGCTCGCTCGGCACCGGGCGCCGGTAACGGGTGAGCACACCTGACAGAATCAGTCCGCCGGTCGCCGTCGGTGCATCACTCATCAGGCAAGAAGGGCAGGCTGTCCGCATGTACCCCGCAGATCTCGCGTACACGACGGAGCACGAATGGGTGCGCGTCATGGAAGAGATCTCCGGGACGGTGCGGATCGGCATCACCGAATTCGCGCAGGACGCGCTCGGTGACATCGTCTACGTCACGCTGCCGCCGGTCGGCACCCGCGTCGTGGCCGGAGAGCCCTGCGGCGAACTGGAATCGACCAAGAGTGTCAGCGACCTCTTCGCGCCGCTCGACGGCGTCGTGACCACCGTCAACGACGCGCTCGACGGTGCACCGGAGTTGGTCAACTCCGATCCCTACGGCGATGGTTGGATGTTCGAGGTGCGCCTCGACGACCCCGCCGCCCCGGCCGCGCTCTTGGACGCGGCCGCCTACCAGAACAGCCTGGGCTCCTGACGGCCCGGCGAAGCGGTAGGCAGTCCATCACCACGACCCACTCCTCCTGCCCCACGGGCGGGCCAGGTTCTCTCGGGGAGGTTCGCCCGTGAAGTTGTTCGCGAAATTGTTCGGTCGTTCCCGTCGCTCCGGCGACGCGCCGGCTGCCGATGCGGGAAGGTCCGGCAATCCGCCGGCCGCCCCGCCGACGATGCCGCCGGGTTCCCCTTACGGGGCCTCCACCGGCGCGTCGCCCGCTCCCGCCCCCGCCCCCCGGATGGGCGAATCCGACGCCACCGCCGGGCATGTCGCTGTTGACCAGGAACACACGGCGCGCATAAGTTTCGGACAACTCTCGACCGAAGGTCGAGGTTCGACCGGGACGGGTCAGGAGGCCGACGTGGTCGTGTGCGGCACCTGTGGGCATCACAACCCGCCCGGCGGCCGATTCTGCTCCAACTGCGGCGCGCGCCTGGGCGCCGGCGCCGAGCGGGCGTCGGAGCAGACCTCGACCATCTCGATCAGCGGCATCGAGGCGCTGGACGCGGAACCCGCGCCCCGCGAGATCCTGACCCCCGAGGCGCAGGCCGCGGTGGACGCGCTGCCGCCGGGGACCGCGCTCCTCGTGGTGCGTCGGGGCCCCAACTCCGGCAGCCGCTTCCTGCTCGACTCGGACCGCACCACGGCCGGTCGGCACCCGCAGAGCGACATCTTCCTCGACGACGTGACGGTCTCGCGCAAGCACGCCGAGTTCCGCCGCACCGCCGGGGGCTTCGCGGTCGCCGACGTGGGCAGCCTGAACGGCACCTACGTGGGCCGCGAGCGCATCGACGAGGTCCCGCTGGCGCCGGGCGACGAGGTCCAGATCGGCAAGTACCGGCTGGTCTTCTTCCCGAGCAGGCAGGGGCTGATGGGGTGAGTCCGGCGGCGGCCGGATCGGTCTCCTCGAGCATCGGCGGGGTGTTGACCCTGTTGCGTCCCGAGTTCCCGGACATCAGCATCTCCAAGATCCGGTTCCTCGAGGCGGAAGGGCTCATCGAGCCGCAGCGGAGCCCGTCGGGCTACCGCAAGTTCGGCCCCGCCGACATCGAACGACTGCGCTACGTGCTGCGTGTGCAGCGCGACCGCTACCTGCCGCTGCGGGTGATCAAGGACCAGCTCGACGCGATGGATCGTGGGCTCGAACCGGCCGGCCCGACCCCGGCCGAATCCGAGCACCCCCAAAACGGGGGCGGCGATCCCGGAGCGGCCGGCCGGGACGGGGGCACGGTGCTCCTGGACCGGCCGGGGCTGATCGCCGCGGCCGGCATCCAGGACGCGGACCTGGCCCGCCTGGAGGAGTTCGGCCTGATCCAGCCGCACCGGCCGCGCCCCGACGAGGCCGGTGCGGACGCGGCCCAGGAGGGTGTGGTCTACGACGGGGACGCGCTCGTGGTGGCCCGCCTGGTGGCCGCGCTCGGCCGCTACGGCGTCGAGCCGCGCCACCTGCGCCAGGCCAAGGCCGCGGCGGACCGCGAGGCCGCCCTGGTCGAGCAGATCGTCGCGCCGCTCCTGCACCGCAGGGGCGCCCGCGCCAAGGCGGGCGCCGAGGAGACCGTCCGCGACCTGCTGGCGCTCACCTCGCGCCTGCACACCGTCCTGGTCACCTCCGCGCTCGCGCCACGCCTGGGCCGCTGACCGGCGCGCCCGCTCGGCGCCCTACCCCGGCGTACGGTCGCCGCCGGGCCCCGGACCCGAGCCGACCCCCGGCGGCGCCACGAAGAAAAAACGACGAATCCCCGACCTATTCGGCCCCCGGGGATCGGTCACCGACAGTCGGGCGCGCTAGTGTGGCGATGTGAACGAGCTAGAGGTTGTGGGCGTCCGGGTGGAGATGCCCTCTAACCAGCCGATCGTGCTCCTACGGGAGACGGGGGGCGATCGTTATCTCCCCATCTGGATCGGCCCGGTAGAGGCGACGGCCATCGCGTTCGCCCAACAGGGCGTGGTACCCGCGCGTCCTCTGACGCACGATCTCTTCCGGGACGTGCTGGAGGCGTTGGGGCAGGAATTGACCCAGATCCGGATCACCGACCTGCGCGAGGGCGTGTTCTACGCCGAGCTGGTCTTCTCCGGCGGCGTGGAGGTCAGCGCGCGCCCGTCGGACGCGATCGCGCTCGCGCTACGCACCGGGACGTCGATCGTGGGCAGCGACGCGGTCCTGGACGAGGCCGGCATCGTGATCCCCAACGAGCAGGAGGACGAGATCGAGAAGTTCAGGGAGTTCCTGAACGACATCTCGCCCGAGGACTTCGGCACCACGAGCCAATAGCCGGCCCGCCCCGGCCCGGCGCATCCTCGGAACCGTCGACCGACCCCCTCGCCTCCTCGGCGACCGGGTCCCGGTCGGCGGTTCTTCGCGTCTCGGACCGATCAGGGTCGATCGGTTCCGGGCAGAAGCGATCAGTGGCAAAGCCGGCAGACCTACCCGTGTGCGCCGGGATCAAACCACTCGTGCGAGCAGCGTCACTCGGCGTGCCGAACGGCCCGGTCGTTGACGCGCTGTTGGTGACTGCCTACCGTCGAAATCGACAGTTCCGGGATGACCCCTGCGCGTTGCACCTCGCCGCCTGCGGCCCGGGACTGAAAGAGACTCCTCGCGCCGTACCCGGGCGCGCGGGGACGAAAGGGAGGTCGGCGTGAGCAGCACCGGCGACATCACGGCGGCGGAGCGCGCCCGCACGGCACGTCCTCTGCCGGCGACCGACCCCGGTGCGGGCCTCCGGCGGCCGGACGTCGTCCCACCCGGCACTCCGTCGGAGGACGTGGGCTACCGCGGCCCGACCGCCTGTGCGGCGGCCGGCATCACCTACCGGCAACTCGACTACTGGGCCCGCACCGGCCTGGTCGAGCCCACGGTCCGCTCGGCCCACGGCCCGGGCACGCAGCGGCTGTACGGCTTCCGCGACATCCTCGTGCTGAAGATCGTCAAGCGGCTCCTGGACACCGGCGTCTCGCTGCAGAACATCCGGATCGCGGTCGCCCACCTGCGCGGACGCGGCATCGGCGACCTGGCCGGGATGACCCTGATGAGCGACGGGGCGAGCGTGTACGAGTGCACGTCCTACGACGAGGTCATCGACCTGGTCCAAGGCGGCCAGGGGGTCTTCGGCATCGCGGTGGGGGCGGTGTGGCGCGAGGTCGAGGGCTCGCTCGCGCAGCTCCAGGGCGAGCACACCGGCACCGGGGAGCCGACCCCGCAGGTTCATCCGGGTGACGAATTGGCCCGCAGGCGTCGAGATCGCGCGGTCTGAGCGGCGACACCGCCGATGGGAACCGGCGCGCGGGGCGGGACGTCCACGTGGATGTGCCCCTTCGTCGCCCCACCCTGCCCCGCTCACGGCGTGCCCAACGGCGCGGCTACCAGGCCGTCGTCCTGCTCACGGCGGTCGGACTGGCCCCGATGACGGGGCTGCATCTGTACGCCGGGGACCGGGTGCGCTCGGTGGAACGGGTGCCCGCGCGCGACGTCACGATGGTGCTCGGCGCGGGCGTGCGGGGGGATCGGCCGTCGGATCTGCTGGCCCGCCGCCTCGACGTGGCGTTGCGGCTGTACCGGACCGGCAAGACCCGGGTGATCCTGGTCAGCGGCGACGGCGGCGGCAACCGCTACGACGAGACCGGGGTGATGCGGCGCTACCTCGTCGAGCGCGGAGTCCCGGACAAACGTGTCGTGAGCGACGATTCGGGATTCTCCACCTGGGAGTCCTGCGCCCGGGCGAAGCGGATCTACGGCATCGAGCGGATGATCGTGGTCACGCAGAGCTTCCATCTGCGGCGTGCGCTGGCGCTGTGCAAGGCCGCCGGCATCGATGCCTACGGTGTTCCGGACCGATCCCTGACGTGGGGCCACATCGGGCCCACCGTGTACGGAACCGGTCGTGAGGTGCTCGCCGCGATCAAGGCGACCGGAACGATCGTGTTCAAGCCGGACCCCCGGGTGACCGCCGGCCCCAGCGACGCGATCCGGCGCGCGCTGGAGGACTGACCGCCGGGACGACCGGCCGCCGCCCGGTGTCTCGCTTCGGCGCGTCCGAACGACCGTTCACCGAAGATGTCGGACCGGTGCGTCATGATTGCGCGGTGTGAGACAGGCGCCGGGCATCCTCCACCTCGACATGGACGCGTTCTACGCGTCGGTCGAGCAGGTCGCCAAGCCCAGCCTGGCCGGCAAGGCGGTCATCGTGGGCGGCATCGGCGCCCGGGGCGTGGTGGCCACGGCCTCCTACGAGGCCCGGGTCTTCGGCGTACGCTCCGCGATGTCCATCGGCGAGGCCCGTCGGCGCTGCCCCAACGCGGCCTTCCTCAGCCCCCGCTTCGGCCTGTACCGGCAGGTCAGCGACACCGTGATGGAGCTGCTGCACCGGCTGTCCCCGCTGGTCGAACCGCTCAGCCTGGACGAGGCGTTCATCGACCTGGACGCGGGCCCGCACGGCGACGCCCTGGACACCGCCCGGGTCACCGAGATCGCCGTGTGCCTGCGCGCCGACATCCACGCCGCCACCGGCCTGACCTGCTCGGTCGGCGCGGCGACCTCCAAACTGCTGGCCAAGATCGCCTCCGAGGCGGACAAGCCCGACGGGTTGTGCGTGGTGGTGCCCGGCACCGAACGGGCGATGCTCGACCCGCTCCCGGTGCGCGCGCTGCCCGGGGTCGGCCCGGCCACCGGCGACGTGCTGCGCCGGGCCGGCCTGGACACCGTTGCCGACCTGGCCGCGGTGGACGAGAGCGAACTGGTGCGCCTGCTGGGCCAGGCGCACGGACACGGCCTGCACGTCCTGGCCGCGGGCCTGGACGCGCGCCCGGTGGTGGCCGACCGGGACGCCAAGTCGGTGTCGGTCGAGGACACCTTCGCCACCGACCTGGTCGACCGTGAGCGGATCACCAGGGAGTTGGACCGGCTCTCGATCCGCTGCGTGGAGCGGTTGCGCGCGGCCGGCCGCTCCGGCCGCACCATCGTGTTGAAGCTGCGCCGCTACGACTTCAGCACGCTCACCCGCTCGGAGACGTTGCGCGGCCCCACCGACGACCCGGGCGTGGTGCGCGAGACGATCCGTCGCCTGGCCGCCCAGGTGGACGTCACGGGCGGGGTGCGGCTGCTCGGGGTGGGTGTCAGCGGCCTGGCCGACTTCGCCCAGCAGGACCTGTTCGGCGTCGCCGACACGCCGGCGGAGGGACCGGAGGACGACGACGCGGGGCGGACGGGGGAGGAGCCCGCCGAGGCCGGCCCCGAGCGGGTCTCCTGGTCCCCCGGCCAGGACGTGGTCCACGAGGACTTCGGCCCCGGCTGGGTCCAGGGCAGCGGCATCGGCCGCGTCACGGTGCGCTTCGAGGTCCCGGGCGGAAAACCGGGCCGGGTGCGTACGTTCGCCCTCGCCGACCCGGCGCTGCGACCGGGGGAGCCGCTGCCCCTGCCGGGCACGGGCGCCGCGGGCGACCGGCCCGCCGAGCCCGCCGACCCCGGCCCACCGCCCCCGTCACTCCCGTCGACCTGACAACCCGCACCCCTCCGGCCTGGCGTCCCGTCCGCATCCGATGCCACGCTGATACCGTTGAAGCCGCCCATTACGTTCGCGCGGGAGAGTCCTCGTGTCGTCCGCACGAGGCGCCGAAGGAGCAACTCCTCCCCGGAATCTCTCAGGCACCCGTACCGCGTGGTCGTGGGCACTCTGGAAAGCAGGATCCGCACGTGGCTCGCCGAGTCGGGTCGGATCCTCGCCGACGGTGCAAATCGCGTTCGTGGGACCGGCCCCGCCGGTGTTCCGGGCGGGGTGAAGCTCTCAGGTACCGATGACAGAGGGGGAGGCCGGTGGGCGCGCGACCCGCGTGTCCGTCCAGGAGCGATCCAGGAGGCCTTTCGCGATGACACCGCGCACCCCTGCCCCGACGCGTGCTCACGCCGTACTCCCCTCCGGCCCCGGCTCGTTGACCGGCCTGGAGGCCGCGTCGCCGTTCACCGGCCGGCACATCGGTCCGGACACCGACGAACAGGCGAAGATGCTCGCCGCGATCGGCTACGGGTCCCTGGACGAGCTGACCGACGCGGCGGTGCCCGCCGCGATCCGCGCGCTCGCGGGCTTCGAGTTGCCGGCCGCGCGCACCGAGGCCGAGGTGCTGGCCGAACTGCGCGAGCTGGCCTCCCGCAACACCGTGCTGACCTCGATGATCGGGCTCGGCTACCACGGCACCTTCACCCCGCCGGTGATCACCCGCAACGTGCTGGAGAACCCGGCCTGGTACACCGCCTACACGCCCTACCAGCCGGAGATCTCCCAGGGCCGGTTGGAGGCGCTGCTCAACTTCCAGACCGTGGTCACCGACCTGACCGGCCTGGACGTGGCCGGCGCCTCGCTGCTCGACGAGTCCACCGCCGCCGCCGAGGCGATGACGCTGGCCCGCCGGGCGGGCCGGGCCAAGAGCGACGTGTTCGTCGTGGACGCGGCCACGCTGCCGCAGACCATCGCCGTGGTGCGCACGCGCGCGCAGGCGCTGGGCATCGAGGTCGTGGTCGCCGACACCGCCGACGGGTTGCCCGAGGGCGGCTGCTTCGGGGTGCTGCTCCAGTACCCGGGCACCGACGGTCTGGTCCGCGACCTGACCCCGGTGATCGAGGCCGCGCACGCGCAGGGTGCCCTGGTGGCGGTCGCCGCCGACCTGCTCGCGCTCACCGTGCTGCGCGCGCCCGGCGCGATGGGCGCCGACATCGCGGTCGGCACCACCCAGCGGTTCGGGGTGCCGATGGCCTTCGGCGGCCCGCACGCGGGCTACCTGGCGGTCCGCGAGAAGCTGACCCGCAGCATGCCGGGCCGCCTGGTGGGGGTGTCGGTGGACGCCGACGGCGCGCCCGCGTACCGGCTCGCGCTGCAGACACGCGAGCAGCACATCCGCCGGGAGAAGGCGACCAGCAACATCTGCACCGCACAGGTGCTGCTCGCGGTGATGGCCGGGATGTACGCGGTCTACCACGGGCCGGACGGGCTCGCCTCGATCGCGCGCCGCACGCACCGCTACGCGGCGGTGCTGGCGGGCGGGCTGCGGGCCGGCGGCGTAGAGGTGGTGCACGGCGACTTCTTCGACACGGTCACCGCCCGGGTGCCCGGTCGGGCCGAGCAGGTGCTCGCCGCGGCCCGCGCGGCCGGCGTCAACCTGCGGCCGGTGGATGCGGACCACGTGGCGATCACGTGTGACGAGACCACGCTGCGGGCGCACGTCGAGGCGGTATGGGGTGCGTTCGGGGTGAGCGGCGACGTGGCCGCGCTCGACGCCGAGACCGCCGACGCGCTGCCCTCGGGGCTGCTGCGCGACACCGAGTTCCTGACCCACCCGGTCTTCCACACGCACCGCTCCGAGACCGACATGCTGCGCTACCTGCGCCGGCTCGCGGACAAGGACTACGCGCTGGACCGGGGCATGATCCCGCTCGGCTCGTGCACGATGAAGCTCAACGCCACGGTCGAGATGGAGCCGATCACCTGGCCCGAGTTCGCGAACATGCACCCCTTCGCGCCGGTCGACCAGGCGGCGGGCTACCTGGAGTTGATCGACGGGCTGGCCGACTCGCTGGCCCGGATCACCGGCTACGCCAAGGTCTCGCTCCAGCCCAACGCGGGCTCCCAGGGCGAACTCGCCGGGCTGCTGGCGGTCCGCGCTTACCACCACGCCAACGGCGACACCGCGCGCGACGTGTGCCTGATCCCCTCCTCCGCGCACGGCACCAACGCGGCCAGCGCGGTGATGGCGGGGATGCGCGTGGTGGTGGTCAAGACCGGTGAGAACGGCGACGTGGACCTGGCCGACCTGCACGCGAAGATCGAGCAGTACCGGGACACCCTCGCGGTGCTGATGGTGACCTACCCGTCCACGCACGGCGTGTTCGAGGAGGGCATCGAGCAGGTGTGCGCGGCGATCCACGAGGCCGGCGGCCAGGTGTACGTGGACGGGGCGAACCTGAACGCGCTGGTCGGCCTGGCCCAGCCCGGCGGCGCGATCGGCGCCGACGTGTCGCACCTGAACCTGCACAAGACCTTCTGCATCCCGCACGGCGGCGGCGGTCCCGGCGTCGGCCCGGTCGCGGTGCGCGCGCACCTGGCGCCGTACCTGCCCAACCACCCGCTCCAGCCCACCGCGGGCCCGGAGACGGGCGTGGGACCGATCTCGGCGGCCCCCTGGGGCTCCGCGGCGATCCTGCCGATCCCGTGGACCTACCTGCGCCTGATGGGCCCGGAGGGGCTCAAGGAGGCCACCCAGGTGGCCGTGCTCGGCGCCAACTACATCGCCAGGCGGCTCGCGCCGCACTTCCCGGTGCTCTACACCGGCCCGAACGACCTGGTCGCCCACGAGTGCATCATCGACCTGCGCGGGATCACCAAGGCCACCGGCGTCAGCGTGGACGACGTGGCCAAGCGGCTGATCGACTACGGGTTCCACGCGCCGACGATGTCCTTCCCGGTGCCGGGCACGCTGATGATCGAGCCGACCGAGAGCGAGAACCTGCACGAGATCGACCGGTTCTGCGACGCGATGATCGCGATCAAGGGCGAAATCGACCGGGTCGCCTCGGGTGACCTGCCGGCCGACGACAACCCGCTGGCGAACGCCCCGCACACCGCCGCGCTGCTGGCCGGCGAATGGGCGCACGCCTACACGCGCGAGGAGGCGGTGTTCCCCGCCGGCGTGGTGCCGGCCGAGAAGTACTGGCCGCCGGTGCGTCGGATCGACGGCGCCCAGGGCGACCGCAACCTGGTCTGCTCGTGCCCGCCGATCGAGGCGTACGGCGCCAACTGATCCGCAGCGCCCGCGCGGCCCGTCCCCGAGCCACCGCTCAGGGGCGGGCCGCGCCGTATGTCAGCAGCCGGGCCACCGAGGCGGCGAAGCCGGGCTTGGCGGCCAGGTCGCTGCCCAGGACGCCGAACATCAACGCGCCGCTGAGCGATTCGAACAGCAGATCCGCGTCCAGGTCCGGGCGGGCCTGACCACGCGCGATCGCGTCCGCGACGAAGGCCCGGAAGATTGCCCGGACCGGATCCATCCGGGCCACGAGCAGATCCTTCAGCTCGGGCTGGTCGCGGTACTCGGCGAGCAGCCCGGGCACCGCCGCCGCGGTCTCCGGGCGGCGGAAGGAGTCGAGCGCGGCCTCGGCGAAGCGCGACACGCCGGTGGCGAAGTCCTCGTGCGGCAGCGGCCGAAAGCTCATCTCGCGGGCCGGGTACACCGCCTCGTGCACCAGGTGCGCCTTCGACGGCCAGCGGCGGTACACGGTCGGCCTGGTCACCCCCGCGCGGCGGGCGACCGCGTCGATACTGACCCGGTTGTACCCCTGCTCGGCGACCAGTTCGCGGGCTGCGGCCAGGATCGACTCGTCGGTGCGCGGGTCACGCGGGCGACCGGGCCGAGGGGTGTCGCCAGTGTCGCCAATGCCCATGGGGACAAAACTCCGAGTCGTCGCGCGTAGCCGGTGCCGCTCGGACTGTATCGGGACCGCGGGCGCGGGGATGCCGGGTCGACCCGGGCTCCGGCCACGAGCCGCCGTCGGACCGGGTTGCGGGCAGACGAGAGCCGGAGGTCGTTCCGAGGGACCTCCGGCTCGTCAGGGCCGTGCGAACGGTTCAGGCCGCCGAAACCAACCCCACCCGGGGTCGGTGCGGGGCGATGGTGCGTCCGTCCGGCAGCAGTTCGCCCGTGTCCTCGAACAGGACGACGCCGTTGCACAGCAGGCTCCATCCCTGTTCGAAATGAGCGGCCACGACGACGGCGGCCTCACGATCGGGGCTGTCCGCCGGGGGGCAATGCGGTCGGTGCTGGCACATCCTCGTACCTTCTCTGTCTGCGCGGAGCGCGCCGGGCCCCATTGCCCGGCAGATCACAGTCTCCGCCTTGAAACCGCCTCGCGCAGGACTTATCGCGGTTCTCACCCGACTGCGCCCAAGATGTGACCACACGTGTGAACGGTCGGGTGTGATCAGCTGTCCGGAGCCCCCACGGCGGCCGGCCGGCGGGTACGCGCGGCCAGGACTTCGGCCAGTTCGGCCGCGGTGTATCCGCGCAGCGCCTGCACCCCGCAGGGCGCCGGGGCGAGCGGGATGAGCAGGTCGACACCGCCCGCCTCGTCCGCCAGCCAGAGCGCGACCATGTACATCCCGGGGACGTTCAGCAGGCGCGCCTCGTCGCGGCGCAGCAGGGTCCCCGGCAGTGCGCGGGCCGCTGCGGCGGCGGGCGCGGTGGCGACGGTGAACGGGCCCTCGACGAATCGGCCGACGCCGTGGCCGGTCGGGCCGGTGCGGACCTCGATGCCGCCGACGACCGTGTCGCCGGACCACATGAGCCAGCGCCAACCCACCTGCCGAGCGCTGCGGACACCGCGCTCGGAGACCAGGTCGAGCAGGTCGATCTCGAAGACGCGGTGCGGGAATCCGGCCGTGAGCGCGGCTTGATCGGCGCGGCAGTCGACGGGAAGCGATTCACGGGAATCGAGCACGGCTCGCGCCGCTCGTCGGGCCGATTCGGGAGCCTCGGGCACACGCAGGACCATGAGACCGCCTCATTTCGATGCAGAGTCCAAGAAACCCGGAAAATCCGGGGAGGGGAAAGCGGCGCTGTGCTGTGGGGAACCGGGTATCCGACCGGGGGACGACCCGGCGGCGTACAAAGGGACCCGGCAGGGCCGGTCAGCGCATTGTACCGAAACGGCTGCGAAAAGTAACGGTGTATTGCGAACTGACACCCGATTGAAGACCTTTTGGAACAGTCTCGATCAGGGGAAAAGTGAGGACATCACGTCGTCGAGGGTGACCAGGCCCAGCGGCGCGGAGTCCGGCGCCAGTACCAGGGCCAGATGGGTGCGGGAGCCGCGCATGCGGGCCAACAGGCCGGTCAGCGCGGTGTCCGGGGTGACGGTGACAAGCGGATAGACCGGTACCAAACTGTCCGTTTCGGGCGCCAGTACATCGAGCACGTGGACGTAGCCCTCGGGGTGCCCGGCGGGGTCCAGGACGGGGAAGCGGGACAGGCCGGTGCGTACCGCGACCTCTTCGAGGGCGGCCGCCGACACCGGAGCGGGCAGCGCCACCACGTCGGACCACGGGCGCAGTACCTCGGCGGCCGTACCGGAGTGCAGCGCGAGCGCGCCGGCGAGCCGGTCGTGCTCGTCCACGTCGAGCAGGTCGTGCTCGCGCGACTCGGCGAGCAGCGCCGGAAGTTCCTCGACCGTGTACACGCTGCGCACCTCGTCCACCTGCCGCACCCCGAAGACGCGCAGGCACAGGTTGGCGGCGTGGTTGAACAGCCACAGGATCGGCGCGGTCACCCGGGCGAACACCAGCAGCGGCGGGGTCAGCCACATCGCGCACTCCTCGGGCCCGGCCAGTGCGATGTTCTTGGGCACCATCTCGCCGAGCACCATGTGGCAGAACACCACCACGGCCAGACCCACCACGAAGGCGATCGGGTGCACCGCGCCGGCGGGCAGGCCCAGTGCCTCGATCGGGGCGCCGAGCAGGTGCGCGAGCGCGGGTTCGGCCACGGCGCCCAGGCCGAGCGAGGCCACCGTGATGCCGAGTTGGGCGGCGGCGAGCATGGTGGACAGCCGGCCCATCGCGGTGAGCACCATGGTCGCCCGGCGCGAGCCGGCCTCGGCCCGGGGCGCGATCCGGGTGCGGCGGGCGGAGATCACCGAGAACTCGGCGCCGACGAAGAACGCGTTGGCCGCGAGCAGGACCAGCGACAGCAGCAGGTCGCCCATCATCCGTCGGTCTCCGTCCGCAGTTCCACCTCGTCGATCCGGTGCCGGTCCATCCGGACCACGGTGAGCCGTCGGCCGGCCACGTCCACGTGGTCGCCCACCTGTGGCAGCCGACCCAGTTCGGCCAGGACCAGGCCGGCCAGCGTGTTGTAGTCGCCGACCGGCATGCGCCAGCCGCCGGCCTCCTCGACCTCGTCGGCGCGCAGCAGGCCGGACAGGCGCAGCACGTGGGTGCTCGGGGGGCGCTGCGGCGGCGCGTCCGGCTCGTCGGCCGGGTCGTGTTCGTCGGCGAGGTCGCCGACCAGTTCCTCGGCCAGGTCCTCCGCGGTCAGCACGCCGGCGGTGCCGCCGTATTCGTCGACCACGACGGCCAACTGGGTGCGGCCCTCGCGCAGGCGCTCGACCGCGCGTTGGAGGTCGAGCGAGGTGGGCACCAGGACCGGGGCGCGGGCGATCCGGGTGAGCGGGGTGTGTGGGCGCTCCGCGGCGGGCACCCGCAGCGCGTCGCGGACCACGGCCACGCCGACGATCTCGTCCAGGTCCTGGCCGCGCACCGGGATGCGGCTGTGGCCGCACGCCCGGGCGGTGTCGAGGAGTTCGGTCACCGATGCGGTCGCGGGCAGGGTGACCAGTTCGGTGCGCGGGGTCATCGCCTCGGCGGCCTGTTTGCCGGCGAAGCGCAGGGCGCGGTTCAGGATCCGGGCGGTGCCGACGGGCAGCGCGCCGGCGCGGGCCGAATGCCGGACCAGTTGGGCGAGTTCGTCGGGGGAGCGGGCCGAGCCGAGTTCCTCCTGCGGCTCGATCCCGAGCTTGCGTACGAGGACGTTGGCGGAGCCGTTGAGGAAGACGATCAGCGGGCGGCAGAGCCGGGAGAAGCCGATCTGGAACGGGCCGGCGACGCGGGCGACACCCAGGGGGCGGGCGATCGCGGCGTTCTTGGGCACGAGTTCGCCCAGCACCATCTGCAACGTGGAGGCCAGCACGAGGGCGGCGAACCTGGGGAGGCGGAACGCGGCTTCGGCGAGGTAGCCGGCGATCAGCGAGGTCAGCGTGATGCCGAGTTGGGCGCCGGAGAGTTGGAAGGAGAGGGTGCGCAGGCCGTGGAGTACCCGACGGGCGCCGCGGTCGCCGGCTTCGGCTCGGGCGGCGACGTCGCTGCGCTCGACGGTGACGAGGGAGAACTCGGCGGCGACGAACATGCCGTTGCCGGCGATGAGGAGTAGGAGGAGGCCGATGGCGAGGGGGGTGTCGATGGGGGCCTCCGGGGGAGCGAGCGCTTGTGCGCTCCTGCCCGGTGGGCGCGGGAGTATGCGTTCGGCCGCCCATCCGGGGGCCTTGTCCTCAAACGCCGGACGGGCTGGGTTTGGTGGCGCCGTGCCTGGAGGTTGCGGCTGCGGGTTGCTTTGTCCTCAAGCGCCGGACGGGCTGGGTTTGGTGGCGTCGTGCCTGGAGGTTGCGGCTGCGGGTTGCTTTGTCCTCAAGCGCCGGACGGGCTGGATTGGTCGGGGGGCTACGGGGTTACGAAGGTGTAGCCGTTGGACTTTAGTTCGGGGATTATCTGTTCGAGCATTGTCATGGTTTGGCTGCGTTCGCCGCCGCCGTCGTGGCACAGGATGATGCCTCGGGGGCCGAGTTGGCCGTGGACGTTCTGGAGCATCTTGGGGACGCCGGCCTTCTGCCAGTCGTTGGTGTCCACCGTCCAGTGCAGTGAGCCCATGCCGAGCGACGCGGCGGTCTGGCGGACCTCTTCGGACCAGTTGCCGCCCGGGGCGCGGAACCAGCGCACGGGCGTGCCGGGGGAGGCCTTGTGGATCCACTCCAGGGTCTCCTGCATCTGGCCGTGCATCTCCTGCGGCGTGCGCTTCTTCAGGTTGATGTCGTGCGTCATGCTGTGGTTGCACAGCGTGTGGCCGGCCGCGACCACCTTGCGGACCAGGTCCGGGTGGTCCTTGGCCTGCTGGCCGACCATGCAGAAGGTGGCCTTGACGTCGTTGCGGGCGAGGATCGACAGGGCCTTGTCGGTCCACTCGGGCCACGGCCCGTCGTCCAGGGTCAGGGCGACCACCTTGCCCTCGCCCTTGACCTTGCTCACCAGGGTGGAGTCGACCGGCGGCTGCTGCGCGGCCGGCGGTGTGGCCGGCTCCTGTGCGTTCGGGCTGCCCGGTTGCAGCGGTGCCTGTATCTCCTTGGGCGCGTTGCCGGCCTGGGGCGAGGCCGCCGCCGAAGACCAGCGACCGTCGCCGGCGACATTCCACACGAGTGCGCCACAGACGAGGATCGCGATGACCGTGACCACTGCCTGGAACCGCAGACCCTGTATCGGCAGTGCCCGAATCAACCCCCGCACGACAACCCCCAAAAAGATCTCGCTTCGGCGCCTTGGGAAGAGGCCACCCTAGGTGATCGCCGACAAGGCTTGAAGATCGACCACCGGATGCATCCTCGATGTGATCAGTGACGTGGTTGTCGGCCTCGTGGTTCCCCTGTGATTCGTCACGGTCGATCGGTAATGTTCCCAATGTCGGCCCGATGCATCGGTTGAGGGGAACGTCGGCGGGAACGTTCGGCACGTCCCGATCCGACAGGTACCGGATTGCGACCACTCGACCGGCTCCGTACCGGAGTCGGGTTCCTGGGGAGGGGCATTCATGGGCGAAAAGGTCGAGGTCACCGAGTTCGGCCGGTCCGACCGGCAGCGCTACCGGCACAAATTGCGTCGATGTCTGGAAACACTCCAACGCATGCTCGACGAGAACCGGTTCGAGAGCGCTCGAAAGCTCATGGGTGTCGAGATCGAACTCAACCTGGCCGATGCCGCGGGGCGGCCTCGGATGAGCAATGCCGAAGTACTGCGCCGGATAGCCAGCCCCGATTTCCAGACCGAACTCGGCCTCTTCAACATCGAGGTCAACATTCCGCCGCACCGGCTGACCGGACCGGTGTTCTCCGAATTGGTGGAGGAACTGCGCACGAGCCTGGACTACGCGGATCGCAAGGCCGCCGAACTCGACGCGCGGATCGTGATGATCGGAATTCTGCCGACCCTCACCGACGCGCACATGGCGTTCGAGACGATATCCGACAATGCGCGCTACACGCTGCTCAACGACCAGATCCTGAACGCCCGGGGCGAGGACATCCGGCTGCGCATCGACGGCGTCGAGCGGCTGGACACCACCTCCACCACGATCGTCTCCGAGGCCGCGTGCACGTCCGTGCAGTTCCACCTCCAGGTCACGCCACGCAATTTCGCCCCGCTGTGGAACGCGGCGCAGTCCATCACCGGAGTGCAGTGCGGCATCGGCGCGAACTCGCCGTTCCTGTTCGGTCGCGAGTTGTGGTGCGAGACCCGGCCGATCCTGTTCGAGCAGGCGTGCGACACCCGGCCGGAGGAATTGATCGCGCAGGGTGTTCGGCCGCTGACCTGGTTCGGCGAACGCTGGATCGATTCGGTGGTCGACCTGTTCGAGGAGAACCTGCGGTATTTCCCGTCGCTGTTGCCGATCTGCGACGACGAGGATCCGATCGAGGCGCTGGATCGGGGCGACGTGCCGCATCTGCGTGAACTCAAGCTGCACAACGGCACCATCTACCGGTGGAACCGCCCGGTGTACGACGTCGCGCGCGGAAAGCCGCATCTGCGGGTGGAGAACCGGGTGTTGCCGGCCGGGCCGACCGTGGTCGACATCATGGCCAACGCGGCGTTCTATTACGGCCTGGTGCGCTCGCTGGTGGACGACGAGCATCCGGTGTGGGAGCGGATGCCGTTCGAGGTGGCCACCGCGAACTTCCACGCGGGTGCCCGCTTCGGCATCGACGCCGAGTTGAACTGGCCCGGCCACGGCACCGTTCCGGTCACCCGACTGGTCCTGGACGACCTGCTGCCGCGCGCGTACGAGGGGCTGGATCGGTGGGGCATCGACCCGCGCGAGCGGGACGAGTACCTGGGCATCATCGAGCAGCGCTGCCTGCTGCGGGTCAACGGGGCCGGCTGGCAGAGCGCGCAGTACCACCACTACCGCGACGCCAAGGGCATGGACCGGCTGGAGGCGCTGCGTGCGATGACCCTGCGCTATGCCGAGCACATGCGCGGCGGGGACCCGGTGCACACATGGCCCGTGGGCTGACGGCGGGCTTATCCGCGCTCGATACCGTGTGCCTGTGATCACCGAGCCCGCGTCCGAGACCGTCGAGACGCCCACCGAGCCCCGGCGCCGCGTGCTGCGCTCCGAGGTGGTGCTGGTGCTGGCCCTGTCCCTGGGGGCGTCCGGGGTCTCCTCGCTGATCTCCTTCCTGGGTTCGCTGACCGCGCCGGGCGGGCTCGGCCACAAGGCCGCGGTGTTGAACGGTTCGCGCGCGGTGGATCGGCCCTGGTTGGACCTGGCCTGGCAGCTGTTCGGGATCGCCACCGCCCTGGTGCCGGTCTTCCTGGTCGCGCACCTGCTGATGCGCGAGGACTCCTCGCTGCGCGTCCTGGGGGTGGACCGAACCCGTCCGTGGTGGGACCTGGGGCGCGGGACGGCGGTCGCCGCGGCGATCGGCGGGTCCGGCCTGGCGCTGTACCTGGGCGCGCACGCGGCCGGGGCGAACCTGACCGTGGTGCCCACCACGCTGCCCGACGTGTGGTGGCGGATCCCGGTCCTGGTCCTGTCCGCGATCCAGAACGCGGCCCTGGAGGAGGTGATCGTCCTCGGCTATCTGCTGCGCCGGCTCGACCAGTTGCGGGTGCCGTGGGTCAAGGCGGTGGCGATCAGTGCGGTCGTGCGCGGCTCCTACCACCTGTACCAGGGCATCGGCGGGTTCTTCGGCAACGTGGTGATGGGCGTGCTGTTCTGCCTGCTCTACCGGCGCTGGGGACGGGTGATGCCGCTGCTCGTGGCGCACGCGCTGATCGACATCGTGGCGTTCGTGGGATACGTGCTGCTGGCGGGCCGAGTGGACTGGCTGCCGACGGCCTGACCCGGCGGCCGCCCGGCCCGACTCCGGGGTCGGGCGGCCTTGTCGTGGTCGGTCGCGACGATCGATTTGTGGACTCGTGGGTACGTCTTGTGGGCGTCGTTGGTGTCTGATGGGCATTGTGGGCAGACCTCCATCGAGCGGGGTTCGCCGGCGGACAGGCGCATATCGGGCGACGCGGGGACGCAGGGGGTCGTATGGACAACCGGAGGCGGGCGGAGTTCTTCTCCACACCGAACCCCATCGGCGGGCGGCCGCGCGGGCGGTTCGGGTTGAACGCGCTGAGTCGACACCCGGTGCGGATCCTGATGGTGGCCGGCGGGTTGATCCTGCTGGTGATCGTCTTCTTCGTGGCGCTGCTCACGGTGGACGGCGGCGGATCCGACGACAAGAAGAAGTCGGCGGACACGACCGGCGGCAAGAGTTCGTCGGCGTCGGCGAGTGCGAGCAAGTCGGGTACGGGCAAGGCCACCACCGGGCCCGGGCAGAGCGCGGCGGGGCCCAAGCCGGGCTCGGTCGCGGCCACCGTGCACACCGGCGGCCAGTTGGTGCTGTACAAGGGCACGTCTTACCAGTCGGACAAGGTCGTGCAGATCAAGACCGGCACCGAGGTGCGCGCGAACTGCCACACGGAGGGCTCGATCGCCTACTACGCGGGCTCCTCCAGCAAGACCTGGGCGCAGATCGACGTGGAGGGCAGGACCGGCTTCGTGCCCGCGATATTCCTGGACACCGGCGGCGACGTGAGCAAACAGATCCCCGCCTGCACACATTGAGCGATCGCGGGGGCGCCTCGGAACACACTCCATCGAGTCGGTTGGATCACTAGCGTACGGCGGGCGGGGCGGATCGAGATCGACTCCGGGGGAGAGCCCATGACCACGCTCGTCTTCGTGCACGGAACCGGGGTGCGCGATGTGACCGACTCGGCTGCGGTCCGCACCATCACCGCCAGGGTCGCCGCGCGGCTGCCGGGGGTGCGGGTGGAACCGGTGGACTGGGGCGCGGCGTTCGGCGTCGAGGTCTCGCCCGCACTGCGCGCGCTGATCGGGATTGCCGACCCCGCCGAGGGCGGACCGGCCGCCGAGGTCGACCCCGAGGAGGCCGAACTGCGGTTGTGGGCGGTGTTGGAACGACACCCCCGCCACGAACTGCGCGAAGTGGCCGCGGGCGCGGTGCCCGGCGGGCGGCGGACCGAGGCGGCGGAGGACCTGCGCTGGGCGGTGGAGCACGACGTGGTCGGGATCGACCTTGCTGCGGTGTTGCCCGGCGTGCCGCCCGAGTGGCCGGACGTCTTCGCCGCGGCGGCGCGGGACGTCGCCGACTCGGCCGAATTCACCGCCGCCGTCGAGGCGTTGGCCGCGAGCGCCGACTACGACGTGATCGGCCGGGCGGTGGTGGCCGGCTTCGAGCAGGCGCTCGCCGCGCGGTCCAAGGCGCCGACCGCGTGGTCGCCGGAGTGGCGCGACACCCTCGTCGCCGCCGTGCGCGACGCGTGCGGCGGCACCACCGCCGGCGGCACCTGGGTCGGCCGGACCTTCAAGAGCGGCCTGATGTACGCGAGTTGGCCGCTGCAGAACACGCTGCGCGGCGGCACCCTGGGCGGCAGCGTGCCCGCGATCGGCGACATCCTCCACTACCAGGCGCACGGCGCGACGCTGCGCGCCTACCTCGCGGCGCGGATCGCCCGGATCGAGGGGCCGGTGGTGCTGCTCGCGCACTCCCTGGGTGGGATCGCCTCGTTCGAGACGCTGGCCGAGGCGGCCGGACCGGACACGGCCGAGCGGCGGCGCCATCCGCTCCCGGGCGTGCGGGCGCTGATCACCGTCGGCTCGCAGATCGGCTACCTCGGCGCGGTCGGCGCGCTCGCGACCCATCCGGCGCAGGCGGACCCGCCGAGCCGGTTGAGCATTCCGTGGACCAACGTGTGGAACGCCCGCGACTGGTTGTCGTTCCGCGCCGCGCCCGTCTTCGGGACGGCGGTGCGCGACGTCGAGGTCCGGGTGCGCCGACCCTTCCCCCGGTCCCACGGCGCCTACTGGCGCTGCTCGCGGCTCTACGACGAGATCGCGCGCGCGGTGGAGGGCGCTCGGTGACGGTGCACGCCCTGTTCGTCTGCGTCGAGCACTATCCGGCGCACGAGGGAGGGCCGGGCGATCTGCCGGGCGCGCTCGCGCAGACCCTGGAACTGGTCGAATGGCTGCACACGAGCGGTGCCTCCGGTGCCGAGCGGATCACCGTGCTCGCGTCGGTGCGGGCCGCGTCCGAGCCGACCGCCGAGCGGCTGCGCGAGTTGATCGCGGCGGATTCGATCCTGGTCGGACCCGGCGCCGGGCCCGGTGAGCTGCAACACGTGGATTTCGAGCGGGTGATCGGCGGGATCGGGGAGCACTGGCGGGACGGCGACCGGTTCCTGCTGCACTGGACCGGCCACGGCCGGCTGGACGCGCACGGGCGGTGGCTGGAACTGCCCGCGTTCCATCTGGCGGGTGACTCCCGGCTCGCGGTCCGGGCGATCGCCGTCGACGAACTCCTGGCCCGTTGCGGCGAGGTGCCGCGCCGGGTCGACCAGTTCCTGGTCTTCGAGACCTGCGCCGACCGCCGGGGTGAACCCGGGGCCATCCCGCTGAATCTGACCGCGGCCGGCCCGAGCGACAAGTCGGCCAAGGCCCGCATCTCCGCCGTCTTCGCCGCCGACGACGGCCAGTTCGCCTACCGCCCGGCGGATCGGCCCGCGTTCACCACGGCCCTGATCGAACACCTGACCCTGCGGGGACCGGACGCGCTGACCGTGCCGGCCTTTCGCGAGATGTTCGACGAGATCGACACCCGGCTCGCCGCGAGCGGTTCCGGGGGCCGACCGCTGCGCCAGTCGCCGATGTACCGCGGGCCCGGCGCCGCCGACTGGCGCGAGGGCGAGCGCGACCCCGAGAACCAGTTCGGCCTGTACCGACACCGCCTGCTCGCGCTCCTCGCCGACCTGGACATCGGCGCCGGCGAACCCGCCGTGCTGCGCACCTACCTGCGCGAACGAGGCGTCCCCGAGTGGGTTTTCGCCGGCGCCGACCTCCCCGCGTGGGGAGCGGCGCTGATGTCGCTGCCCGGGCCGCCGGGCCGGCATCCGATCCGGCACCTCCTGGAGTGGCTGTACGCCGGATGCCACCAGACGCATGTCGCCGACTGGGCCGAGCAGTTACGCGAAGCCGGACACATCGACGCGTTCCGCCCGGCCGAGGTACGCGAACGGCAACCGCTGACGCTCGTGGTGTTCATCAGGGAGAACGCATATTCGTCCGACGGGCCGGATCGGGTGCGCTACGACGCCGAATCGCGGTTCTACGTCGGCCTCGAACATTTCGAGGCACCGCCGGGCCTGCCCTCGGGCACCGGCCTGCCCCGGGAGCGACTCGCCGACCACCTCGCCGACTTCTACCTGACGATCCGCACCGGCTGGACCTCCCTGGCCAAGGCCCGGGTGCAACTGGTGCTGCCGACCGAGTTGTTCAACGAACCCTTCGAGGCGGTCCGGATCGGCGGCGCCGACGACCACATCGTGCTCGGCGAACACCACGAGGTGGTGCTGCGGCCGATCGTGCGGCACGGCGTGGCCCGGCCGATGCACTACGACACCTGGGCCGAATCCGCGAACCTGCGCGCCAATCCGGCGGTGCGGCACCTGAATCGGCACCTGTGCGGGGGCGGCAGCCACGACTGCGAGGACGAGGCCGTCGGCTTCCTCCAGGACTACCGGTGGGAGCACCGACCGGACCGACCCGGCGCGGTCGAGAGCGCGGTCGGCCGCGGCGACTGGGCCCTGCTGTGGACGCACGGGACCACCTGTACCGACGCGTGCGCCGGCACGAACGGCGCGCACGGCGGTTGCTCCGGTACCGCGGTGGGGCGGACCCTGTACCGGATGCTGGAGCAAAAGAACCGAAACCTGACCCAACTGCCTTCCGCCGTGACCCTCCTGCGGCGCACCCTGGGGCGCAGGGCCACGCCGCCGGAGCGGGTCGTGCTGGTGTTCGACGATCCCGGTTGGCGTCCGTGGCAGGGTGCGGGACTGCTGCGCGGCGCCCCGGCGGGCAGGGGGGACGAGCGATGAGCCAGGCCACGACGAGCACCGTCGGGGACCACGATCCGGGTGAGCCCGCCGCGCCGTGGTGGATCTACCGCGGCGACGCCGGCGGCGCGACCGGGGCCCAGGCCGGGACCGGTCCGGTCGAACTCCCGCCTCCACCGCCGTGGCGGCTGTTCGGCACCGACGACGTCGGGGACCACGTGCCGGAGCCCGCCGCGCTGCCCGGCGAACGCGCCGGCGAGCCGTACTCGGGCGAATTCCACGGCGACCGCCGCGTCTACGACCTCGTCAACGCCGCGATCCACCTGCGCCGGCCGCTCCTGGTCACCGGCCGCCCCGGCACCGGCAAGACCACCCTGGCCCGCAGCATCGCGACCCGGCTGCGCCTGGGCCCGGTGCTGCGCTGGGGGATCACCAGCCGCTCCACCCTCCGCGAGGGGCTGTACGGATACGACGTGCTCGCCCGCCTGCACGACATGAACCTGCGCGCCAAGGGCGCGGCGGGCCCGGCCGGCGCCGACGTCGACGACATCGGTGCCTACATCACCCTCGGCCCGCTCGGCGACGCCCTGCTGCGCCGCCCACACCCGAGGGTGCTGCTGATCGACGAGATCGACAAGAGCGACGTCGACCTCCCCAACGACCTGCTGCACGTGTTCGAGACCGGCGGCTTCGAGATCCCCGAACTGCGCCGGGCCCGGCTGCGCAGCGCGAAGGTGACACCGTACGACGGCGACTTCGGAGCCCGGGTCGAGGTGCGCGACGGCACCGTGCGCTGCGCCGCGTTCCCGATCGTCGTCCTCACCAGCAACGGCGAACGCGCCTTCCCGGCCGCGTTTCGGCGGCGCTGCGTGCCGCTGGAACTGCGCGCCCCGGAGCGCGACGTGCTCAAGCGCATCGTGCGCAGCCGCCTGCCCGAGGGAGTGCCCCTCGACGAGTCGTTGCTCGACCACTACCTGGAGTTGGCGAACGGCGTCGACGGGCCGCTGCTCTCCCCCGACCAGCTGCTCAACGCGATGCAGTTCCGCGACGGGATCCGCGAGCGCGCCGGACATGCCGACCACCTGCCCACCAACGACACGCTGGCCACCCTCCTGTTCCACGACCTGAACGGGGGATGAGCGATGGCGGAGGAGGACCCCGCCGGGGTCGCCGTCGACGCGGTCCTGGACTGGGCGTGGTTGACCGCCGTGATCGACACGAGCGGCGGCCCGCCCGCCGCGGCGGCCGAGATCGCGACGCCGGCCGTCCCGGCGCCCGCGGCCCCCGGGCCCGCGCCGCCGATCGCGCCCGGACGGGAGCCCCCGCCGGCGC